>JAFGSS010000026.1 GCA_016934555.1 Acidobacteriota bacterium | reverse complement strand
GGGCCCGGGAAATCCTCGACGATCATGTCGGGGAAACGCTCGCTGAAGAAGCGCCCCTTGTTCCCCCGGCTGGAGCTTTCCAGGCCATGAATGAAGACGCGCGTCGGATCTTTCGCCATGTCCCCCTGTATACCACAATTTTTTCGGGCCCGCGCCCGGTTTCGGTGTAAGCTTGCCGCAGTGCTGCAAATAACCTATCGGGGTTCGGGGGAGGGGCGTATGCGAATGAACGGGGGGCGGGGGTGCAGGGCGGCGGTTTTCTGCCTGGCGCTGGTTCTGCTGGGGACCTCATCGGCCGGGAGCGCGGCGGCGAAGAACTTCCTCTGGGAAGTGAAATCGGACAAGGCGACGGTGTACCTGTTCGGGTCGATCCATTACGCGAAGGCCGACATGTACCCGCTCGACGCGGCGATCGAGGACGCCTTCGCCCGGTCGGACAGCCTGGTGCTCGAGATCAACCCGCTCAAGATCGACCAGGCCGGGCTCGCGCAGCAGATCCTGGCCGAGGGGATGTACACGGGGAAGCGGACCATCAGGGACGATCTCAGTCCGGAGGTGTTCGCCATGCTCGAGGAGTATGCGCGCGGCGCCGGTCTCCCCGTGGAGGCGTTCCTGAACATGAAGCCCGCGGTGCTGACGCTGACCCTTTCGTCGCTCGAATTCACGCGGCAGGGGTACGATCCCCAGCAGGGGATCGACCTCTACTTCGCCCGGAAGGCGGGGGACTCCAAGCCGATTCTCGAACTGGAGACGGTCAAGGAGCAGCTGGATATGCTCCTGAACCTCCCCGATGCCAGCCTCCTGCTGATGTACACCATCAGGGACCTGGCGCGGGTGGGGGAGCAGATCGACGAGATCGTGAAGCTGTGGAAGGCGGGGGACGCCGACGGGATGGACGAGGCCATGATCGGGGAGAGCCTCAGGGAGGAGCCCAGGGTCGCCCCGATCCTGGAAAAGATCCTTTTTGAACGCAACGTCACGATGACCGAGAAGATCAAGGAGCACCTGTCGGCCGGCAGAAGCTGCTTCGTCGTCGTGGGCGCCGCCCATTTCGTCGGCGACCGCGGCATCGTCAGGCTGCTCGAAAAGGAGGGCTACCGCGTCCGGCAGTTCTAGCCGGACGCCTTCAGCGCGGCCACGGCGCGATAGGCGTCCTTCGGCCGCTTCCCGCGGTCGAACAGGAGCGGGTAGTTGGTGCGGCCGGGGACCGGGAAATGGTTCTTCCACGATTCGTCGTCGCTCGTCCCCCAGGTGGTGACGCGGTCGATCCTGTCGCGGTACTTCAGGAAGAGGCGGAACAGTTCCTCGTAGCGCCGGGCCAGGCGCCGCTCCATCTCCGCGGGGAGGCCGTCGGGCCAGGGGTTGAGTTCGGCCGAGTACCCGACCCGGGTGGAGATCTCGGCGGTGGCGGATCCCTCCCGGCCGGGCAGGACGTCCACGTCCAGCTCGGTGATATGCACCTGCACGCCCGCCTCGGCGAAGAGGCGGATGCTGGCCTCGAGTTCCGCGATCGCCGGGGAGTCGAGCATCACGTGCGCCTGCATCCCCACTCCGTGGATCGGCACCCCCCGCTTCTTGAAGTCGCGGACGAACTCCGCCACGAACTTCGCCTTCCCGGGGTTGTGCATGTTGTAGTCGTTGTAGAGGAGGCGCGCCGCGGGGTCGACCTCGTGCGCCCAGTGAAACCCGCGCTCCAGGAACTCCGGGCCCAGGATTTCCAGCCAGGGGCTCCGGCGCCACCCCTTCCCCTCGTCGACCGCCTCGTTGACCACGTCCCAGGCGGCGATTTTCCCCCTGTAGCGCCCGACCAGGGTGCGGATGTGCTCTTCCATCTTCCGGAGCAGCTCGTCGCGCGAGATCCGCCCCCCGCCGGAGGGCGCCTGGAACAGGTCGCGCGAAGTCTGCGAATGCCACACGAGGGTGTGCCCGAGGATGTACATGCCGTGCGCGGACGCGAAGCGGACCAACCGGTCGGGGAGTTCCCACTCCCAGCGCCCGGCTTCGGGGTGGACCTGCCCCCACTTCATGCAGTTCTCGGCCGTGACGGCGCTGAACTCGCGCGCGATCAGGTCCAGCATGCCGCGGTCCTGGGTCTCGAGGGTGCGGTTGCTGACGGCTGTCCCGATCCGGAAGTCCCCGCGGTAGAGGTCCCCGAGGCCGGTGGAGCCGAGCGCCTGGGCCAGTGCCCGGTTTTTCGAGACGGCGGCGAGCGACAGGGCGGCCACGGATTGCGCGCAGAAACGGCGGCGTGACATCGGCATGGCGGGTACCTCGCGATATGGGAATTTTCCCGGGCCGGACCCCGGCCCCCGCGCCATCATAGCGCAAAGGGGGCGGGTCGGGCTTCAAATATTTCGGGTGTTACTGGACCCTCTCCCCGACCGGTTGGGATTCCGCGTGTCTGGCGTAGGTCCCGAGCGCCAGGATGGGGAAGTAGTCCCGGTAGAGATGGTAATGGATGTAGAAGACCTGCGGGAAACCGGTCCCCGTGGTGACCGATTCGTCCCAGGTCCCGTCGGGGCGCTGGCGCTCCTGGAGCCAGCGGATCCCCTTCTGGACCGCCGAACAGTAGACTTCCCCGGCGGCGATCAATCCCAGGACCGCCCACGCGGTCTGCGTGGGGGTGCTCCCGGCGGGCTCGAAACGCTTGGTGTCGTAGCCGCGGCAGCTTTCGCCCCAGCCCCCGTCCGGGTTCTGGACCTCGCGGAGCCAGCGCGCGGCGAGCGCGATGGCGGTTTTTGCGTGGGGGGCGCCCGTGGCGGCGAGGCCGCGGACGGCCAGGAAGGTGCCGTAGACGTAATTGACCCCCCAGCGGCCGAACCAGCTCCCGTTGATTTCCTGGTGCCGGAGCAGGAATTCGATCCCGCGGGCGACGGGGGAGTCGTTGTACTTGAAGCCGCGGCGGCAGAGCGATTCCAGCGTGCGGCCGGTGATGTCGGGGCAGGTCGGGTCGAGCATGGCGTTGTGGTCGGCGAAGGGGATGCTGTTGAAGATCTCCCAGTTGTTGTCGACGTCGAAGGCGGCCCAGCCGCCGTCGGAACTCTGCATCCCCAGCAGCCAGCGGACGGCGCGGCGCTCGGCGCGCGCCTGCCGCTCCGGGTCGCTCGCCCGGGCGTGCAGCAGCGCCAGCAGGACCATGGCCGTGTCGTCCATGTCGGGGTAGAACTCGTTGGCGAACTCGAAAACCCACCCGGACGGAGTCAGGCCGGGGCGCTTGGCCGCCCAGTCCCCCTTGCGCCGGATTTCCCGGTCGAGCAGCCAGTCGGCGGCCGCCGTCATCCGGGCGGGGTCCGCTTCGCCGAGTTCCCCCAGGGCAAAGGCGGCGATGGCCGTGTCCCAGACCGGCGATTTGCAGGGCTGAAAGATCAGGCTTTCCTCCCCCTCCAGCATCAGGCCGTCGAACTGCTCGATCGCCTGCACGAGATCGGGGTGGTCGCGCTCGTAGCCGAGCGAGTCCATGGCCATGATGGCGTACATCATCGCCGGGTAGATGGCCCCCAGGCCGTCGCTGAACTGCAGACGGTCGAGCATCCAGTGCTCCGCTTCCCGCAGCGCGCGCCCGCGGATCTTCTGGACGCTCTGGCGCTCCCAGCGCTTGAACAGGGTGTCGGCCTTGATGAAGATGTTGCCGATCCGGTCCCGGCGATGGAGCGCGAGTTTGCGGTGCGGGTGCATCAGTTCGTCGATCCGCATCCCCCCCGGCGTCGGCCGGGTCTTGCCGATGGCCTGGATGATGGAAAGGGGGACGATGATGGTGCGGGTCCACGAGGACATCTCGTACAGGAAGTTGCCCGGGAGGATCAGGATCTCGGGCGGGATCGTGGGACAGTATTTCCGGGGGAAGAGGTCGAAGAAGCTGTAGTTGATCTTCGTGTAGCTGTTGCAGGCCTGGATCCCCCCCAGCTTGAGGACGAGTTCCCGGGCCCGCCTCATGCGCGGGTCGTCGGGCGACATCCCCGTCATCTTGAGCATGGTGTAGGCACGTACGGTGGCGTTGATCTCCGACGGCCCGGGTTCGTAGGTGTTCCAGCCGCCGTCCGGGCGCTGGGCGTCCAGGATGGCGCGCGCGGCCTTGCGGATCCTGGGCATCGTGGGAGGGTTCCAGGAGCCGTCCGCATCGGGCGGATAGAGCCACATCTGCAGGAGGATGTAGTCCGACTGCAGGGTGGAGTCGGCCGTCAGGTCCCCCACCCAGTACCCTTCCTCATCCTGTTTGGATGCAAGCGTCCGGGCCGCCCGGACGGCGGTCTCCCGGACCTCATGGGCGGAGGTGCGCACAACGGTCCGGGCGGCGGGCGCCGTTTCTTCAATGACGACATCGGGATTGGATACGATGGCTAGGGGTTCGCGCATGTTTGCACACCTTTCCGGGGGCACCTGGTTTTTCCCCTGTTTATCAAAACCGTCATTTTACTACAGGTTTTGGAAAAGCAAGCGCTTAATCAGGGCTCCTCCGGAAGCCCCCGGGATCGGCCCCGCGTCATGGTACATATCCTGTACATGGCGAGATCGTAGAATGTACATACGGGGCCGGGGGGGCCAGGCGGTATTATCATAAAACCACTGATTCCAGTCATGGGAATATTTCCCGATCTGGAACGAAAAATGCATTGAAGGGGGACAGGGAGGTGCACCATGGGTTCTTCGATTACGGAATTTGTCCATGCCGCGCTCGGGCGCGGCATCGCGCGCGCGGATATCGTCCGGGCGCTCGAGCAGGGGGGGTGGTCCGCGAAGGAGATCGAGGGCGCGCTCGACGGCTTCGTGGAAAGCGATCTGCCGCTGCCGGTGCCGCGCAAGCGGGTTTCGGGTTCGGCCCGGGAGGCTTTTCTCTTTCTGATGC
>JAFGSS010000151.1 GCA_016934555.1 Acidobacteriota bacterium | reverse complement strand
ATCGGGTCGCCGATCTGGACCGCCTGGGCCGGCGACTCCTTGCGCAGTTCCTCGGAGGAAAAGGTGGCGCCGTGGATCCCGTCCATGCCGATGCGCCCCCCGCACATGACGATGACGTCGCCGGGGGAGATCTCCTTGCGCTCCGACGGCCTCCCGCCCACCAGGAGCGGGATGCGGCCGACGGTGCCGCAGTACACCAGCGGCTTGCCGAGGAAGCGCTCGTCGAAGCGCTCGAAGCCCCGGACCCATGGGATGCCGCTCTGGTTCCCGCCGTCGATGACGCCCTGGTGCACGCCGTCGCGGACGCGGCGCGGGTGCATCAGCCCCTCCGGCAGGTCCCCGTCGTAAAAGGGGGACGCGAGGCAGTAGCCCCAGACGTTGGCCACGAGTTCGCACCCCATGCCGGTCCCCATCGGGTCACGGTTCACCCCCACGATCCCCGTGATGGCACCGCCGTAGGGATCGAGCGCCGAGGGGGTGTTGTGGGTCTCGACCTTGCAGGAGATGTGGCAGCGGTCGTTGAAGCGGATGATGCCGGCATTGTCGCTGAAGACCGAGACCAGCCAGTCCACCTCCCCGCCGATCCTGGCCGTGGCGTCCCGGATGCAGCTCTTGAAGAGGGAGTCGATCCACTCCTCGGCCCCGGTCTCGTCCACGTAGTGCACGCGTGCGGCGAAGATCTTGTGCTTGCAGTGTTCCGACCAGGTCTGGGCGATGCACTCGAGCTCCACGTCCGTGGGGCGGGCGGGCAGACCCAGCCCGGCGCGGCGGCGGCCCACGTCCTCCGAGGCGAAGTGGTCCCGGACGGCGTGCATCTCCTCGAGGCTGAGCGACAGGATCCCCTCGCGGCTGATGCGCAGCAGTTCCGCGTCCGAAACGTCCAGGTCGTAGGTGCCGACCCGGATGCCGGGCTGTTCCCGGACGGCCGGGACCTCCAGGTCGATACCGGAGGCGGCCCACTCCGCGGGGGAGAAGATCCGGATCGTCTGGATCAGGGGGTTGGCCAGCAGGTCGCGCGACAGGTGCTCCACACCGGGGCGCGTGAGCGCGCCGCGGAAGAAGTACTGGATGGAGGTGTAGACCGACTCGTGGCGTCCCAGGGGGCGGTCGAGCACGTCGCGGGCCACGGCGCAGGCGGTCGAACCGACGTTATCGGTCACCCCCGGCCGGAACCCCACCTCGACCATCCAGTCGAAACGGGGGGGGCGGAGCCGCCCCGCCGCACAGCGGCAGATGACGGGGTCCGTGAACGCGTCCCGGATCTTCTCCAGTTCCTCCGGCGAGAGGGCGATGTCCAGCTTGTAGACATCGCGCGTCCGGCAGGACGCGACCGGAAGCCGGAGAAAGCGCTGCGCCCGGGCCGCGACGGTGCGGCCCCGGGCGTCCACCACACCCCTCTTCAAACCGATTTCCAGGCGATGGGTCACGACGCAGTCCGATCCTTTCTGGTTTGCAGGCGCAGGATATTGGGATCGCGGGGCAATTGCAAGGGGCCGCGGGGAGATTTCGGGCGGCGTTCCGGGCGATCAATCGCGGATCGAGGAGCCCTCCAGGAAAGCCATCAGCATCCGGCTGCGGGAGGGGTGGCGCAATTTCCTCAGGGCCTTCGCCTCGATCTGCCGGATGCGCTCGCGGGTGACCGAGAAGCGCTGGCCCACCTCCTCGAGGGTGTGCTCGCTGCCGTCACCAAGGCCGAAGCGCATCTTGATGACCTGCTCCTCGCGCGGCGTCAGCGTCTGCAGGACCGATTCGGTCTGTTCCTTCAGGTTGATGTTGATCACCGCCTCGGCCGGGGACAGCACACCGCGGTCCTCGATGAAATCCCCGAGGTGGCTGTCCTCCTCCTCCCCGATGGGGGTCTCCAGGCTGATCGGCTCCTGGGCGATCTTGAGGATCTTGCGCACCTTGCTGACGGGGAAGTCCATTTTCCTGGCGATCTCCTCGCTGGTCGGTTCGCGGCCGTATTCCTGGACGAGGCTGCGGGAGGTGCGGATCAGCTTGTTGATCGTCTCGATCATATGGACGGGGATGCGGATGGTGCGCGCCTGGTCGGCGATCGCCCGGGTGATGGCCTGGCGGATCCACCAGGTGGCGTAGGTCGAGAACTTGTAGCCCCGGCGGTACTCGAATTTGTCCACCGCCTTCATCAGGCCGATGTTCCCCTCCTGGATCAGGTCGAGGAACTGCAGCCCCCGGTTGGTGTACTTCTTGGCGATCGACACCACCAGGCGGAGGTTCGCCTCCACCAGCTCCTTCTTGGCGATGTCGGCTTCCAGTTCGCCCGAGCGGATGGTCGCCAGGGTCCGCTTCAGCTCTTCGGCGGGCGCGAGGGCGTCCGATTCGATCTGCTTCATCTCCGCGTCGATCAGCCTCAGGCGCTTCTTGATCCCCTTGGAATCGTCCAGGCGCCGGGGCGCTTCCAGGCTGCGCAGGAGCCGGTGCTTCTCCCTTTCCAGCCCGACCACCCTGTCGACCGTTTCCCGGATGACGCCGATGAGCCTTTCGTGCTGAATGACGTTCAGCTCCAGCTCCCGCACCTTCCACGCGATGGGGATACGGTAACGGGCCAGCATGGAGAGGTTCTTCTTGTAGATGCGCGACCCCTTCCGGCAGCGGGCGATCCGGGCACGGATCCGGTGCGCCGCGCGTTCGTGCTTACGGATGCTGTCTATGACCGAGAGCACTTCCTGCGCCTTCTGCTCCACCCGCTCCTCGGTGACCTCCTCTTCGTTGAAGATGACGATGTCCCGGACCGATATCTGTTTTTTCTTTAGCTGATCACCTATTTCGAGGATTTCCTGAACTACCAGTGGAGATCTGGACAGCGCCTTGAGGATCACCTTCTGACCGTGCTCGACCCGCTTGGCGATTTCCACCTCTCCCTCGCGGCTCAGCAGCGGGACCGTCCCCATTTCCCGGAGGTACAAACGGACGGGGTCGTTCGTCTTATCGAGATTCAACGCTCCGAAATCGAACTCGTTCTCTTCCCCGGAATCGTCCTCCTTCTTCTCCCCCCGCTTGCTCTCCTCCTGGAATTTCTGCTCGGTATCGATAACCTCAATCCCAGCGGAGCCGAAAAGAGAAAAAATGCTGTCGAGTTCATCCGAGGAACAGACCCCTTCGGGGAGGAGGTCGTTGACCTCGTCGTAGAGGAGGTACCCCCTCTCCTTCCCCATCAGGATCAGCTCTTTTACTTCGTCGTATTTTTCTTCGATAGACAAACCGCTGTCTCCTTTCCCCTCTATTTGCTGGAAAGACCGACCAGTTCCCGGTCCACGGCGACGCGCTGCTCGAGCAGATGGGTGAGCGTCTCCTCGTCGTTCCGCTCGGCCGCCTCCGCGATCTTCAGCACGATCTGCTGCTTGTACGCCGTCAGTCTCATGGTCCGCAGTGCGTTCAGGGAACTCTCCGCCGTGCCGGGCGAGGGGCTTTCCGGCATCTCCTCCATCTCCAGGTGGGCCAGCAGGTCCTGCTCGGGCTCGCCCGCGAAACGCCGGTGGAGGTCCGTGAAGCCGCTCCTCCCGCCCCGGTCGAACTCCTCGAGCAGGGCGGCAAAGATCTTCTCCCCCGCCAGTCCCTCGAAATCCTGCCGGCAGCAGAGGGGGAGGATGTGCTCCTGCAGCTCCCCGTGCCCGACGAGGAGCTGGAGCAGCTTCTTTTCCGCCGTTCTCATCGACACGGCCCTCGCCATCGTCTCCTCGCCCAGCCGGCCCCGCTTCTGCTGCGCCGCGCGTTTGGTTTCGGCCAGCAACTGCCGGTCCTCGATCCCCAGCCTGCGGGCGAACCGGAACACGTACTCGGAGCGTTCCACCGCGCTGGGCAACCGCGCCAGGTACGGGAGCACCGTGTTCATGACCTGGATCTTGTTTTTGGGATCATCCAGCGCGCCCTGATTGCCGATGGCGGCTTCGAGCACGAACTCGAGGTAGGGGACCGCCGCCTCCGCCCTCTCCCGGTAGGCGTCGGCCCCGCTTGCGCGGACGAATGCATCCGGGTCCTGCCCCTCGGGGAGGCGGAGAACCTTCACCCGGAAGTCCCCCTCCAGAAAGAGGTCGAGCGATCTTTGCGCGGCGGCCAGTCCCGCGGAATCCGGATCGTAGCTCACCACGGCCTCGTGCGTATAGCGGCCCAACAATTCCACCTGCTGCGGCGTCAGACTCGTCCCCAGGGAAGCCACCAGGTTGTGCACCCCCTGCTGGAAGGGAATGACGAAATCCATATACCCTTCGACCAGGATGGCGTATCCCCGTTCCCGGATGGCGTCCTTGGCGAAGCTCAAGCCAAAAAGGTTCCGGCTCTTATTATAGAGCCGGGTCTCGGGCGAATTCAAATACTTCGGCGGCCGCCCGTCCGTGGCGCGCGCGCCGAAAGCAACCGGGCGACCCTGGACGTCCGTGATCGGGAACATGACCCTGCCGCGGAAACTGTCGTAGATACGGTTCCCGTCCTCCGAACGTTTCGCCAGCCCGCAATCCTCCAGCGCCTGGAGCGGAAACCCCTTTTTCTGCAGGAGCGGAACCAGGTAATTCCCCCCGGACGGGGAATAGCCGAGGCTGAAACGCCCGATGGTCTCCTCCGTGATGCCCCGGTCGGCCAGATACCGGAGCGCGCTTTTCCCCTCGTCGGTGTGGCGCAGGCAGTGGTGATAGGTGGCCACGGCCTCGGCCATGGCCCTGCGCAGGGTGTCGGAGTTCGACACGACGGCACCCGGGTGGGTGGAGGAGGCCTCCGGCAGCCTGATTCCCGAACGCTCCGCCAGAAACCGCACCGACTCCGGGAAGGAAAGATGCTCAATCTGCATGATGAACTTGAAGACGTCGCCCCCCAGGCCGCAGCCGAAACACATGAAGATCTGCTTTTCCTCGTTGACGTTGAAGGAGGGGGTCTTTTCGTTGTGAAAGGGGCAGCGGGCGAGGTGGTTGCGCCCGCGCTTGCGCAGGCTCACATACTCGGAAACCAGGGATACAATATTGACGGAGTTTCGCACCTCGTCCAGTACATGATCCTCGAAGAAAGGCATTACAGTGGCCGCCAATAAAGAAGTTCCCGCTCCCGCAGCGCTCACGAGAAAAAATAGCACAATCCGCCCGCAATAGGGAGAAGGGGTTTTCGGGCAGCGGCGGTGCGGGCAGAGCGGGGACCGCTAGGGCGTGCCGCGCTTCCGGTTGATGAGGCTGGCGACGTACCCGGCGCCGAAACCGTTGTCGATGTTCACCGTCACCACGTTGGAGGCGCAGCTGTTGAGCATGGCCAGCAGCGAGGACACCCCGCCGAAGGAGCTGCCGTACCCGATGCTCGTGGGGACCCCGATGACGGGGACGCAGAGCAGCCCCCCCACGACGCTCGCCAGGGCCCCCTCCATCCCGGCCGCCACGATCACGACCGCCGCCCGCGCGAGCTCTTCCCGGATATCCAGAAGGCGGTGGATCCCGGCGACGCCCACGTCGAAGGTGGTGCGCACCTCGTTGCCCATCAGCCGCGCCGTAAGCGCCGCTTCCTCGGCGACCGGGATGTCGCTGGTGCCGGCGCACACCACGTGGATGGTCCCTTCCCCGTAGAGGGTCTTGTCGAAAACGATGCTGACGGCCCGGGCGTTCTCATCGAACCGGGCCCTGGCGGTGATCCTGCGGATCCGGCGATAGACCGCCTCCGTGGTGCGCGTCACCAGGATGTTCGACTTCTGCCGCAGCAGGCTCCGAACGATGGCCGCGATCTGATCCCCGGTTTTGCCCGGCCCGAAAATCACCTCCGGAAAACCCTGGCGCAGCGCGCGATGATGGTCCACGCGCGCGAACCCCAGGTCTTCGAAGGGCAGATGCTTCAGGCGTTCGACCCCCTGATCGGGCGACACGGCCCCCCGGCGAACCTGCTCCAGCAACTCCAGAACCTGTTTCGAATTCATGGCGGCCCGATGCATGCGGGGGCGGCCTTGAGGCCGCCCCCGGGTTGACGTTCCGACAGAAGTTCAGTAACGGCCTCTCCCGCCGCCACTCCCGCCCCGCGGGCCGGACCGGTCCCGGTCTCTCCCCGGACGGCCGCGATCGGAGTGTTCGCGCCGCGGCGGACGGGGGGACGCCTCGATCGGCGGCAACCCCGCCTGCTCGCGCAACACGGCCCTGCGGCTGAGGCGGATCTTGTTCGGGGGCTCGATGCCGATCACCTTCACGGGGATCTGGTCACCGACCTTGAGCTCGGAGTTGATGTCTTCGACCCGGAAATCGGCCACTTCCGAAATATGGAGCAGCCCCTCGGTCCCGGGGAAGATCTCCACGAACGCGCCGAAGTCCACGATCCGGGTCACCGTTCCCAGGTACGTCTTCCCCAGTTCGGCCTCCATGATCAGGTCCTCGATCATCCGGATGGCGCGCTGGGAGGACTCGGTATCACTCGAGGCGATGTTGACCTTACCGTCGTCCTCGATATCGATCTTGACCCCGGTCTGTTCGATGATGCCCCGGATCACCTTCCCGCCGGTCCCGATCACGCCGCCGATCTTGTCCTTGGGGATCTGGATGGTGATGATGCGGGGGGCGAAGGGGGAGATGTCCGCACGCGAGGCTTCCAGGCATTCGGCCATCCGCTTGAGAATGAACAACCGCCCCACCCTGGCCTGCTCCAGGGCCTCCGCCATGATCTTCCTGTCGATCCCGCCGACCTTGATGTCCATCTGCAGGCTGGTGATTCCCTTCTCGGTGCCGGCGACCTTGAAATCCATGTCGCCGTAGTGGTCTTCCGCGCCGGCGATATCGGTCAGGATGGCGTACTTGTCCCCTTCCTTCACCAGGCCCATGGCCACCCCGGCCACCGGAGCCTTGATGGGGACCCCGGCGTCCATCAGGGCCAGGATGCCGCCGCAGACGGTCGCCATGGACGAGGAACCGTTGCTCTCCATGATGTCCGAAACCACCCGCACCGTGTAGGGGAAGGACTCCTCCGGAGGCATGACCGGCAGGATGCTGCGCTCGGCCAGGGCCCCGTGGCCGATTTCGCGCCGCCCCGGCCCGCGCAGGAACTTGACCTCTCCGACGCTGAAGGGGGGGAAGTTGTAGTGCAGCATGAAGCGCTTGAAGCTCTCCCCTTCCAGGGTGTCCATGCGCTGCTCGTCGTCGGAGGTGCCGAGCGTGGCCGTCACCAGGGCCTGGGTCTCGCCGCGGGTGAACAGGGCCGAACCGTGGGTCCGGGGGAGCATCGAGACCTCTGCGCTGATGGGGCGGATTTCGTCGAAACGCCGCCCGTCCGGCCGCCGGCCCTCCTCGAGCATCTCCCGGCGGAAAATCCGTTCCATCACATGATGGTAGATCTTCTCCGCCTGCGCCCGCCGCTCCGTCTCCTCCTCCGGAACCGAGGCGACGATCTCCGCCTTGACCACGTCGAGGGCGGCGTAGCTTTCCAGTTTCGCGGGGATGTGGAGCGCTTCCGATATCTTCCCGGCGAAGTCGCGTTCGATCCGCTCGATTTCCGAGGGGTCGAACTCGGGCTTGACGAACTCCCGCTTGACCGGCTGGATCCGCGCGTACAGTTCCTTCTGCAGCCCGATGATCTGGCGGATGATGCCGTGGGCGAAATCGAGCGCCTCCACCATCATCGATTCCGGAATCTCACTGGCGCCCGCCTCGACCATGACGATCGCATCCTCGGTGCCGACCACCGTCAGGTTCAGGCTGCTCTCCTTCAGCTTGCTGATCGGGGGGTTCACCACGAACCGGTCTTCCATGTATCCCACCCTCACCGCCCCCACGGGGGTGAAAAACGGGACGGGGGAGCAGTAGAGGGCGGTGGAGGCCCCCGTGATGCCCATGATGTCCGGGTCGTTTTCCTTGTCCGCGGACAGCACCAGGGCGACCACCTGGGTTTCGCACATGAACCCCTCGGGGAAGAGGGGGCGCAGAGGCCGGTCGATCATCCGGGAGGTGAGGACCTCCTTTTCGGTCGGCCTCCCCTCGCGCTTGAAGAAGCCGCCGGGGATCTTCCCCGCGGCGTAGGTGTTTTCACGGTAGTCGACCGTCAGCGGGAAGAAACCCTGACCCTCCCTGGCCTGCTTGAGCGCGCAGGCGGTCGCCAGGACCACCGTATCGCCGTAACTTACGTAAGCCGCACCATCGGCCTGCTTGGCGATCTTGCCCATTTCGATTGAAAATTCCAGCCCGCCGATCTCGGCGGAAACTCGATGTACCATTCTATCCTCCAATGTGTGGGTAAATCCGGGAAGCTGGCAGGCGGGAATTATGAACTAGGAATTATGATTATGAGTACTGAGTTAAGGATTATGCCCGATAACCCTTAACTCATAACTCATAATTCATAATCCACCCAACCCCCCGGTATTCGTTTCTAAAACCAGGCCCCGAACCCGCCCGGCGCCCCCTTCAGTACCCATAAAGGGGAAAACCGGGCTCGGTGTACGAGGCCCGGCTTCGGGGAACGCCGCATCCCTTGTCGCACCTGGGCGACGCGGGACCTGCGGATGTTCGGGGGGACTCCCGGAGGAGCCCCTACTTGCGGATGCCGAGCCGGTTGATGACCGTCCGGTACCGGTTGATGTCCTTATCCTTCAGATAATCCAGAAGGCGGCGGCGCTTCCCGACCATGCGCAGCAGGCCGCGGCGGGAATGATGATCCTTGGCGTGAACCTTGAAATGCTCGGTCAGGTACGAGATCTTCTCGCTCAAAATGGCGATCTGGACCTCGGGCGAGCCCGTATCCTTCTGGTGAGTTTTATAGGCTTCCACTAATTCCGTTTTTCTCTCTACCGTCAGTGACAAGCTGTCCTCCGCATAAGCCAGGAATATTAAGCCGATATTATAAAAAAAGCGAGTATATCACACGACTTGCAGTGCTGCAATCAGGAAGCGCGCCCTCTTTATCAGGGAGTTACCGGATCCTGCCCCGCTCCGCCCTCCCCCCCGGCCCCGCCGATGACGACGGAAAGGTCGCCGACCGCGCCCGCCGTGGCGGCCCGCAACTTCTCCAGGAGCCGGGGTTTCATCCCCCGGAGCGCCTCGGCCCAGCCCCGGTCCCGGGCTTCGATCACCAGCTCCGCCTGCCGGAAACGGATCGGGCGGCACTCGGCGGCCAGGCGCTCCCCCACTATCCCGGGCCAGGCCGCCGCGAGGCCGGCGACGACCCAATCCCCGTACTGGGGGGATCCCCGGTAGAGCGAAAAGAGCACGCCGGACAACGGTTCCATGTTACGGCTCGGGCAGGGCCACCGGCGGCACCGAGGAGATGAACCTCAGCTGCCGGTCGCCCAGTTCTCCCATGGCATGGAGGGGCTGGCTGGAACGTACCCGCACGTTGCCCGAGATCAATCCTCCCATTCCGGGGAACCAGTCAGCGAGCGTTCCGGACATGCTCGCCCCCGCCGGAAGCGTGACGGCGCGGGTCGCTTCGAGGGTCCCCTCGACCCCCCACAGTTCCAGGCTCACATTCGCGGCCTCCTCCCCGCTGTTCAGCAGCGAGATCTCCGTGTAGAAATCGGCGTCCTCGCTGACCAGGGGGTACACCAGGCGGTCCATCGGGTGCCCGGAGAGTTCGAAGGCGGCCAGGAACCGGTTGCCCGCATCCGTGAAGGATACGGTTCCGACGATCCGGTCCACCGTACTGACGACCTCCAGCCACCCCTCGCGCCCCTGGAGGCCCTGGTCGTTCCCGAAAAGGTCCCACAGGTTCCCCTTGATCTGGGCGTTGACCGAAAGGGTGCGGCTCACGGTCGCCAGGACCCCTCCGTCGGTCGAGTGGAGGATCAGGTCGACATCGGCCACCTGCTCCTGGTTCCCGTTGATCACGTTGAGAAGCGTGATCCGCTCGGAGGAGAGCGTGAACCGGGGGGAATAGACCCGCGTCACCCCGACGTAGCGGTCCATATCGATTCCCTCGACGGAGGTCCTGGCCCCGCCGTTGCTGTAGACCTGGCTGGACAGCATGCCGATATCCGAACGAACCCTCAGGTATCCGGCCGAAATCCCCTCGGTCAAAAGCACCGCGGAGTGCGCCTGGCGCGGGGTGGACATGGCCTCCGATATCCGGGTGAACAGCCCCGTCTGCGGGCTGTACAGATCCCCGAGGTCCAGCGTTCCCGTCTCCGTGACGTCATCCGATTCGACCAGACCGTACCCGCCCGAAATGAGCACCCCGTCGTTGTCCCCCTCCTTGTCATCCATGAGGAGCGTCGCCGTATGGAAGCTGCGGTAGGCCGTCATCTGGCCGTTGGTTGCGGAGAAGAGGCCGGTGGAGGGATCGTACAACTCCGCCGTGTTCAATCCGCCGGTCGGGGCGGATTCCGAGTTCGAGCCCCCGGTGACCAGCACGGTGCCGTCAGCCAGCACCGTGGCCGTGTGGTGGCTCCGGGCCGCCGTCATCGAAGATGCCGGGGAGAAGGTGCCCGACTGCGGATCGTAGAGCTCCGCGCTGTCGAGCGTGACGCCGTTGTACCCTCCCGCCACCAGGACCCGCCCGTCCCAGAGCAGCACGGCGGTGTGAAACGCCCTCGGGACGCCGAGGCTCCCCGTATAGGAAAAGGCGTCGGTCGCGGGGTCGTAGATCTCCGCGGTGGCGCTCGCCGCCACGCCGTCGAGCCCTCCCACGATCAGAACGCGCCCGTCCGCCAGCCTCGTGGCGGTGTGCGCGTCCCGCGGCAGGTTCATCAGCCCGGAGGTGTAGTAAAACCGGTCGGAGACCGGGTCGTACAGTTCGGCCGTCCGGTTGATGGAGGTGGAATTCTGCCCTCCCGCCAGCAGCACCCTGCCGTTGCCGAGCGCGGTCGCCGTATGCCGGTAGCGCTCGGCCCTCATCGATCCGGGGGTGAAGGCGAAGGACTGGCTGGCGGCGGTATACAGTTCGGAGCTGCGCAGGATCCTGAACCCGTTCTTCCCCCCCGCTATCAGGGCTCTCCCGTTGGATAGCACCGTCGATGTGTGCCCCTGGCGCGGCGTATTGGGCATCCCGAGGGGCGTATAGTAGCGGAGGTAGACGGAGTCGAACAGTTCCGCGCCGCTGTTGGTCTTCTCCGAATCGAGCCCCCCCGTGACGAGGACCAGCCCCCGGGTGATGCTGGACACCACGTCGGTCAGTTCCCGCGTGGTCCGGTTGGCGGCCCCCAGGTTCGCCGCCGCCTTCTTCTCGACCTCGGTTCCTTCGGTCCCGTAATGGGTGATTTCATAGACCGCGTTGTTGTAGTTCGGGTTTACGAATGTCAGCTGGGCGGAGGAACCGGCATCCTGGGGGATCTCGGGAAGGATCCAGTCGTGCAGTTTGCCGAACCCGGCATAGAGGGGGACCGATTCCATGTTGCGGATATAGGCCTCCAGGAAATTGCCCTGGATCTGTCCCGCGGCCGTATGCCCCACGACCACCGGCGCGGCGCTCTCGATCAGGAGGTACCCTTCGTTAGTCGCATCGTTGTCGAGGTTGAAGATCTCCGACAGGTCCACCGCCTTCTGCCCGTTGGGGGGCAACGCCACGATCGCCGGGTTGACAATGTCTTCCCCGGATGAGGAAAACTCCGCCCCGCTGTCGTTCATCGCGGTGATCACCACGTCCACCGAAACCCCGGAGAGATTGACCAGCGAAAGTCCTGTGAATCTGTCCTGCTGGCTGATGAACTTGGTTTGCCGGAAAACGGCCGAATCCGCAAGGAGGTCCAGCTCGTTGCTGGCCAGGTTCAGCGCCGCCAAGACGCGGCCGTCGGGCGTGATCCCGAGCCTCGAGGTCTGGTCCGCGCTCAGGTTGGGGTCGTCCCCGACCGGGTAGGACCCCACGACGCCGCCGCTCACGAGATCGTGTTGCAGGACGCGATCGGTCGTCGACGAGGCGTAAAACGCGTAGCGGTTGTCCGCGGAGAGCGCGATATTGGCCGAACCCAGGGGCGCGGGAACGATATCGTACTGGATAACGGAGGTCTCCTGGTCATTGATTTCGTCGCCGTCGTCGGCCGGGTGCACCGTCGGGATCAGGGAGAGGAGATTCTGCGACAGTACCGCCCAATGCTTCCCCCCGGGGAGCAGGGTGGCGTAACTCGGCTGCGGCCCCACCCCGTAGATGCCGTCGTCCCCCTCGTCCTCGTCGTTGTCGTTTATCAACCCGTCGCCGTCGTCGTCGTCGTGGTCGGTGACCAGCGCCCCGGTGGCGGGGTCGAAGATGAAGGCGGCCGACAGGGAGCCCGACAGCGCGTTGGAATCCTGGCTCGTGATCAGGGCAAGGGTTTCGTCCTCATTGAAAACCACCTGGCTGAAAATGGTGAAGTTCACGATCGGGTAGACCGGGGCAGGGTTGAACTGCGCCTTCGAAGCCATGCTGGAGGCATCGACCAGCGTCACCCGGTTCATGGTCGTGTCGACGACGAAGAGCGTCCTTCCGTCGCCGCTCAGGGTTATGCGGGCGGGCGCGCCCAGGCCCGTCAGCCTCCCGAGTTCGGCGCCGGTGGCCAGGCTGAATTTGATCACCGCCCCCGTTTCGGTCGAGGAAATGTAACCCGTCGCGCCGTCGGGGGAGATGGCCGGCACGCTCCCGAACCCGAAGCGGCCATCGAAGGAATAGGTGGCCACAAGCGTCCGGGCCTCCGCGTCGATGATGAAAACCCGGTTGTCGAGGACGGACACGGCTGCCAGCCTCAGGCCTCCGGCATAGGGAACGAGCCAGGCCGGTTTGCCGCCGGTTTCGATCCGGCCGGTCACCTCCCCGGTCGCCGACGAGAAAGCCACCACGGTGCCGGAGCCGGAGTAGGAGACGAACCCGACCGAGGAATCGGCCGAAAACACGATATTGGGAGCGACGCTGTCGGACAGGCTCTGCACGTTGACGTCGAAGACCAGCGGATCGTCGTTGCGCCCCCCCGCCAGAAGCACCCGGCCGCCCGCAAGGGCGGTGGCCGTATGCCCGGCCCGGAAGGTGGACATGGTCGATGCCAGCGGGGAGAACGTTCCGGCAGCCGGGTCGTAGACCTCGCCGGCGGCGAGATACCGGTCCGACTTCCCTCCGGCGATCAGCACCTTCCCGTCGGGCAGAAGGGTGGCTGTGTGCCCGGTCCGCACGCCTGCCATGTCCCCGGTCGCGGTGAACAGGCCCGTTTCCGGGTTGTAGATCTCGGCGGAAGCAAGCTCGCCCGCGCCGTCCATCCCCCCGGAAATCAGCACCCTGCCGTCGGGCAGGAGGGTGGCCGTATGCCCCCTGCGCGCCGTCGTCATGGATTGGACCAGCGTGAAGGTCTTGGTGCCGGGATCATATATTTCGGTGGAAGCCAGAAAGTTGTTGCAGAACACTTCGCTGCTCAGCAGGTTGTTGCACCCCCCGGCGACCAGGACCTTCCCGTCGTTGAGGAGGGTGGCCGTATGCCCCCTGCGCGCGGTGCGCAGAAAACCGGTCGCCGTAAAGGTGCGGGTCAGGGGATCGTAGACCTCCGCGTTGGTGAGGAAAGCCCCGTTGAACCCGCCGGTGATGAGGATGGATCCGTTCTGCAGCCGGGCCAGCACGGGGTTCTGCCGCGCGATCGTCATCGCCCCGCCCACCAGCGAGAAGGTCCCGGTCACCGGTTCGTAGATCTCCGCGGTGGACAGATAGGTGCCGTTGTAGCCGCCGGCGATCAGGGCGCCGCCGCTCGGAAGCAGCGCCGCCCCGGCGCCGCTCCGCGTCAACAGCATGGACTCGGTCTCGGCAAAGGATCCATTCGATGGATCGAAGATCTCCGCATCCTGCAGGTGGTGGTTGTTGTACCCTCCCGCCAGCAGCACTTTGCCGTTTGCCAGCCCGATCGCGACATGATCTTCGCGGGCGACGCTCATGGCGTTTCCGGCCGGGGAAAAAGCCCCCGTGGTCGGGTCGTACAGGTCCGCGCTCGCGTTATAGACCGAGGTATTCGGGTTCACCGTCGTGAAAACCCGTTTCTGCGCATGCGCAGAGGAGCCCCAGAGCACGAGAACAGCCGACAAGAACAGCATGGACCGGAAACGCATATCTCTCTCCATACGGCTGCAGCCCGCAGCCAGACAAAGCTTACAAAATATCATGAATGCAGGGCACGCCCTGGTCCTTCGGCCTCACCCGGCCCGTGCGGCAGCGCGGCGAGGCTCTTTTCTTACGACTTTAAACCCGGCGGCGTTCCAAAAAGCGGCGACACGGGACTCTCCCCGGCCGGCGCCCCGCGACGCCAGGCTCCGGATCGAGGGAGTCATTATATACGAGCCGCGCCCGGTTGGGGACATAAAGTAGGGGGAGTTTTCCCCACTTCCCCGGCCCCTTCCCCGGCCCCTCCCCCGGCAAGGCGGAGCCGGTGGAAGCCGTTTGTCATCCATCTGTTTTTGTGCCAATATTGGCAGCTATCGACAAAGGATGCGCACAGTGCCACAATATTGCGCGCATCCGGCCGATGCGTTCGCCGCCCGGGAGCCGGCCAGGCTGTCCGATGGGGAGCGAATTCTGAAACATCCGTGAGGAGGTGAGGGGTGACGCGGTTTACCTATCGATCGATCCTTGGACTGCTTTGCGCCGTCATGGCGGCATCAATCACGTGCGTCCCGCCGCTGCCGGCCCAGACCGGGTCCGTGCGCCTGGAAGGCATCGTCTGGGACCCTGCGGGGAACCCCATTCCGGGCGCCCGCATGACGGCGGTCGAAAGCGACTCCGGCCATGCCTACGACACCGCCAGCGACAGCGACGGTTATTACCGGTTCCTCGCCCTGCGGCCGGGAGTCTACACTGTCAGCGCGAAGGCGGAGGGCTTCAAGGACGTTGTTCACCAGAACCTGTATCTCCACACCCCCGGCAGCACCCAGGACAACTTCAGCTTCGAGGTTTCCGCGATCGAAACGGACATCGGGCCGAGCGAGCGGATGCGGACGCTCGATTCCGATGTCGCGGTGTCGTTTTCCGGCCGCCAGCTCGAGTCCCTGCCACTGCTGGACCGCAACCCTCTCGCGCTCGCGCCGCTGCAACCCGGCGTGCAGACCAACGGGGGGAACGAGGCTTTTTCGGCCATCAACGGGATCCGCCCGTCGATGCACGCCGTGCGGCGCGACGGCGTCTCCGTCACCGACCCGGAGGATCCCCGGCTCGGCTTTTCACTGATGCCGGTGAACATCGACGCGGTGTCGGCTTTCCAGGTGGTCACGGTCGGGGCCACGGCCGCGTATGGCGGGTCCGGCGGCGCCCACTTCCTCCTCGACTCCGCCGTCGGCGCCCGGACATGGAGGGGAAGCCTCTATGACTACATCCAGAACGACAATCTGAACGCCAACGAGTTCTTCAACAACGCGCGCGGCATCTCCCGCCCCGAAAACACCCGCCACCTCTTCGGGGGGACCGTTTCCGGCCCGCTGGGCGACCGCACCCGCATCTTCGGGAATTTCGAGGGGAACCGCACGAATCGGCAGATGCAGCGCAACCGGCTCGTGCTCAGCGACACCGCCAGGACGGGGGTGTTTCGATGGTTCCGCCCCGACGCCACCTCCTTCACCGAGGATACGGTCCAGAGTTTTGACATCGCGGCGAACGACCCGCGCGGGATCGGGATCGATCCCGCGGTCGCCGCCCTGATCGCCCGGACCCCGGAACCCAACAATTTCAACATCGGCGACGGGCTGAACACCGCGGGCTACCAGTTCAACAGCGACGCCTATATCCACAGGGAGCAGATCAACGTCCGCGTGGACCACGACCTCGATCCGCGCCATCGCGTTTTCGTCCGCTTCGCGTGGAACCGCACCGAAGCGACCGATACCGGGAGCGCCGCCGAAGCCCCCTTCCCCGGGGAGGAATCGGGCATCCGGCGGTCGAACGATTTCAGCATCGTGGCCGGATCGGATTTAACCCTGAACCCCACCATGGTCAATGAACTCCGGGTGGGGTTTCAGAGGACCGGCACGGACTACGAGCGCCCGGGGGATTCCCTGGGGCCGATGCTCGTGTCCAATTCCTGGACCAGCCCGCAGATCACCTCGTTCCCCCGGTCGTACCGGTCCCCGTCCTTTGAAATCAGCGACCACCTCTCCCAGGCCCGGAACATCCACGCGTTCAAGTACGGGGGCGCCCTGCGCCGCACGCGTCTGGGCAGCACCGAATACGACGGCGCCTACCCCAGGATCTCCTTCACCCGGGATTTCGGGAACGTCCCCTCCAGCGCCGTCGGCCCTTCCGACGCCGCGGAGATCTCCGTAGAGGACCGTGAATCTTTCGAATACCTCTACAACGATCTCCTGGGAAGGGTCGGGAGGATCGGCCAGACCTACCAGTCGAACCTCCGGGACTTCCTGCCCGGAGGCTCCCCCCGGGAGCGCGATTTCGCCCTGCTGGAACTTTCGGCCTTCGTCGAGGACAGCTGGAAAATCCGCCGGAACCTGACCCTGAACCTGGGGCTCCGGTACGAGTTCCACACCGTGCCCGAGGAATTGAACGGCGTCCAGGGCGTGCTGGACCGGGCGTCGGAGGTCTCTCCCTCGGCCCGCATCTCCGATTTCACGATCCGGGCGGGGGACGGGTGGTACTCCGCCCCGCTCGGCAATTTCGCCCCGCGGGCGGGTTTCGCCTGGGACATCTTCGAAACCGGGTCGACCGTGCTCCGGGGATCCTACGGCATCCATTACGACCCCCTGATCATGGGGGCGGCGCGCTTCGTCGACCGGAACAGCCCCGGGCTCTCCATGGACGTCGCCGTGTACCCTAACGAAAGCGGGACGGACTACCGGCTGAGCGACGAACTCCCGATGCCCCTGAGGCCGGAAGAGCCCGGCCTCCAGCCGGCGGCGGACCGTTCTTCCTCCATCGCTCTCCTGGACCCCGACCTGTCCACCCCGAGGATCCACCAGTTTCACCTGACACTCGAGCGGCGCCTGTGGGGGGCCGTGTGGGAAGCCGGATACACCCGCACGCGCGGCAGGGATCTCTTCCAGTACCTGAACCTGAACCAGCCCCGCATCGGAGAGGATTTCCTCCAGGCCTTCAGGGAACTGCAGGCCTACCGGAATTCCGGGGTGCCGGTCCCGGAGGCCAACACCCTGGTCCGGATCTTCGGCACCCCCCTCGGCGCCTTCGACGCCCTCAAGGGGTTCAATTTCGACAGCGGGCAGGCGGCCGTTGCGGCGGACACCCTCGACCGGGACTATTCCCAGCTGTATGCCGACGCGGGGCTCAGCCCCTTTTACCTGCGAAATTTCCCGCAGTTCGACAGGTTCCTTTTCGGCACCAACGCGGCCGAATCCTGGCACGATGCCCTGCGGCTGGGAATCCGCAAGAGCACCTACAACTATAATCTCAGGGCCTACTACACCTGGAGCAAATCGCTCGACACGACGTCCACCGACGGATCGGACCGGGTGAGCACGGTGTATGCCTCGAACCCCGGATCGGAAAAGGCCTACAGCGATTTCGACCGCGAGCACGTCCTGAATGTCACCGTGGACTATGCGCTCCCGTTCGGCCGCAACCCGGACAGCGATTACGATTTCCCCGGCTGGGTCAACGCCCTGTTCGCGGGGTGGAACCTGGGCGCGATCTGGACCTGGGAAAGCGGCGCGCGCTTCGACGTCACTTCCGGGCTCCAGACCCGGTTCCCGGGAGTCGACAGCCTGGCCAACCTGGACCGCGAGGGGACCGGGCTGCTCGGCACGCTCTACACCGAAAACGACACCGTGTACTGGATCGGCCCGGCCACGGCGCAGAAGTTCAGCTACCCCGTGGCCGGGGCCCAGGGCGACTCCGGCCGGAACGCTTTTGTGGGCCCCAGCTACTTCAATCTGGACATGGCGCTCCACAAGAGGTTCACCTTCCGCGAAACCCAGGCGATCCAGTTCAGGCTGGAGGCCTACAACGTGTTCAACAATACCCGCTTCGGCCTGCCGGACACCCGCCTCGACAGCCCGGGCTTCGGGACCATCACGTCGACGGTGGGGACCCCGCGCCAGCTGCAGGTGGCGCTGCGCTACCAGTTCTAGCAGGCCGGTGATGGCCACGGGGCGATCCGCCCGGGACGCGTGCCCGGCGGAAAAAATGGGGACAGGAGGCGGAGGCCGGCGGGAATGGGTCCTGGCCTCCGCCTCCCCGCGGCGGCGCGAGATTCTGGCCCGCCTGGGGCTCCGGTTCTCCGTCGACCCAAGCGGCATGACGGAGCCCTCCCGGGACCCGGCGGAATCCCCCGCCGCCTACGCCGTCCGGGTCGCCCGCCTGAAAGCTCTGGAGGTGGGCACGCGGCATCCGGGCACGATGGTACTGGCGGCCGACACCATCGTGGTCCTCGACGACGACATCCTGGGAAAACCGGAAGGGCGCGCCGGGGCGCGCGCCATGCTCGGCCGCCTCGGCGGACGCTGGCACGAGGTCCTCTCCGGGATCAGCCTGCTCGACACCGCCCGGGGCGCGCCGCACTCGACCTGCGGCCGCTCGCGCGTTCATTTCCGCGCCCTGTCCCCGGAGGAGGTGGAGTGGTACCTCGACACCGGGGAGTACCGGGACAAGGCTGGGGCCTACGGCATCCAGGGATACGCCGCTCTGTTCATCGACCGGATCGAAGGGTGTTATTTCAATATCGTGGGGTTCCCGGTCGCCGCCTTCGAGGCCCTCTGCCGGGGGGCCGCCGTCGACCTGCGCTCCCACCTCACCCCCGACCGCCCGGAATAGGCTACCCCCAGCCCAGCTTTTCGCGCAGCAGCTTGAAGAAATTGTTCCCGAAGGGGAGCATCAGCTTCAGGGACGTCCCGGCCCGCCCGATCCGGAGGCAGTCCTGGGGCCGCAGCGGCATCCCGACCTGGCCGTCCACCGTGAGATAGACATCCTGCCCGCGACGCAGGCACACCCGCAGTTCGTGGCGGTCCGGGATGACCAGCGGCCGGTTGGTGAGGGAGTGGGGGCAGATCGACTCGATGATGATGGCGTCCAGGGTCGGGTAAAGGATCGGCCCCCCGGCCGCCAGGGAATAGGCGGTGGATCCGGTGGGGGTGGAGATGATGAGCCCGTCGGACCGCGTCAGGAGCACCGGCTGGGAGTTCGCGCTCACCTCGAGGTCGATGATGCGGGCCAGGGCGCCCTTGTTGATCACGGCGTCGTTCAGCGCCCGGTAACGGGCGATGGACTCTTCGTCCCGGATCACCTCGACATCGAGAAGCATCCGCTCCTCGATGTCGTAGCGTCCGGCGATCAACCCCTCGAGCGCCGTGTACATCTCGTCCAGCTTGACTTCGGTGAGGAACCCCAGGGACCCCAGGTTGATCCCGATGATGGGCACCCCGCTCGAGCCGATCAGGCGCGCCGCGTGCAGCAGCGTCCCGTCCCCCCCCAGCACGATCAGCGCGTCCACCCGCGCGGCCAGGGTGTCCGGGGACGCCACGGCGGCATCCACGACGATGTGCTCGGCCGAGTCCTGCTCCAGCACCACCTCCACTCCCCGCGCCTCGAGCCAGGGGAGGATCTCGCACACCACGTCCCGCACCCTGGCGTCCTGCTTCTTCAGAACCATTCCCATGCTGCTTATGCGCCGACTCATCATCGGGATCATAGCCCCTTTGTCCATCGAAGATACAATAAAAATTCCACGTTCCCCCCGGCGCCGGGCAGCGGGGAAACCGTATCCCCGACCACACCGTAGCCGGCGGCGGCCGCGCAGTCCGTTACGCCTCCAAGCGCCCGGGTCCGCACCCCGGGATCCCTCACGATCCCCCCCTTCCCCACCTCCCCCCGGCCCGCCTCGAACTGGGGCTTGACCAGCACGACGACGTCGACCGCCCGGGCCTCGGCCGCCCCCGGCTCCGATGGGCTCCCGGCCGAGTCCAGGGCCCGGCCCAGGGCGGGAAGGATCTTGGTGACGGAAATGAAGGAAAGGTCCATGCAGACGAAGGAAACGTCCCCCGGCAGGTCGCCAGGACCCAGGTTGCGGACATTGAACCGGTCGCGCACGACGACGCGCGGGTCGCTCTGAATCTTCCAGGCCAGTTGCCCCCTGCCGACGTCGAAGGCGAACACGCGCAAGGCGCCGTTCTGGAGCAGGCAATCGGTGAACCCCCCGGTCGAGGCCCCCAGGTCGGCCGAGACGCGGCCCCGCACCTCGATCCCGAAATGGCCCAGCGCCCCCTCGAGCTTGGCGCCCGCGCGGCTCACGTAGGGGAGCCGGCGGAGGATGCGGATGGCGGCGCCGGGGTCCACCTGCTGTCCGGGCTTCTCGATCTTCCGTTCGTCGGCCAGCACCTGGCCGGCCAGGACGAGGGCCTGGGCCCGGTGCCGGCTCTCGGCCAGCCCGCGCTGCACCAGCAGTTGATCAATGCGGCACTTCATGGCCTTTCAGGCCGTGCGCTGGAGGAAATAGCGGGCGAGGGCGCGCAGGGCGTCGGCGCCCTCATCGAAGCCGCGGATCTCCTCCAGGGCCGCTTCGACCAGTTCCCGCGCCTTGCGCCGGGAGGCCTCGATGCCGTAAAGGGCGGGATAGGTCGCCTTCCCCGCCTTGACGTCCTTCCCCGCGGTCTTGCCCAGCGCCTGGCTCGTCGCCGTGACGTCCAGGATGTCGTCCACGATCTGGAACACCAGCCCGATCGCGCCCCCGTAGCGGTCGAGCGCCTCCAGCTCCCGGTCCGCGGCGCCCGCGGCCAGGGCGCCCGAGCGGACGCATGCCCGCAGCAGCGCCCCGGTCTTGGAATGATGGATGTATTCGAGCGTCTCCGCGTCGAACGGCTTCCCTTCCGACTCGAGGTCGGCCACCTGCCCGCCGATCATCCCGTCGACGGTACCGGTCGCGTACGCCAGTTCCCTCACGATCCGGACCCTGGAGCCGTCGCCGACCCCCGGCAGTTCCGCGAGGAGCTGATAGCACCGCGTCATCAGGGCATCGCCGGCCAGGATGGCGATAGCCTCCCCGAAGACCTTGTGGCAGGTGGGGAGCCCCCTGCGCAGGTCATCGTTGTCCAGGGCGGGGAGGTCGTCGTGGATCAGGGAGTAGGTGTGCATCATCTCGATCGCCGCCCCCAGGTGGAGGAGGCAGTCGCGGTCCCCGTGCACGCTTTCGCCGGAAGCCAGCACCAGTACGGGGCGCACGCGCTTTCCCCCGGCGAAGACCGAATGGCGCATCGCCCGGTGAATGATCGAAGGCGCTTCCCCCTCCGCGGGGAGCAACCGGTCGAGGTGCGCGTCGACCTCCGCCCTTGTTTCCGAAAAATATTCCTTGATATCCATGGTTCCCATCCGGCGTTCGGCGATGGAACGGGGCCGTTCCACCCGGAATCGCAAAAGGTTCAGGCTTCGGGAGCTTCCTCGAACGGCGTCGCTTCCATTTCCCCTTCCGGGTTTTTCGCCAGGATCTCGACCTTCCGCTCCGCCTCGTCCAGCTTGGCACTGCAGTAGCGGCTGAGCTTCACCCCCTCCTCGAACAGCTCCAGGGCCCGGTCGAGCGCGAGATCCCCGGCCTCGAGACGGGCGACGATATCCTCGAGCGATTGCAGCGCGGATTCAAAATCCTTGACCTTCAGTTCCATGGCTCCCCTGTTCTCGTTGACGGTTAAAGGTTGCTGTCCGACTCCGCCGCGCCCCTCACCGGTTGACGGCCTCCACCCGGCAGTCCAGTTCCCCCCGCGCCAGGGTGACCCGGACCGGGTCCCCCGGGGCCACGGCCGAAGCGTCCCTGACGATTTCGCCGTTGCGGTCGCGGCAGAGCGCGAACCCCCGGCCGAGGATGGCGAGCGGGCTCAGGGCGTGGATCCGGCCCGCGGCGATTTCAAACCGGGACCGCCCCGTCCGAAGCACGCCCGCCACGGCCGCGGCCAGCCGGCGTCGCCCCTGGGCGAGGGCCTCCCGCTCGTGCCGGATGAAGCGGGACAGGTCCACCGAACCGAGGCGCGCCGACAGCACCCGTTCCCTCTGCCGGAGCGCGAACCCGTGGCGCCTCATCGCCTGGTGCAGCCGGAGGCTTCCCTCGTCGAACCGCTGCTGGAGGTCCCGGATCCGGCCCGGGGCCACGGCGAAGGCCCGGTTGCGCGCCAGGCGCTCGACGAGGAGCCGGCGCGTGTCCATCCCCCGCCGCATCGCCTGATCGAGCCGGCCGCGGAGCCCCGTCACCCTCCCGAGGAGTTCCTCGCGCGCGGCCGACACCAGTTCGGCCGCCGCCGAGGGGGTCGAGGCCCGCACGTCGGCGGCGAAATCGGCGATGGTGAAATCGGTCTCGTGCCCCACCGCGGAGATCAGCGGAAGCCGGCAGCCGTGGATGGCGCGCGCGAGCGTTTCCTCGTTGAAGGCCCAGAGATCCTCGATCGAACCGCCCCCGCGCCCGACGATCAGGACATCGATGTCGGACCGGCCGTCGAGGCAGCGGATCCCCTCGGCGATCTCCCCGGCGGCCCCCGCCCCCTGGACCCGGGCCGGATAGATCAGCACGTCGAGCGAGGCGTTGCGCCGTTTGAGGACCCGCAGCATGTCCCGGATGGCGGCCCCGGTGGGGGAGGTCACGATCCCCACCTTCCGGGGGAGGAGCGGGAGCGGCTTCTTGCGGGCCTGGTCAAACACCCCCTCCAGGAGGAGTTTCTCCTTCAGCCGTTCGTAGGCCAGCTGGAGCGATCCCTGCCCCACCGGCTCCATGTATTCGGCGATGAACTGGTAGTCGCCCCGCGGTTCGTACACGCCGAGCCGGCCGCGCACGATCACCTCCATCCCGTCCTCGGGGCGGAACTTGAGGTACATGTTGTGGTTCCGGAAGCAGGCGGCCCGGATCTGCGCCCTGCCGTCCTTGAGGGAAAAATAGAGATGGCCGGAGGAATGGCGCTTGAAATTCGAAATCTCCCCCTGGATCCAGAGAATGCCGAACTGATCCAGCGAGCGCTTGATCTCGGCCGTCAGCTCGTAAACGCTGAATATCTTCCGCTGCTCCGTCGGGTCCACCGCTCTTGTTTATCACGAAGAGGCGGGGGAGACAACAGGAGGATTCCGATCCGCCCGCATTCGCCTCGGGAAGGGGGAAGGCGGGCGATTACAATGAATTACAATTAAAAACAATTGAGTGACAACCCCCCGGGGGGCCTGGCCTAGTATGGCGCCTTTATCGAGGGAGATTTGTATGCACCTGTTCGGCCCGCAGCTATCCGACTACGAAAAATTCGTCCAGACCGGGAACATCTCCTATCTCTACGAGATGAACAGTTTCGACCTGACCATCGTCATCGCCTATTTCACCGTCCTGGCGATTCTGAGCTTCTACGGCCTGCACCGCTACAAGATGGTGTTCCTGTACCGCAAGCACCGCAAACGGGTCACCGAGCCGCTCGCCCGCTTCGCTGAACTCCCCCGGGTCACCGTGCAGATCCCCTCCTACAACGAGATGTACGTCATCGAACGCGTCATCGACGCCGTCTGCGCCTTCGACTATCCCCCGGAAAAACTGGACATCCAGGTCCTCGACGACTCTACGGACGAAACACGCCGGATCGCCCGCGACGCCGTCGAACGCTGGAGCGAAAAGGGAGTGGACATCCAGTACATCCACAGGAAGGACCGGACCGGCTTCAAGGCGGGGGCGCTCGAAAACGGCCTCCGCACCGCCAAGGGGGAATTCGTGGCCGTCTTCGACGCCGATTTCGTCCCCAACCCCGACTTTCTCCTGAAATCGATCCACTACTTCACCGATCCCGGGGTGGGAATGGTGCAGGGACGCTGGGAGCACCTCAACCGCGACCACTCCTTCCTCACCAGGACCCAGGCGATCTTCCTCGACGCCCATTTCATGCTCGAGAGCTACACGCGCTACCTGAGCGGGCGTTTTTTCAACTTCAACGGCACCGCCGGCATCCTGCGCCGGAAGGCGATCGAGGACGCCGGGGGATGGGAGCACGACACCCTGACCGAAGACCTCGATCTGAGCTACCGCGCCCAGATGAAGGGGTGGCGCTTCGTCTTCCTCCCCGACCTGACCGTCCCGGCCGAACTGCCGGTGGAGATCAACTCCTTCAAGACCCAGCAGTGCCGCTGGGCCAAGGGGGCCATGCAGACCGGGAAGAAGACGCTCCCGCACGTGCTGCTGGGGAATTTCACGCGGGGGCAGAAACTGGAAGCCTGGTACCACCTGACCGGAAACATCACCTACCCGCTGATGGTGGTCCTGGCGCTGCTGCTCTGCCCGGCCATGATCATCCGATACAACCAGGGGTGGTTCGAACTGGTCACCATCGACCTCCCGCTCTTCATCCTCTCCTTCAGCAGCGTCACCACCTTCTACATCGTGTCGCAGAAGGCGCTGCACAAGGACTGGCT
>JAFGSS010000025.1 GCA_016934555.1 Acidobacteriota bacterium | reverse complement strand
TGATCGCTCTGGTTGTCCGCCCCGTCGGAGACTACGATCTGCGCCTGGCGCGTTTCCGGCGTGGAGCCCTTGCTCAGCAGCCGCGCGGCGTGCACGACCGAATCGAAGAAAGCGGTCCCGGTCTTAGTGGGTTCGAGCCGCGCGAGCTCCCCCATCGCCGCTGCGAGGCCGGGTTCCCGTTCGAGGTGGATGCGCGGACGGTCGCTGAAGGTGACGAGGGTGATGGTGTCCCCCGGCGTCCACACTTTTTCGAGGAAGCGCGCGGCCGCCCGCCGCTCGAACTCGAAGCGGG
This sequence comes from Acidobacteriota bacterium, assembly GCA_016934555.1. GTDB lineage: Bacteria > Acidobacteriota > UBA6911 > UBA6911 > UBA6911 > UBA6911. Next base: position 30,785 of record JAFGSS010000025.1, on the reverse strand, counting down.
AATGGACGCTGCCGGACAGGTCGAAGAGGAGGGCAAGGTGCAGCGGCGACTGGCGGGACTCGGCCACGCGGCTGATCTCCACCGGACGGCCGCTTTCGAAAATCCGGAAATCGCCCGGGGAGAGGTCCCGGATGATGCGGCCGTCCGGGTCGGTGACCGACACGGGGACGGAGACCAGGCTCGAACTGACCCGGATCGTGTGCGGGGACCGGATCCCTGACGCGTCGGCGCTCGCCTGCCCGTCCGCACGGGGCTGCGCGCGCAGGGTGCCGGGGGGGAACAGCAGGAGCAGCCCGCAGACCGCGGCCGCAAGCGGGGGGACGCCTCTCGCTCTCTGCCGCGGTCTGTGGGCCATGCCGTTTCCCCGTCCCGGTCTATTCGGCGGAAGCCGAGGTGGCCGTCCCGGGCGCCGAGATCCCCCTGCTGACGAGGAGGCGGACCTCGACGCGGCGGTTTTCCCTCCGGCCGGCCACGGTCGTGTTGTCCGCCACGGGCTGGGTTTCGCCGTAGCCCATCGGCGTGACGAAGCGCCGGAGCGGGATCTGGTGGTTTTCGACCAGGTACTGGGTGACTGCGTCGGCCCGCTTCCGGCTCAGCCGGCGGTTCAGTTCGACGTCGCCGTCGGCGGAGGCGAAGCCGGCCACCTCGACCACGAAGCCGCGCTCCGTCCCCGTCATATGGGCAAACGCGTCCAGGTCGGCCCTGTTCTCGGGCGTGAGCGCCGCGCTCCCCGCCCGGAAATTGACCGTCACGGTTTCCTTCACTTCATAATCGTCGAGCAGGGTGATCCGCTCGTTGGCGGCGCTGACCCCGGCGCGGGCGCGGTCGGCCGCGGACTGGGCGCCGGCTGCGGCCGTGAGCGCCGAGTCGGCGGTTTCCTGGGCCGCCCTGGCCCCGCCTCGGGCGGAGTTGGAGATGGCGGAGAGCTCCTGGACCTGGCCCGAGAGCCGTTCGGCGTTCTGCTCGGTCTCCCCGAGCCGCGTCTGGGTCTGGCGGAGGTCCTCCTCCACGGGATCGACCCGGACGTCCATTGCCTGGGCGACGATGAGATCGTCATCCCTGAAGCGGATCTCCCACGCGGTGACGGTGCCCGAACTCCCGCCCGTTCCCTTGACTTCCACCCGCAGGCCCGGGACCAGGTCCGATGCGGAGTAGGTCTTGGCGCCGCGGAAGATGTTGCTCTTCTTTTCCTTCAGCCGGGTGTCCTGCTCCACCTCCACCCGGTAGGCTTCGCCCGCAAGCGAGCGCACCGTCAGGACGTCCCCCTGGTGGTCCAGAATGACCCCGTCGATTTCCATCTTCTGGCCGGTGGAAACCTTGGTAATGTCGGCTTCCTGCCCGGCGTAGCCCGCCGCCGTGAGCGCAAGGGCGAAAAACATGACCAGAAGGGCCGCTCCCTTCCCCTGTACCATTGCTTTCATAACACCTCCTCGAATTCGATATGGATCCTGGTCTGCAACCGGGACCCGTTGCTTACCGTTGCAAGTTCCGTGCCAATATCGAAAGCCATGTAAGGTATTGTTTAAAAGGGGCTAATGGATTCGGTCGATCCCGGGGCGGCCGGGAGATCGGGGAAAGTTTCCCTGATCCAGTCCCCGTTTCCTGGCTCCCCATCGTAATTCTTGGATCCGGGGGCGGTTTCGCTTAACATAGCAGTCAAGAAGCAATCAAAGGGGTGGAGACCGTGATCATTCAGAATCAACAGCTTCCGGATATGGATCCCGAGGAGACAGAGGAGTGGCTCGATTCGCTCCAGGCGGTGGTACGCGACCGGGGGAAGGTGCGCGCCCGCTCGCTGGTGCGCCTGCTCGTGGATCGCGCCCGGTCGATGGGACTGGACGTCCCCGAGCTGGTCCAGACCCCGTACATCAACACGATCGATCCCCGGTCGGAACCCCCTTTCCCCGGCGATGAAGCCATGGAAAAGCGCATCCGGCGGATCGACCGCTGGAACGCGGTGGTGATGGTGACGCGGGCGAACCGGCGCCATGACGGCATCGGCGGCCACATCTCCACCTACGCCTCCTCGGCCGCCCTTTACGGGGTGGGGTTCAACCACTTTTTCCGGGGCAAGGACGACGGGAAGGCGGGCGACCAGGTCTTCTTCCAGGGGCACGCCTCTCCCGGCATCTACGCGCGGGCGTTTCTCGAGGGGCGCATTTCGGAGGCGCAGATGGACCGCTTTCGCCGGGAGGTGGCTCCGGGGCAGGGGCTTTCGTCCTACCCGCACCCGCGCCTCATGCCCGATTTCTGGGAGTTCCCCACGGTCTCGATGGGACTCGGCCCGCTGACGGCCCTGTACCAGGCGCGTTTCAACCGCTACCTGCAGGCACGGGGGATCGCCCGCACGGAGGACTCGCGCGTCTGGTGCTTTCTCGGTGACGGGGAGTGCGACGAGCCGGAAGCCCTGGGCTCCCTCTTTCTCGCCTCGCGCGAAAGGCTCGACAACCTCGTCTTCGTCGTCAACTGCAACCTCCAGCGCCTGGACGGCCCGGTGCGGGGGAACGGGAAGATCATCCAGGAACTGGAGATGGTTTTCCGCGGCGCCGGCTGGAACGTCATCAAGGTGATCTGGGGGCGCGAGTGGGACGCGCTCCTCGCGGCGGACCGTGACGGCGTGCTCGTGGAGAAGATGAACGGCACCGTCGACGGGGCCTACCAGAAATACGCCACCGCCAGGGGGGACTACATCCGGGAGCACTTCTTCGGTCCGGACCCCCGGCTGCGGAAGATGGTGGAGCACCTCGAGGACCGGGACCTGGAGAACCTGCGCCGGGGGGGGCACGACTACGTGAAGCTGTACGCCGCCTACCGGCGGGCGGTGGAGCACAAGGGCTCCCCCACCGTGATCCTCGCCAAGACGGTCAAGGGATGGGCCCTGGGAGAGGGTTTCCTGGGCAAGAACGTCACCCACCAGCTGAAGAAGATGAACCTCGACCAGTTGCGGGAGTTCCGCGACCTGCTCGAACTCCCCATCACCGACCGGCAGCTGGAAGACGCCCCCTACTACCACCCCGGCGCCGACAGCCCCGAGCTCGAGTATCTCGGCGCGAGGAGGGAGGCGCTGGGCGGGAGCCTCCCGCGGCGCCTGGTCCGGGGCGGGGGCCTCCCGCTTCCCCCCGACGATCTGTACGCCGAATTCAGGGAGGGGACCGCGCCGGGGCGCGAAGTCTCGACGACCATGGTTTTCGTGCGCCTCCTGCGGCAGCTGCTGCGCGACCCGGAGATCGGCCGGCGCATCGTTCCCATCATCCCGGACGAGGCCCGGACTTTCGGCATGGACGCCATGTTCAAGGAGTTCGGGATCTACTCCTCGCTGGGGCAGCTGTACGAGTCGGTCGACGCCGGAATGCTCCTGAGCTACCACGAGTCCAGGGAGGGCCAGATCCTGGAGGAGGGGATCACGGAGGCGGGGAGCGTGGCCAGCTTCACCGCGGCGGGCACCAGCTACGCCACCCACGGCGAAGCCGTCATCCCTTTTTATATTTTCTATTCCATGTTCGGGTTCCAGCGCACGGGCGACCTCTTCTGGGCCTTCGGGGACGCCCGGGGCCGCGGTTTCGCCCTCGGCGCCACCGCGGGGAGGACCACCCTCAACGGCGAGGGGCTCCAGCACCAGGACGGGCACAGCCACGTGTTGGCCTCGACGGTGCCCAATATCCTCGCCTACGACCCGGCCTTCGCCTTCGAGCTGGCGGCCATCGTCCGGGACGGCCTCCGGCGCATGTACGAGCGGGGGGAGGACGTGTTCTACTATCTCACCCTCTACAACGAGAACATCCCTCACCCCCCCATGCCGGAGGGGCCGGAGGATCTGGAGGAAAGAATTCTCAGGGGGCTCTACCTCTTCAGGCCTGCGGCGGAGAGACTCGGGCGGCATGTCACCCTTTTCGGCAGCGGGTCGATCATGCGCTCCGTCCTCGCGGCGCAGGAGATGCTCTCCGAGCGCTTCGGGATCTCCGCCGATGTATGGAGCGCGACCAGCTACCAGCAGCTGCGCCGGGAGGCCCTCTCGGCCGACCGCTGGAACCGGCTCCACCCCGAATCGGAACCGCGCCTCCCCTGGGTCAGCCGGGCGCTCGAAGGGGTCGCGGGGCCCTTCATCGCCGCCACCGATTTCATGAAGATCGTGCCCGATTTCATCCGCCCCTGGGTCCCCGGGCGCTACGTCACCCTGGGAACGGACGGCTACGGGCGCAGCGACACCCGCGAGCGGCTGCGGCGTTATTTCGAGGTGGACGCCGAGAGCATCGCCGTCGCCGCGCTCCACGCGCTCTGTCTTGAGGGTGCGCTTCCGGCGGCGGAGGCGGCCCGCGGCATCCGGGACCTCGGAGTGGACCCGGAGGCCCCCGACCCGCTCGACGCGTGATTGCGGCGGGGAGACCATCGAAAGCGAAACGGAGAGGGATATGAAACGAAACCTGGCGGTTCTCTGGATGTGGCTTCTGTGCGTGCCTGGACTCCTGGCGCAGCAGGTGGCCGTCGAGGAATACGTGCTGCCCAACGGGCTGCGCCTGCTGATGGTGCCCAAGAAGGGGGACCCCAACGTCGCCGCCGGGTGGATCGCTCGGGTGGGTTCCGTCAACGAGCGCCAGGGCATCACCGGCATCTCCCACCTGCTCGAACACATGATGTTCAAGGGGACGCGCGTCGTCGGGACCACCGACATCGAACGCGACCTCCGGCTGATGGCGGAGATGGACGCCGTGAAGGCCGAGATCGGCCGGGAGGAGCGGGCGCAGATCGAGAGCCTCCGGCTGGGGCGGATCGCCGACCTCGCGGACCCGGGCAGCCGGACCGAGCGGCACGCCGCCCTGCTCGAGAAGTTCGCCCGGCTCGAGGCGGAGGCCGCGGGGCTGATCGTGCGCAACGAGTTCGACCGGATCTACACGCACGCGGGCGCCAGCGGCATGAACGCGGGCACGGGGCGCGACTACACCGTCTATTTCATCAACGTTCCCGCCAACAAGCTGGAACTCTGGTTCTGGATGGAGTCGGACCGGCTGCTGAATCCCGTCTTCCGCGAGTTCTACCCGGAGCGGGAAGTGGTCCAGGAGGAACGGCGCATGACGGTCGACAGCACCCCCACCGGCCGGCTCGAGGAGCAGTTCGACGCTCTGTTTTTCAGCTCCTCTCCCTACGCCTGGCCCGTCATCGGGTGGCCGAGCGATCTGGACGGGATCACGCGGGAGGAGGCCGAGGCCTACTTCGGCCTCCACTACGCTCCCAACAACGTGAGCGCCTGCCTCGTGGGGGACTTCGAGCCCGCCGAGGCCCGCCGCCTGGCGGACCGCTATTTCGGCCGCCTCCGGCCGAACCCCCGGGGACGCCCGGTGGTCCGGACCCGCGAGATCGAGCAGTCGGCCGAAAAGCGGATGACGGCGTATGCCGAAACCCGTCCCCAGGTGGAAATCCGCTACCATTCGGTGGCCGACGGGCACGTGGACGAGCCGGCGCTCCTGGTCCTGGGCGCCCTGCTGAGCGGGGAAACCGGGCGGCTGCACAAGGCGCTGGTCCTGGACAGGAAGATCGCCAACAGCGCCTCGGCCGGCCAGAACGGGATGAAGTACGAGGGGTACTTCGCCCTGGGCGGCGTGGCGAAGCCCGAGAGCACCCCCGAGGAGGTGGAGCGGGCGCTCTACGCGGAAATCGAAAGACTGCAGCGGGAGCCGGTCGGGGAGAGGGAACTGGAGAAGGTGAAGAACCAGTTCGCGGCCGACAACCTGCGGAGGATGGAAAGCCGCCTCTACCTCATGCTGCAGCTCCTGGTGGCCGACAGCAACCGGGGCTGGCAGAGTTTCAACGAGGACCCGCGGCGGGTGGCGGCCGTCACCGCGGAGGACGTCCGGCGGGTGGCCGGCCGCTATTTCCGGCCGGAAAACCGGGCGGTCGCCCTCTACTACACGAAGGAACCGGAGGCCGGCGAGGACCCGCTGCTCGAGGGGCTGGATCCCCAGGAGCGGGCGGAACTGGGGCAGTTCAAGGGGGCGGTGGCCAGGATGGGGAGCGAGGAGGCGCGGGCGATCCTGGAGAAGGTCCGGGCCCAGGAGGGTTCGGCGCCGCCCGAGAAGCGGGCGTTCGTGGCCGCCCTCATCCGCCTGCTCGAGGAGAGGATCGCGAAGGAGGGAGACCGATGATGCGACGAAGCCGAGGGGTGTGCCTTTCCTTCATTGTATGGATGTTCGGAGCCTCGATTCTGTTCGGCCAGGGGGAGGGGGCGGTCCCGCCGCATCCCCGGGATATCGTCTACCAGCCGCTCGAGTACGCCCCTCCGAAGGCGGCGGACCACCGGCAGGTCCTGGCCCATGGCGTGCCGGTGTTCTTCGTCGAGGACCACGATCTCCCGCTCGTTCACGTGTCGGCCTACATCCGCACGGGCGCCTACCTGGACCCCGCCGGGAAGGCGGGGCTCGCGGCCGCCGTGGGGAGCCAGCTGCGCTCGGGCGGAACGACGGGCCGCCGGGCCGAGGAATTCGACGAGGAGGCCGATCTCCTGGCCGCGGTCCTCGACAGTTCGGTCGGTCCGACCGCCGGCCGGGCCTCGGTCAATTTCATGGCCAAGGACACCGACCGGGCGCTCGACCTTTTCTTCGACATGCTGCGCCGCCCCGCGTTCGAGCAGGAGCGGCTCGACCTCTACAAGGAGCGGCAGCTGCAGGCCATGGAGCGGCGCAACGACCAGACGAATGAGATCGAGAGCCGGGAATGGAGCCGCCTCCTCTTCGGGAAGAGCCACTTCTCCAACCGGCACGGCACGCGGGAGTCGATCTCCTCGCTCACCCGGGAGGACCTGATCGAGTTTCACCGGCGCTATTTTCATCATGGGAACCTGATCCTGGCCGTCTCGGGCGATTTCCGGACCGCGGAGATGAAGGGGGCGCTCGAGCGGGCGATGGCCGGGTGGGAGAATACGGGCGTGCTCGCGCCCCCGGTGCCCGCGCCGGACGCGGCTCTTTCCCCCGGAATCTACATGGTCGACAAGCCGGACGTGAACCAGGCCCGGGTTTCGCTCGGACACCGCGGGATCCGGCGCGGGGACCCGGATGAAATCGTCGTGGACGTCATGAACGACATCCTGGGCGGCTCCGGGTTCACCTCCCGGATCATGAGCCGGGTGCGGACGGAGGAGGGTCTGGCCTACGACACCGGCTCGCGCTACGCGGCGGGCATCTATTACCCGGGGGATTTCCGGGCCTGGTTCCAGACCAGGAGCGCCACGGCGGCCCGGGCCGCGCGCATCGTGATCGAGGAGATCGAGCGCATGCGCCGGACGAAGGTGGATCCCGAAGAGCTGGAAACGGTGAAGAACCAGGCGGTGGAGGTCTTCCCCCGCGTCTTCGCCACGGCGCGCGCCACGGCCGACACCTTCGCGGCGGACGCCTACACCGGTCGGGATCCCCGTTTCTGGGAAACCTACCGCGACAGGGTGCGGGCGGTCACGGTCGACGATGTCCATCGTGCGGCCAATGCCCACCTCCATCCGGACGGCCTCGTGATCCTCGCGGTCGGCAATGTCGACGAGGTGCTCCGGGGGGACCCGGACCGGCCCGAGGACTCGTTCGGGAAGATGGGGAGGGGCGACATCGTCCGCATCCCGCTTCCCGACCCGATGACGATGGAGTACCCCGAGTAGGCGCGGCCGGTCAGCGGTCCACGTACCCCCCCCGGGAGCGGGCCTTGAGCCCCGGGCGCGTGACGACGACCTTCACCTCGCGGAAGGAGCCGTCGTGCTTCAGGTTCCGCGGGTAGTACCCCAGGCTGTACTGGTTGCGGAGTTCGCGGGCGATGCGGGCGAACGCCGGGCCCAGCTCGTCTTCGCGCGAGGCGTCGACCAGGAGCCCGCCGCTCGACTGCGCCAGGGCCTCGAGGTATTTCCGGCCGGCGTCGCGCTCCGGGCCGTCGCCCCGCGAGGGGACGGGGATGGGGCTCCAGCGCGGAACGCGCTTCCTTCCGGGGGCGAAATAGACGCCGTAGATGGGGGAGTCGGTAGCGCGCGCGAGTTCCAGCGTCTCCTCCCGGCTCACCGATTCGCTCCGGTTGTCGATCCCGTCGCTCAGGATCACCATGGCCTTGCGCCCGTATTCCAGCTTCAGGACCTGCTCCATCGTGAGCCAGACCGCCTCGTAGACCGCGCTCAGCCCCCCCGGACGGATTTTCCGGATCGCATCCGGGTTCTTGCGGTGGGTGAGGCTGAAGGGCTCGACCAGGGTGACCTCGTCGGCGAAGGAGACGACGGCCGCCCCATCGTCTTCCCGCAGGAGTCTCACGAAGCGCATCGCCTCGGCCTGGATCCGCGAAAGCTGCGATTCGGTGCTCCCGCTCGTGTCGATCACGAGCGCCACCGAGATAGGGTCCTCCACCGCGGCGAACGCCGCGATCTCCTGCGGGGCGCCCTCCTCGTAAACCTGGAAGTCTTCCTTCGCAAGCCCCGTGGTGTAGCGGCCGTCACCCGATGTGACCACCACCGGCAGGGACACCATCTCCACGGCCGCCCGGATCGTGCGCCCGGCTTTCGGAGGAGGGGCCTCGGGCGGGGGGGGCTGCGCCGCCGGGCCCCGGAGGAGTCCGGCCAGCATCGCGATCAGAACCGCCGTACGTTTCAGAGCGCGTTCCATGGCGATATCATGCCCGGTTCAGGCGGGCGGGGCCCGAAACCGCGCGGGAGTGCGCGTCGAAAAAGCGCAGCGGCCACCGGGCCGCCTCGCCCGCGTAGGCCACGCCGATGCGGGGGGTCACCCGGATGGTCCGCGGCCGGTCCGGTCCGCGGGCGAGGCGCACCTTTCCCCCCGCGAGCAGGTCCATGCCGCTTGCGGCGGTGGTGATTCCCAGTGCCCGGCAGAGGCGCCCCGGGCCGCTCAGGAGTTTTTCCGGGGTCCCCGCCGGTCCTTCGGCCGCGCGCAGCAGCACCGCTTCGGCCACCCCCTCGGTCCTCGTGACCACGTTGGCGCAATGGTGCATGCCGTAGACCAGGTAGACGTACAAATGGCCCCCGTCGCGGTACATCGGCTCCACGCGCGGCGTGCGCCTCCCGCCGCAGGAATGGGCCGCCGGGTCGTCCCGTCCGAGGTAGGCCTCCGTCTCCACGATCCGCGCCCCGTACCAGCGGCCCCCGTGCCGGTGCGCGATCCAGGCGCCGATGAGCCCGCGCGCCGCCTCGGCGGTGTCCCCGCGTAGGAAGGCGCGAGGGATCTCCTCCAGTCCCGCGAACGTTTCGTCGAAGCGGAGCCGGGGATCGGGCGCCGGCGTCATTTCGACTCCGGCCCGAACAGGCGGCCCAGGGTGTCTTCCAGGCGCGGGTAAAGGAACCGGTAGCCCGACGCCTCCAGCTTGCGCGGGGAGACGCGGGCGCTGGCCAGGAGAAGCTCATCGGCCATCTGGCCGAGCGCCAGGCGCGCGGTGAAGGCCGGGAGGGCCAGGAGGGCCGGGCGGCCGAGCGCGCGGGCCAGGACCCGGGTGAAATCGGCGTTGGTGACCGGGTGGGGCGAGACCGCGTTGACGGGGCCGTGCAGGGTGTCGTGCTCGATCGCGTGGAGGATCACGCCTACCAGGTCGTCGAGCGCTATCCAGCTCATGTACTGCCGGCCGCTGCCGATGCGGCCCCCGAAACCGGCGCGAAAGGCGGGGAGCATCCGGTCGAGCGCCCCCCCGCGCGCGCTCAGGACCATGCCCAACCGGGGGTGGACCACCCGGATGCCGCGTTCGGCCGCCGGGGCGGCTTCCGCCTCCCATGCCCGGCACACCTCGGCGAGAAAACCGGTTCCCGGGCCGCTCTCCTCGTCGAGCGCCTCCTCGCCCCGGTCTCCGTAATACCCCACGGCCGAAACGCTGATCAGGACCCGGGGAGGGGTGTCGAGCCGGGCGAGGGAACGGGCCAGCAGCCGCGTCCCCAAGACGCGGCTCTGCATGATCCGGCGTTTCCGCTCCGCCGTCCAGCGCCCGGAGGCGATGTTTTCGCCGGCAAGGTGGACCACCGCGTCCAGCCCTTCCAGGGAGGACGGGTCCAGGGTCCCGGCTTCGATGTCCCAGCGGATCTCATCGTCCCCCCGGGGAGGGCGGCGGACCATGTGCAGGGGGCGGTGTCTGTGTGCGGCCAGGTGGGAGACCAGGGCGGATCCGACGAGCCCGGTGGATCCCGTGATCAGGATTCGCATGATGGCCTCGCGTTGCGGCATCCGCCTCCGGTTTCAGGCCATGGACCGGCCCAGAACCGGGGCGATCTGCCCGATTTCGCTCATCAGTTGCCCGAACTCGACGGGGTCGAGGGACTGGTTCCCGTCCGACATTGCCTGTTCGGGGTGGGGGTGCACCTCGATGATCAGCCCGTCGGCGCCGACGGCAACGGCTGCCCGGGACATGGGAATCACCTTCTCCCGGCGGCCGGTGCCATGGCTGGGATCGACGATGATGGGGAGGTGGCTGGCGTGCTGCACTGCTGGGACAACGCTCAAATCGAGCGTGTTGCGCGTGTGATCGGCGAACGTCCGTATCCCCCGTTCGCACAGGATCACGCGGTAGTTCCCTTCGGAGAGGATGTACTCGGCCGCCATGAGCAGTTCGTCCAGGGTCGCCGCATTGCCCCGCTTGAGCAGCACCGGGATCCGTGCGCGGCCCACCCGCTTCAGCAGCGAGAAATTCTGCATGTTGCGCGCACCGACCTGGATGATGTCGGCGTAGCGCTCCACCAGGTCGACGCTCTCGACGTCGACCGCCTCGGTGACGATCTTGAGGCCGAACTCCTCCCGCACTTCGGCCAGGATCTTGAGTCCCTCCAGGGCGAGGCCCTGGAAGCTGTAGGGCGAAGTCCTCGGCTTGAAGGCCCCTCCCCGGAAGAGGCGGGCGCCCGCGGCGGCGATCGGGGCGGCTGCCTCCCGCGCCTGCTGCCGGCTCTCCACGGCGCAGGGGCCGGCGATGACGGCCAGTCGGCCCCCCCCGATGGTGATGCCGTCGCCGAGGTCGATGACGGTCGTGTCTTCCTTCAGTTCGCGCCCCACCAGCTTGTAGGGTTTCGATACCGGGACGCACTCACCGACGCCGGGGAGCGCCTCCAGCGCGAAGGGCTCCACCGGCGCCCGGTTGCCGGTGATGCCGATAGCCGTCCTCGTGCTTCCGGGGATCGGATGGGGCTTGAACCCCATCGACTCGATCTTGCGGCAGACGGCGGCAATCTCCTCGCGGGTGGCGTTCGACTTCATCATGACCAGCATCGGGCACTCTCCTCCAGTGGGTCCTAAAGCCTCATTCTAATACAATCCGGGTGGGGGGGACAGCGGCCATTTTGCGGGCGCGGGGGAGGGGTCAGAGCGCGCTTTCGAGGATGGCGCAGAGCTCCTCGTGCTCGAGCGGGAGGGGGTTCCCCCGCATGCTGCTCGATCGGAGCCCCGCGAGGGCGATGGCGCCCAGATCGGTGCGCCCGAGCCCGAAGGCCCCGAGCCGCGGCAGCCCGAGGTCCGCAACCAGCCGTTCGAGCCACTCTATCCCCTCCTCGGCGCGGGCGCGGGCCTCGCCCGTCAACAGCCGGGCGACTTCGTCCATGCGCGCGAGCGCCGGGGAGCCGGGCACCCGCGCGCGCAGGGCAGAAAGGTTGGCGCGCAGCGCACCCGGCAGCAGCCGGGCGCAGACGATCCCGTGCGGCACGGGAAACATACCGCCGAGCGGGGCGGCCAGCCCGTGCACAGCGCCGAGCCCCGCATTGGCCAGCGCCAGGCCGCCGAACAGGCTGGCCAGCGCCATGTTTTCACGCGCCTCCATGTTGTCGCCGTCCTCGCAGGCCGCGCGCAGCCAGAGGGCGGCGCGGCGGATCCCGTCGCGGCAGAGACTGTCGGTCAGGGGATTGGAGCGCACGCTCAGCAGCGGTTCCACGAGCTGCGTCAGCGCGTCCAGGCCGGTCGAGGCCGTCAGGGAAGGGGGGAGCGAGCGGGTGAGTTCCGGGTCCACGACCGCCAGGCGTGGGAGCATCATGGGGCTGCGCAGGCTGACTTTGACGCGCTGTTCGGGGGCGATGAGGACGGCATTGCGGGTGACCTCGCAGCCGGTTCCGGCCGTGGTGGGGAGGCAGATGCAGGGGGCCGGGGGGCGGGCCAGCGGATTGCCCCGTCCGACCACCTCCAGGTACTCGAGCGGGTCCCCGGGGTTGGTCAGGAGCGCGGCGATCGCCTTGGCGGCGTCGAGTACGCTCCCCCCGCCGCACCCGATGACGGTCGCGCACCCTTCCTCCCCGGCCCGCGCGATTCCGGCCGACACCAGGGGAAGGGTCGGCTCGCCCGCAACGGAGAAGAGGGTGTACCCGACGCGTGCGGAGTGCAGTTTTTCCAGAAGCGGTTGGAGCCGTCCGGGCCGGCTTCCCCCGACCACCAGGGCACGGAAACCGAGCGCTGCCGCTTCGGAGGCGGCCTCCGACACCTTTCCGGGGCCGAAGACGATGCGGGTGGCGGTGGCGAATTCGAAGGCGAGGGTCATAGGCGACGATCCGGGCTGAAACTTCCGGCTCCCGGCTGGTACTATAGCAGATTGAAGGGAGGAGAGGCGGATTTCCCGTAGCGGGGGCGCCCGACGAGTGCCATGTTTCCTTTGAAGGACGACAACCCGACCCGGGGCACGCCCGTGGTCACGATCGCCCTGATCGCGGTCAACGTGATCGTCTTCCTCTACCAGCTGTCCCTTCCCCCGGGATCGGCCGAACGGTTCATCTTCCAGTACGGGAGCATCCCGGCGGTGGTGACCGGGCTCGGGCGGCTGTCGGACGACTTGGCCGCCGTCCCCCCGCTCGCGAGCGTCCTGACCAGCATGTTCCTTCACGGCGGTTGGATGCACCTCGTCGGAAACATGTGGTTTCTCTGGATCTTCGGCAACAACATCGAGGAAGCGACGGGCCGTTTCCGGTTCGTCCTCTTTTACCTGGCGTGCGGCCTGGCGGCGGGTGCGGCCCACATCCTGGCCAATCCCTCCTCGGCCATCCCCGCCATCGGCGCCAGCGGCGCCATCGGCGGCGTGCTGGGCGCCTACATCATGATTTATCCCCGGGCGCGCGTGCATACCCTGATCTTTCTCTTCGTCTTCATCCGGGTCCTCTATCTCCCCGCCGCCGTCATCCTGGGGTACTGGTTCGTTCTTCAGCTCCTCGGCGGCAGCACGACGGCGGGGGAGGCGGGCGGGGTGGCGTTCTGGGCCCATGTCGGCGGGTTCGTCGCGGGGGTGGTGCTGGTGGGGGTGTTCAAGAAAAGAAGCGTGAGGTTTTTCAACCCGCCCCATGGAGCGCCGCTGATGCGCGCGATGGGAGATTGAGCCCGCACCCGCGGCATAGTATAGTGAAGAGTCTCAAGGAGGAGGATTTCGAATGAAACCTGCCGTCATCATCATCTGCGGGGTTGTGCTCCTGGCCGTTGGCGTGGCCATCACGCTCGGGCTGGACTCGACGGTCGACCAGGGGAGGGAGGTCTATGCCATGCAGAAATGCGCCCTCTGCCACTCCGTTTCCGGCATCGGGGGGAAGAAGATGGCGCTCGACGGGGTCGGGTCCCGGCTCAAGCTTGAGGAGATCCGGAAGTGGATCCAGAGCCCCAGGAGCATGAAAGCGGACACCACGATGAAGGCCTACCCGAACCTCCCCCGGAAGGATCTCAGCGACCTGGTCGCCTACCTGGCGACATTGAAGTAAAAAGGGGGCGGCCGCCGGCCGCCCCCCTGTCATTCCTCCCGTCCTCGATCTAGGCGTTGGCCAGCGCGGCCGCGAGGTCCGCCTCGACGGTCGTGATCGGCTTGATGTTGAACTTTTCCACCAGCACGTTGAGCACGGGTGGCGTGACGAAGGCCGGCAGGGTCGGGCCGAGACGGATGTTTTTGATCCCCAGGTGCAGGAGCGAGAGGAGGATGACGCACGCCTTCTGCTCGTACCAGGAGAGGATGAGCGACAGCGGCAGGTCGTTGACGCCGCAGCCGAAGGCCTCGGCCAGGGCCCCGGCCACCTTGATGGCCGAATAGGCGTCGTTGCACTGGCCGCAATCGAGCAGCCTCGGGATGCCGCCGATGTCGCCGAACTCCAGCTTGTTGAAGCGGTACTTGCCGCAGGCCAGGGTCAGGATGGCGCAGTCCTTCGGGACGGCCTCGGCGAACTCGGTGTAGTAGTTGCGCCCCGTTTTCGCCCCGTCGCAGCCGCCGATGAGGAAGAAGTGGCGCAGCTGGCCCCCCTTGACCGCCTCGATGACCTTGTCGGCGACCCCCAGGATGGCGTTGTGTCCGAAGCCCACGAGAATCGTCTTTTCCGGTTCGTCCGCTGTGAACCCCGGCTCGGCCAGCGCCGCCGCGATGACGGACGCGAAGTCCTGGTCGGAGATGTGGGTGACCCCGGGCCAGGCGACCAAGCCGCAGGTGAAGATGCGGCCCTTGTAGGAATCCCTCGGGGCCTGGATGCAGTTGGTGGTCATGAGGATGGCGCCCGGGAAGGCGGCGAATTCCTTCGCTTGGTCCTGCCAGGCCCCGCCGTAGTTCCCCACCAGGTGGGGGTGTTTCTTGAGTTCGGGGTAACCGTGGGCCGGAAGCATCTCGCCGTGCGTGTAGACGTTGATCCCCTTCCCCCTGGTCTGCTCGAGCAGGGCGGCCAGGTCCTTGAGGTCGTGGCCCGAGATCAGGATCGCCTTCCCCTTGACCGGGGTGACGCGGACCGGGGTCGGGACGGGGTCGCCGTAGGTGCCGGTGTGGACCGCGTCGAGCATCTCCATCACGGAGAGGTTGACCTCGCCGCATTTCAGGTTCAGTTCCAGGAGCCGGCCCATATCGAGAGCGGGCCGGGCGATGTAGTCCATGGCCTCATGGATGAAGGCGTAGACCTTGTCGTCCTGCTTGCCCAGGATGTAGGCGTGATCCACGTACGCGGCCATTCCCTTCAGGCCGTAGGTCAGCAGTTCCCGCAGCCCGGTCAGGTCGTCTCCCAGCGACGCCTTCGCGGCCGCGATGCCGATGCCCGCCGCCTGGTCGAGGAGGCCGTCGCGGGTCTGGGCCGGGGTCCATGCGGCCGGCCCCTGCACGATTTCGGGGGTCTTTCCCTCCTTCTTGCAGGCGTCCTCGTACAGGGCCCGCGTCGTTTCTTTCACGGCCGCCCCTTTGCGGATCAGGGCTTCCACCCGCGCGGCGTCGAAGTTGACGTTCGTGACCGTGGTGAAGAGGGCCTCGACGACGAAGATATCGGCCGCCGGGGTCTCTATCCCGCACTGTCGCGCCCGGACCGCATACTGGCTGATCCCCTTGGCGGCGTACAGGAGGAGATCCTGCAGCGCCGCCGTGACCGGGTCTTTCCCGCAAACGCCCACCTTCTCGCAACCGCGTCCGGCGGCCGTCTGTTCACATTGGTAACAAAACATGTTCATAGTCTCGTCTCCTGGAAATTATAGGTTGTCCGCGTACGATCGATAGCATACTTTGAGCTGTGCGGGACGACATTGACCCAGGTCAAGAAATCGTGATTTTTCTTGTCCGGCTGTCCGGCACGGGGGGGCCTCATGGATGTTTACAGCATACTCGATCAGGCGCGGTTTTTCGACGGCATTTCCGAGGACAGCAAAAGAATCCTGACCCGGTTCTGCCTGCCGCTCGAGCGTCCCCGGCAGTCGGTGCTGTTCCGGGAGGGGGAGTCGGGGGAGGCGATGTACCTGCTGGTGCGGGGGCGCATCTCGCTGGGCAAGGTGTCGGAAGCGGGGGACGAAACCGTCATCAAGGTGCTCCAACCGGGCGAGGTCTTCGCGGAAGTGGTCCTGTTCGAACGGAGGGTGTACCCGGTGACGGCGGTGGCGCTCACCGACGTCCTCGTGATGCGCCTGCTGCGGCGCGACATGCTCGATCTGCTCGGTCAGGAGGATTTCCGCAACGATTTCATCGCCATGCTCCTGCGCAAGCAGCGGTATCTCACCGACCGGATCCAGCATTTGACGCGCCACGATGTCGCCGAACGGCTGCGGGCGTTCCTGGCGGAGCAGTACGGAGAGCGGCTCGACATCCAGGTGGAAATGAACAAGAAACAGCTGGCCTCCGCCATCGGCGCCACCCCGGAGACCCTGTCGCGGCTGCTTCAGGACCTGAAGCGGCGCGGTCTCCTCTCCTGGAAGCAGCGCGAGATCAGCGTTTCCCCCCGCTTCTGGAATCGGGAGGAGTGACCCCGTCTTCCCCGCCCGGAGTCTCAGCGGCCGCACCCCCCGCCATACGGGAAAGGCGGCGCAGCTCGCGGCGGACCATGGCGTAGGTGACGACGAACGCGACCACGTCGGAAACCGGGAAGGAGAGCCAGACCCCCCGCAGCCCGAGCAGCCTGGACAGGAGGATCACCGCCGGGATCAGGAACAGGACCTGGCGCGAGAAGGCGAGGAAGATGGCGGGCTTCGCCTTTCCGATCGCCTGGAAGAGGCTGGTCCCGATGTTCTGATACCCGACCAGCGGGAGGCCGAGGACCAGCCAGCGCATGGCCGAGCTCCCCATGTCGATGAGCTCCTGGTCGGTGCTGAATATGCCGAGGATGGGCGCCGGGAAGGCGAGGAACACCACGAAGCCGACCAGGGCCAGGGCGGTGGTGCTCTTGTTCGCCAGGCCGAGCCCTTCCCGGATGCGGTCGAACTGGCGGGCGCCGTAATTGAACCCGAGGATCGGCTGCACCCCCTGGGCGATGCCGATCATGGGCATGAAAACGAAGCTGATGATGCGGAAGATGATGCCGAACGCGGCGATCGGGAGTTCTCCCCCCAGGGTGCGCAGGATGTTGTTGAAGATGGCCGAGGTCACGCTCATGGCCGCCGTCCGGGCGAAGTCGGAGGAGCCCACGGCGAAGATTTCGCGCACGATCGGCCACCGGAGCCGCATGTGCCCCCAGTCCAGCCGGATCTCGCTCCTGCCGCTCTGCAGGTAGATGAGGAGAAAGACGCAGGACGCGCCCATGGAGATCACCGTGGCGATGGCGGCGCCCTTGACTCCCAGGTCGAGGGCGATGATGAAGACGGGGTCGAGGATGACGTTGAGGATGCCGCCGATCAGGAGGGTGTTCATGGCGACCTTGGCGTTCCCCTCGGCCCGGGCGGCAGAACTGGCGACCATGGAAAAGGTGAACAGGGGGCTCCCCATGAGGATCACCGTGATGTAGTCGGTGGCGTAGGGCATCAGCGCGTCGTTGGCGCCGAAGAGGCGCAACAGGGGGGCGACTCCGGCCAGGCCGGCGGCGGCGCAGGCGACGCCGGCGCCGAGGGAAAGAAAGATCATGTTCCCGAGCGCGGTGGAGGCGCCTTCGTGGTCCCTCTCCCCCATGCGCCGGGAAAGGATGGAGGCCCCCCCGATCCCGATCGTCATCCCGATTCCCATGACGATCATCTGGATGGGGAAGGCGACGGCCGTCCCCCCGATGCCGAGGGTCCCGGTGTAGCGTCCCACAAAGAAGGTGTCCACGATGTTGTACAGGCCGTGGACCATCATCCCGATGATGGCGGGGAAGGACAGCTTCCACAGGAGCTTGCCGATCTTTTCGCGCGCAAGCATGTCGCTTCGGGTTCTGATCTCCTTCTCTTCCGTCACTGGTTCCCTTCTTCCGGGCGAGCGGTCCCGTGGGCAAAAAAAGGGGTATTATATCTTCTTTGAGGGCACGGCCAAGGTTCAATTACCGGGAATCGCGTGAGCGCAGGATGGAAAGCCCCTCTTCGGCCCCGTCGCGGGCGGCCCTGGTGATTTCGTCGGCCTGATGGACGAGGTTCCAGAGCGCTTCCTTCCGCTTCTCTTCCGAGAGCCGCTTGAGATCCCGCAGCCGCCTGACGAGGTCTTCGGTCCGGCCCTTGAGCCTCCTGAGCGCCGTGGAGATGTCGCCCTTCGCCTTTCGCGGCTCCTGGAAGGCGTCGTCCATCGCGAACATCACGCTGCGGAGGATCCGGAAATAGTCCTCGAGCAGATCCTCGGCCGTGAGCAGCTCGAGCGGGTCCCCCTCCTCGGGTTCCTTCCCCGTCAACCGCTCCGCGGCCGAACCCAGGCGCCGCTCGGCCGCGTCCATGTATACGTTCACCCGGGCGTCGATGCGCGGCGTGTCCTGCAGGATCTCGATCTCCTTTTCGGTGAGGAAATCCCGGGCAGGGGCGCACGGCGCCGGAAACATGAGCACGACGAGCAGCGGTGCCAGGCGTTTGACGAACATCGCACTCCAGTCCGATCGAGGCGCCCGGGGGGCCTATCTCCCCAGGAACAGGATCTCGATGAATTCCTTGCGGACGTCCTCAGCCTCGAGGAGGAAGGCGTCGAAGGCGTCGGCCAGTTCGATCGGTGATTTGATCTTCAGGTCCCGCATGCCGTCGACGGCCTTGCGCACCTGGATTTCGTACCGGATGAGGCGCTTCGATTTCTTGCGGTCCGGCCGGGTGTTGGCGCGGATGTCGTCGAGCGAGCGGTCGAGCAGGGAGGCCCAGGTTTCGAGCGCGGCCGGAATCGCCCCGAAAGCGTCCTTTTTCACCGTCTTCTCGATCTCCTCCCGCATCCTTTTGGACGCGGATTCGTAGACCCTGATCCTGTCGTCCAGGCTGCCGGCGCGGGCGAGGCGGGCCCTCTCTGCGGGGGTGAACAGCTCCTTCTCCGCAGGGGGGGGGCCGTCCGCGGGGGCGCCGAGCAGCAGTACGAAAACCAGTGAGAGCGCGAACGTCATGACCGTCACATTCTGGCCGGCACCTCGCAGCCGAGCAGATCGAGCGCTTTTTCGAGCTGGCGGCGAACCAGGTCCACCACCAGCAGGAGATGGCCCTTCCGCAGCGGGTCCGCTTCCGAGAGAATATGGTGTTTATGATAAAAGAGATTGAATTTCTGCGCCAGCGAGAAAGCGTATTTGCACAACTGGCCCAGTTCCAGGTTCTGGGAGATCTGGCGGACGATTTCGGGGAAGCGTGCCGCCTGGCAGACGAGGTCCCAGATTTCGTCGTTCTCTTCCAGGAACGCGTCCAGCCCGGGGTGCGCCCCCTCGAGCGGGGGAGCCTTTTCCCCCGATTCCTCGAGTTTCCTGAAGATGTTGCCCGCCCGCACCGCGGCGTACTGAACGTAGGGGCCCGTTTCCCCGTCGAAGCTGAGGGCCTCCCTGAGATCGAAGGCGATGACGGTGTTGCGGGAGAAGCGGAGCAGGAAATAGCGCAGGGCGCCCACGGCGATCGCCCGGGCGATCCGCCGCGCCTCCTCTTCGGGCAGGGAGTGCCGCGCCCGGACCTCACCGAGGGCCTTCAGCTCGAGCGCGTCGAGCAGGTCGTCGGCCTTCACCCCGAGCCCCTTCCGGCCGGACACCTCGACGTAGGGGCGTTTCCGGTCCTGCTCGGTGAGGGGGAAGCCGAGTTCGTCGCAGCACGCCGGGGTCAGGGCGACCATTTCGTAGGAGAAATGAATCGAGTTGTCCGCCTGGGCCGTGTACCCGAGGGCACGCAACCCCTGGACCACGATCGACTGCAGGTAGGCCTGCCGGCTGTCGATGACGTTGTAGACGCGCTCGGCGTGCCCGAAGCGGGGGGCATCGGCGCCGTCCCCCTCCGCGGCGGTGATCCAGAGAGGGTGCCCGGTCTCCCGGGGGTATTTCCGGTACTGGAAATCCAGGCCCAGCATCCCGAATTTCCAGAGCTGGTAGGCGATGTCCTTGCCGACGTAGGTGACGGTCCCGTCGGAGCGGACGATGATCTTTTCGTCGTCCTCGGACTCCGCGCGTGGGGCCTCCACCGGCGCCTCCGCGGTGTTCATGACCCAGCAGCCGCGGTTCTTCCCCTCGTCGACGTAGTAGACGGCGCCCCTCTCCTTCAGGAGCCGGAAGGCGGTGTCCCAGAAATGAAGGTGAAGGATTTCGCTTTCGCGCGGGAGGAGGTCGTAACGGACGTTGATGCGCTCCATGGTCGCCAGGTGGGCGTCGACGATGCGCATCGCCACATGCTGGGCCAGCTCCGCCGTGGGGTTTCCCCCGGCTTCCACCGCCTGCAGCGTCCGGCTGCGCCACTGTTTGTTCTCCTCCGACCGCTGGTAGAAATCGGACACCTGGGCGTAGACGTCCCAGCAGACATAGTCGAACTTTCCCCCGATCGCCGCCACCTCCTCGAGCGTCCGGTTCTGCATCCGCTCGAGTCCGACGACCACGTCGGCGACCTGGACGCCGGTGTTGTCGAGGTAGTTCTGCACCTCGACCTCCCGGCCCAGAAAACGCAGGCAGCGGACGAAGGAATCCCCCAGGGTGGCGTTGCGCAGGTGCCCGATGTGGGCCGCCTTGTTGGGATTGATGTTGGTGTGTTCGACGATGATCTTGCCGCCCGGCCCCGGGTCCGTTTCGCACCCGAAACGCTCCCGCCCGATGCTGCGCGCCAGGTCGCGCGCCAGGGCCCCCCGGTCGAGATGAAAGTTCAGATACCCCCCGCCGGCGACCTCCACCCTCCCGATGCCGGGGAGGCGTCCCGCGTCCGAGGCCAGTTCCCCGGCGATCTGGGCGGGCGGGCGCCGTACCCTGCGGGCCAGGTCGAAGGCGACGGGAAGCGCCAGCTCGCCCAGCTCGATTTTCGGGGGGACCGTGTAACTCAGGGAGTCGTACCGGATGCCGTATCTTTCGGAAATGCTTCGCAGCAGGGTTTTTTCGAGGTTTCTGGTGATGGTCAGCAGCATGGGTGTCTTTCCGTCCGTGATCTGTTTGCCGTAAAGCGACGGCATTCATGATACACGATTCCTCCACCGGGTTACAGGCCGCGGGGGGGGTGCGCGGGCCACGGCGGCGCGGCGGGGCTTCCACAACGGCCGCCTTGACTTGGGGGCGGTTGGCCCATAGACTCAGTCTGGAAGTTTGGAGAGGAGAAGGTGTGGACACGGTACCCTCGGTTTCCGCAGATTCGATTCTGTTCATCGAACCGGTTTCGGGCGCAAGCGGCGACATGTTCATCGGCGCGCTGCTCGATCTCGGCTTCAGTTTCGGGGAGCTTCGGGAGAAGCTTCGGCTGCTGCCGCTCGAAGGGTACGAACTGTCGACGCAGAAATGCCTCCGGTCCGGGATCCAGGCGACCCGATTCCACGTGAAGGCGGAGCATGCGCACCATCACCGGACCTTCCGCGACATCCGGGAGATGATCGCGTCGAGCCCCCTGTCGCCCTGGGTGCGGGAGAGGTCGATCGAAGCCTTCCGGGTCCTGGCCGGGGCCGAGGGGAAGATCCACGGCCTCCCCCCGGACGAGGTCCATTTCCACGAGGTCGGCGCGGTCGACTCCATCGTGGATATCGTGGGGACGATGATCGCCATGGAGCCGCTCCGCTCCGCCCGTGTTGTTTCCGCCGCCGTGAACGTGGGGAAGGGGACCCTCGAGTGCCAGCACGGGACCTATCCGGTTCCCGGCCCGGCGGCCCAGGCGCTGCTTCACGACGTCCCGGTCTTTTCCAACAGCGTGGACGGGGAACTGACCACGCCGACGGGGGCGGCGCTGCTGGTCACCCTCGTCGGGAGTTTCGGCGACCGGCCGGCGATGAGGGTCTCGGCCACGGGATACGGGGCCGGGACGCGCGAGACGCCGGGGAACGCGAACGTCCTGAGGATGAGCGTGGGCGAGGCGGCAGCCGCCGCGGCCCCCGGCCCCGACGAAATGGTGGCGGTGATCGAGGCGACGATCGACGACATGAGCCCGCAGCTTTACGGCCATTTCCTGGAGAAGGCGCTCGAGGCGGGGGCCCTGGACGTGTACGCGACGCCGGTGCAGATGAAGAAGAACCGGCCGGGACAGAAGGTGACGTGCGTGTGCGCCGCCGGGGAGATCGACCGCATGGCGGCGCTGATGTTCCGGGAGACCACCACGATCGGGGTGCGCTACGCCCTGCAGCGGCGCCAGACGCTCCGGCGCGAGTTCGTGGAGGTCGAGACTCCCTACGGCCCCGTCGCCGTGAAGGT
The DNA here is from genome assembly GCA_016934555.1 of Acidobacteriota bacterium. GTDB lineage: Bacteria > Acidobacteriota > UBA6911 > UBA6911 > UBA6911 > UBA6911. The sequence continues at coordinate 8,902 of JAFGSS010000025.1, read as the reverse complement.
CTCCCTCCTTGACGGGCGGGAGGTCAACTTCGTGCCCGAATTTGAAGACTGCCGCCGCCTGGCGGACCGGGCCGGCGCCGCCCTGAAGGAGGTCCAGGCCGCGGCCGTGCACGCATATCTCGGGGCCCGGGTCGATCCGGGGAGCCCCATCCGGAAGGACACCGAATGAGTGAAGAAACGCCGAATCCAGTCAACAGTGAAGAAACGCCGGGCAGGATCAGCATCGACGAGTTCGCCAAAGTGCAGCTGCGGGTGGGGCAGGTCCTGGAGGCGGAAAAGATCGAAGGTTCCCGCAAGCTTCTGAAGCTCAGGGTGGATATCGGGACGGAGGTGCGCCAGGTCGTGGCGGGGATCGCCGAGGCTTACGAACCGGAAAGCCTGCTGAACAGGAAGATTGTGATCGTGGCCAACCTGAAGCCGGCCAGGCTCATGGGGGTCGAATCCAACGGCATGGTGGTCGCGGCCACCGCGGACGGGAAACCGGTCTTGGCCACTTTCGCCGAGGACGTTCCAAACGGCGCCTTGCTCAAATAGACGGGACCGGGGGCTCCTTGACTCCTCACGAAATCTACGGACTGATTGAAAGCGGAATGGCGCAGGTCGAGGAGGAGCTCGTGCGCCAGTCCAGTTCCGTGATCCCCCTGGTTCATGATATCGGGCAGTACGTGTGCCACGGCGGCGGCAAGCGGGTGCGCCCCGCCATATTGCTGCTGGGGGCGCAGATGTGCGGCTACGACGGCCCGGTCGGCCCCCGCCTGGGCGCGGTGGTGGAGATGATCCACGCCGCCACGCTGGTCCACGACGACATCATCGACAACGCCTCCACGCGCCGCGGTCGCGCGAGCGTCAACGCCCGGTGGGGGAACGAAATCACCGTGCTGATGGGGGACTGGCTTTACATGACCTCCTTCCGCCTGGCGCTGGGGGAGCGCCGCATCGAGGTGATGGACGTCCTCATCGAGGTCACGCGCAAGATGGTGGAGGGGGAGCTCATCCAGCTCACCCTGAACGGCAACCTGGACATCACCGAGGAGCAGCACCTGGATATCTCGACCCGCAAAACAGCGGTGCTTTTCTCCGCCTGCTCCCAGCTCGGCGGGGTCCTGGGCGCGGTCGGGAAGGAGGGGGAGGAGAGGCTGAGGCTGTACGGGTTGAACGTCGGGCTGGCGTTCCAGCTGGTGGACGACGTGCTGGATCTCACCTCGGACGAGACGACCCTGGGCAAGCCCGTACGGAGCGACCTCAAGGAGGGAAAACTGACGCTCCCCCTGATTTACCTGATGCGGGAAGGGGACCCCGGGCACCGGGAACTGATACGGAACGCCCTGCAATCGGCGAACCCGGACGCGGAAGGGCAGGAAAGGATTTCGCGCCTGGTGCGGGAGCACCGGACGGCCGAACGCGTCATGGAAAAGGCCCAGGATTACGCCCGCAAGGCCAAGGCGTGCCTCGAGGGTTTCCCCCCGGGCCGGGCCCGGGAGGCCCTCCTCTCCATCCCCGATTACCTCGTGGAACGCGACCGCTGAGCCCTCACGGGAGGTCCTCGATGAAGATGCGCTTCCGTTCGTAGGGCGCGGCCCCGGAGACCTCGTCCGATATCTGGTCGGTGACCTCGGGCTCGGGGAACCGCTCGACCGGCGTGTTCTCGAGGATCTCGCGCATGCAGTCGATCCAGATCGGCAGGGCGACGGCGGAGCCGGACTGGCGGCTCCCCAGGTTGCGCGTCTTGTCGTAGCCGACCCAGACGGCGGCCGTCAGCGAGGGGGTGAACCCCACGAACCACGCATCGGTGAAATCGTTGGTCGTTCCCGTCTTCCCGCCGATCGGCCGGTCGAGGACCCTGGCCGCCTTCGCGGTGCCGTTCTGCACCACGTTCTCGAGCAACCCCAGCATGGCGGCCGCATGGTCCGGCCGGAGCACCCTCTGGATCTGCGGCTCGTGCTCCTCCCTTTTTACGCGGTCGTAGTCTTCGACCCGGCGCAGGAACCAGGGCTGGGCCCGGGTCCCCAGGTTGGGGAAGACCGTAAAGGCCGAGGCCATCTCGAGCGGCGTGGCCTCGCAGGCGCCGAGCGCCAGCGGCAGGTAGGGATCGAGCGGTCCGCCGATGCCGAACCGGCGCGCCATGACGACGACGTTCTGGATCCCGATCATGGATGCCACCTTTACCGTCGGGACGTTGCGCGATTCCGTCAGGGCCTGTCGGACGGTGATTTCTCCCTTGAACACGCCGTCGTAATTCCGGGGGCTCCAGGGGCGCCCGTCCGATGAGCTGAAGCTGACCGGGGTGTCGAGCAGGGGGCTTTCGGGCCCGAGGCCCTGTTCGAAGGCGGCCGAGTAGACGATGGGCTTGAAGGTCGATCCGACCTGGCGCATGGCCTGGGTCGCCCGGTTGAATTCGCTCGAGGTGAAATCGTAGCCCCCCACCAGGGCCCGGACCTTCCCCGTGGCGTTTTCGAGGATGACCAGGGCCCCCTCCACCTCCGGTTGCTGTTCGAGCTGGAGGGTGGCCCTCAGTGTGCCCTCGTCCAGCGATACGATCCGGAACCAGGCCAGGTCCCCCGCCCCGAGGATTCCCCCGGGGGCCTTGGCCCCGGTCCAGGCGATCTCCCGGGCTCCGATTTCGGCGCGGTAATTCCCGATGCGCACGGCGGCCGTGGCGCCGCCGATCTCCTCGACCAATCCGACGGCGATGTCGCCCGGGTGCGGGGGGGTGCGCCAGCCCGGGTGCTCGTAGGCTCCCGCATCGGCGGAAGAGTCCGCGAAGGCGTTCCCGATGGGACCCCGCCACCCGGTCTGCTTGTCATAATTGCGGAGCCCCTCGGCGAGCGCCCGGCGGGCCGCAGTCTGCATGCGGATGTCGAGGGTGGTGTAGACCCGCATCCCCCTTCTCCAGATCTCCTCGGTCGAGTAGCGGCCGACCAGGGTCTCCCGCACCCATTCCACGAAATGCGGGGCCAGGTCGCGTTCGTTCCGGCGGGGGGGGGCGAGCACGATCGGCTTTTTCTTCGTCTCCTCGGCCAGTTTGAGGGAGATCATCCGCTCGTCCGCCATCCGGTCGAGCACCAGGTTCCGCCGGGCCAGGGCCTCGCGCGGATGCCTGCGCGGGTTGTACCTCCCCGGGCTGCGCGGCAGCCCGGCGATCAGGGCGCATTCCTCGAGCGTCAGGTCCTTCGGCTGTTTCCCGAAGTAATAGTCCGCCGCCGCCGCGACGCCGTAGATGCCGGGGCCCATGTTGTGCAGATTGGCGTAGAGCGTCAGGATCTGGTGCTTCGAGTAGCGTTTTTCGATTTTCCAGGCGATCAGGATGTCCTTGATCTTGCGGTCCCAGGTCTTTTCGTAGCGGCCGGTGAGCATGCGGGCCAGCTGCAGCGTGATGGTGCTGGCCCCCTTGCCGATGGGAAAGCTGCGGCGGATCGTGTCCTTCACGACGGCTCTGAGGATGGAGTAGTAGTTCAACCCCGAGTGGTTGTAGAACTGGGCGTCTTCGACCGCGATGATGGCCAGCTGCAGGTAGGGGGGGATCTCCTCGAAGGAAACGATGATGCGCCTTTCGACGGCGAATTCGCCGATGACGCTGTCATCGGCGGAATAGATGCTCGTGATGACGTCCGGCCGGTAATCCTCGAGGCTCTGGATCGGCGGCAGGTTGTACTCGTAGCCCAGGAGGATGCCCAGCCCCAGCCCGGCCGTGATGAAGAGGAGGGCCAGGAAGAGGAAGAAACCCCAGAGCCCGAGCCTGCCCCTGCGGGCCGACAGTGTGCCGTCTGCTTTTTTTTCGGAGGCCTTCATCGGAACGGCATTATAACACAGCCCTTTCAGTTCGGAGCGTCCGATGCTTCCTCCGGCGGGCAAGGCGCGGAATCGGAACCCGGCGAACCGAGAAAAGTCACGCGGGAGGCGACGACATCGGTGAAATAGTGCTTCTCCCCCGGGCCCTTTTCCCAGCAGCGGGTCTGAAGCGAGCCCTCCACGCAGACCAGGCGCCCCTTTTTGAGGTACTGGTTGCAGAGCCCCGCGACCTTGCCGAACACCACCACCCGGTGCCACTCGGCCGTCTTCTCAGCGTTGTTTCCCCGGTAGCCGTCGGTGGCCAGGCTGAAGCTGGACACGCAGGTGCCCCCCGCCGTGGTCCGTTCCTCGGGGTCTTTCCCCAGCCTTCCGATGAGCAGGACTTTGTTGATGGTTCCCATGGCGCCTTCTCCTTTTCCTATATAAATGAAACGGCGCCGATTTGAGCCAAAAAATCCCTCCCGGCGGCCGGCCTTGGCCCTTGCGGCCGGCGGTCGGAAACCGGTAACCTCTGGGGAATGAGGTACGATTTCGACGAGATGGTCGACCGCCGGGGGAGCGACAGCATCAAGTGGACGCTCTATCCCGAGGATGTCCTCCCCCTGTGGGTGGCGGACATGGATTTCCGCTCCCCGCAGCCCGTCATCGAGGCCCTCAGGGAGAGGGCGGAGCATGGGGTCTTCGGCTACAGCAGGCCGTCCCCCGAGCTGGCCGAGGTGCTGCGGGCCCGGCTGAGAAGGCTCTACGGCTGGGAGGTGGCGGAGCCCGAAGTCCTCTATCTTCCCGGAACCGTCACGGGCATCAACGTGGCCATCCAGGCCTTTACCTCTCCCGGAGAGGGGGTGCTGGCGCAGCCGCCGGTTTATTTCCACTTCCTGCGGGACCCGGTGCTGCACGGCCGGGTGCTGGCGGACCCGCCCCTGGCCCGGAACGGCGACGGGTACGAGATCGATTTCGAGCGGTTCGAAAACTCGATCACGCCCGAAACCCGCCTCTTTCTCCTCTGCAATCCCCACAACCCCGTGGGGCGCGTCTGGACGAGGGCCGAACTGGAGACGCTGGCCGGAATCTGCCTCCGCCACCGGCTCGTCCTCTGCTCGGACGAAATCCACTGCGACCTCCTCTACCCCCCCCACCGCCACATCCCCGTCGCCTCTCTCGACGCCGAGGTGGCGGATCGGACCGTCACCCTGATGGCGCCCAGCAAGACCTACAACACGGCCGGGCTCGATTGCGCTTTCGCCGTCATCCCGAATCCCCGGCTGCGGCGGCGCTGGAGGGAGGTGAGCGCCGGGATCGTCCCGTGGGTCAACATCATGGGGCACACGGCGGCGCTTGCGGCCCTCTCCGACGGGGAGGAGTGGCTTGGTCAGGCGCTCTCCTATCTGCGGGCCAACCGCGATTTCGTGTCCGGATTTCTGCTGCGGGAGATCCCCTCGATCCGGATGTGCCGGGTGGAAGCCACCTACCTGGCCTGGCTCGACTGCGCGGCGGCAGGGGTGACGGGAAAATTGTCCGAATTCTTCCTCGACCGGGGGAGGGTGGCCCTCGGCGAAGGGACCGATTTCGGGAGGGGGGGGGAGGGATTTGTGCGGCTGAATTTCGCCTGCCCCCGGGGAAAACTGGCCGAAGCGCTCCGGCGGATGAAAAAAGCGCTGGAAATTTCATAAATTTTTCCGGGACGGGGCAAATCCGGGGGGATTCCCGGGCAGGTCCGAATAAAAGAATCTCCAAATATTTCATTTGCTTGACAGGATTAGGGTGCTTTGTTATATTCGTCAGGTTTTTCGCTGTATCCGGCACGGCTCGGAAATACTGTAATGGTGGAGTCTTTCTGGCCGTGCGTTGACTTTTATAAGGAGAGCAAAGTTTGCCGACCTTCAATCAGCTGGTAAGATCTGGCCGAAAGAAGATTCGTTACAAGACGAAGAGTCCGGCTTTGCAGGGGAGTCCTCAGCGGAGGGGAGTATGCACGAGGGTGTACACATCTACGCCCAAAAAGCCAAACTCTGCTCTGCGAAAAGTTGCGCGTGTCCGGCTGACCAACGGGATCGAGGTTACGACCTATATTCCGGGGATCGGGCACAACCTGCAGGAACACTCCATCGTGTTGATTCGCGGTGGGCGTGTCAAGGACCTCCCCGGGGTTCGGTATCATGTGGTTCGTGGGACGCTGGATTCGGTTGGAGTTCAGGATCGCAAGAATTCCCGTTCCAAGTATGGTGCCAAGCGGCCTAAAAGCTAATCACTTCTTCATAACCACTGTTTTAGGGTGAGCGATCTGCTCCCGACAATAATCCTCAATCGGCGCCCGCGGGGGGGCCGACGGGATTCGGTATCGACGGGCGTCCTGACCCTGTACAGTTGAGTATGCGCAGATCTTGGGGAGAATCTTTAAGTATGCCGAGGCGAAGAGAAATACCGAAGAGGGAGGCGCTGCCCGATCCGATCTACGGAAGCACCCTCGTCAGCAAGTTTGTCAATTGCATGATGATCCAGGGCAAGAAAAGCGTTGCCGAAGGGGCCTTTTACGGCAGCCTTGATATCGTCAAGGACAGGACCAAGGACGATCCCGTCAAGGTCTTCAAAAAGGCGATGGACAACGTCAAGCCTCTCCTTGAAGTGAAGTCGCGCCGCGTGGGCGGGGCGACCTATCAGGTGCCGATCGAGGTCGCCGCCGACCGCAGGACCTCGCTGGCGATCCGGTGGATCATTCTGAACGCCCGGAACCGCGGCGAGAAGACCATGCGTGAAAAGCTGGCCGCCGAGATCCTGGACGCCTCGAACAACCGCGGCGGCGCCATCAAGAAAAAGGAAGACACGCACCGGATGGCGGAGGCCAACAAGGCCTTTGCCCATTATCGCTGGTAATTTGCGCCTTGTCGCTTGTAAGTAGAAGCGGATAAAGAGGTTTCCTCTGTGGGACGCTTGGTACCCTTAGAACGGACACGGAATATCGGCATCATGGCCCACATCGATGCCGGTAAGACCACGACCACGGAGCGCATTCTGTATTACACGGGAATCACGCACAGGCTGGGCGAAGTGCACGAGGGCACGGCTACCATGGACTGGATGGAGCAGGAGCAGGAGCGCGGGATCACGATTACGTCCGCCGCGACCACCTGCTTCTGGAAGGACCACCGTGTCAATATCATTGACACGCCCGGCCATGTCGATTTCACCGCCGAGGTGGAACGGAGTCTGCGGGTGCTCGACGGCGCCGTGGGCATCTTCGGGTCGGTCGAGGGGGTGGAGCCGCAATCGGAAACGGTGTGGCGCCAGGCGGACAAGTACCGCGTGCCCCGCATCGGTTTCGTGAACAAGATGGACCGGACCGGGGCGGACTTTCCCCGGGTGCTGGACATGATGCGCTCGCGGCTCGGCACGGTCCCCGTGGCGATCCAGCTGCCGCTCGGGGCGGAGGATGCCTTCCGCGGCGTCATCGACCTGGTCGCGAAAAAGGCCATCGTCTTCAACGAGGAGACCCTCGGTTCGGACTTCGAGATGGAAGAGATCCCGGCCGAGTACGAGGCGGAGGCGGCCGCCTACCGGGACCGGATGATCGAAACGGCCTCGGAGGCCGACGACGGGCTGATGGAGAAGTACCTGGAAGGGGAACCGGTTACGGAGGAGGAGCTCCGGCGGGCCCTGCGCAAGGGGACGATCGAGCTGAAATTCGTGCCCGTCCTCTGCGGCGCGGCCTTCAAGAACAAGGGGATCCAGCAGTTGCTCGACGCCATCGTCGCCTATCTTCCGTCGCCGCTGGACGTTCCGCCGGTGACGGGCGTCGCCGGGGAGGGGGAAACCCCGCCGGTGAGGCGCGCTTCGGACGAGGAACCCTTCGCCGGGCTGATCTTCAAGATCATGACCGACCCCTTTGTCGGGCACCTGGCCTTTTTCCGGGTGTACTCGGGGAAGCTCCAGTCGGGGAGCGGCATCTATAATTCCACCCGGGATTCGGTGGATCGGGTGGGACGGCTGCTGAAAATGCACGCCAACAAGCGGGAGGAGATCAAGGAAGTCTACTCGGGCGACATCGCCGCGGCCGTCGGGCTCAAGAACGTCTCGACCGGCGACACGATCTGCGACAGGCGGCATCCCGTCGTTCTCGAGGCCATCGAGTTCCCGGCGCCCGTGATTTCGGTCGCCGTCGAGCCGAAGACCAAGAGCGACCAGGAGAAACTGGGCATTTCGCTGGACAAACTGATCCGTGAGGATCCCACCTTCAAGGTGCACACGGACCCGGATACGGGCCAGACGATCCTCTCGGGGATGGGGGAATTGCACCTGGAAATCCTGGTGGACCGGATGATCCGGGAATTCGGGGTGGCCGCCAACATCGGCAGGCCGCAGGTGGCGTACCGGGAGACCATCCGCCAGCGCGCGGAAGCCGAGGGAAAATTCGTGCGGCAGACCGGGGGGCACGGGCAGTACGGTCATGTTAAAATCATCCTGGAGCCGGCCGAGCCCGGGTCCGGCTGCGAGTTCGTCAACGAGATCGTGGGCGGCGCCATCCCGAGGGAATACATCGCCCCGGTGGAAAGCGGCATCCGCGAGGCCCTGACCGCGGGCGTGCTGGCGGGATATGAAACGGTGGATGTGAAGGTCACGCTCACGGACGGTTCCTACCACGAGGTGGATTCCTCGGAAATGGCGTTCAAGGTCGCCGGCTCCATGGCCCTCAAGGACGCCGCGAAACGGGCCCGTCCCGTCCTGCTTGAACCGATGATGCGGGTGGAGGTCGTGGTCCCGGAAGAGTACATGGGGAGCGTGACCGGGGACCTGCATTCCCGCCGGGGGCGGGTCGAGTCGGCGGAAAACAGGCTGGGTTCGACCGTGATTCAATGCAGGGTGCCGCTTTCGGAAATGTTCGGCTATTCGACCGATCTGCGTTCCATGACCCAGGGGCGGGCGACCTACTCGATGCACTTCTCCCATTACGAGGAAGCGCCCAAGACGGTCAGCGAAGAGGTGATTTCGAAGATCCGCGGAAAGTCGTCAGTCAACTAGGTTCGGAGGGAGATATGGCCAAGGAGAAATTTGATCGCAGCAAACCGCATGTCAACATCGGGACGATCGGGCACATCGATCACGGCAAGACGACCTTGAC
>JAFGSS010000150.1 GCA_016934555.1 Acidobacteriota bacterium | reverse complement strand
GTGGTCCTCGTCGGGATGTACCGAAAGAGCCGCGAGATGCGCGAGCCGATCCATCCCCCGCTCCTGCGCCGGATCCTCTGGAGCGTCTGCCCGGCGATCTTCGTCGGCGCCCTGCTTACGGCCATGGCGCTTGGCGCCCGCAATCTCGAGTGGCTGCCCGTCATCTGGCTGGGGTGCTACGGGGCCGCCGTCACCAGCGGAGGGCTGGTCTCGGTCCCCCCGGTCCGGACCATGGGGGTCTGTTTCATGCTGGCGGCGGCGGGGGCGGCTTTTTCCCCTTCCGAAGCGCTGCTCGGCTGGCTGGCCACCGGTTTCGGCTGGCTCCACCTGGTTTTCGGCGTCCATATCGCCCGGAGGTACAATGGCTAGGAAACGGTCGGACCGCCCGGTCCCCAACGAACTCGATCCCCTCATCCACGAGCGCCTGCGGCTCGGCATCCTCTCGGCCCTGGCCGTCGAGGAATCGATCTCCTTTACCGGCCTGAGGGACCTGCTCGCGTCGACCGACGGCAACCTGAGCGTCCAGGCGCGCAGGCTGGAAGAAGCGGGGTACATCTCCTGCGCCAAGACGTTCGAAGAGCGGAAGCCCCGGAGCACCTATCGGCTCACCCCGCGGGGGCGGGCGGCCCTGGAGGAGTACCTGGAGGTCCTGGCCGGCCTCCTGCCAGACATTTCCAGCGTGCGGCGGGCGCGGGGGCGCGCTCCGCGGCGCACGATCGACCCCCTGCCGACGCTGGGCTGACGCCGGCGTCCGGGGAAAAATTTTTTTGTCCGCGGACTTTACCCAATAAAGAACTTTAATGGAGGCGGTATGAAAGCGCTGCATCATCTGGCGGTGATCATGGACGGCAACGGCCGGTGGGCCGAGCGGCGCGGCTTGCCGCGCTGGAGGGGGCACGAGCGGGGGCTGGGCGCCGTGCGGCGCCTGTGCGAAGCCGCCTGCCGGCTGCAGATTCCCTGCGTGAGCCTCTTCGCCTTTTCGAGCGAGAACTGGAAGAGGCCGGAGACCGAGGTCCGCTTCCTCTTCCGGCTCTTCCGGCGCTACCTCGGCGCCGAACGGGAGTACCTGCTTGCGCGCGGCATCCGGGTCTCGGCCTTCGGCCGCCGCGACCGGCTCCCGCGCCCGGTCCTCGAGGCGCTCGAGCGGACCGAGGCGGAAACCAGGGAGTGCGGGCGGCTGCACCTGCGCATCGCGCTCGATTACGGCGCCCGCTACGAGATCGCCTCCGCCGCGCGCGAACTCGCGGGTGCGGCGGCGCGGGGGGAACTGGATCCCGGGGAGATCACCGAGGAACGGGTATCCCGGGTGCTGGGGCACGACGCGGCCCCCGATCCCGACCTGGTCATCCGGACCGCCGGGGAGCGGCGGTTGTCGAATTTCCTGCTCTGGCAGGCGGCCTATTCCGAACTCTACTTCTCGCCGACGCTCTGGCCCGATTTCGGCGACTCCGACCTGGATGCGGCGCTTGCCGACTACGGGCGCCGGACGCGGAAATTCGGCGCCCTGCCGCTCCCGGAGGCGCGATGAAGGTCAAATTGATCCTCCCCGCGCTGACCGAGGCCAAGAGCCCGTTCTGGCGCCCCATCAAGTACAGCCTCTTCCCCCCCCTGGGGCTGGCCACCCTGGCCGGCTACCTCGACCCCGCCGACGAAGCCTCCCTCTGCGACGAGCACGTGGAGACGCTCGACCTGGAGGACCGGCCGGACCTGGTCGCCATCGAGGTGTACGTTACTTCCGCCCGCCGGTCCTACGAAATCGCCGACCGGTACCGCGCCCGCGGAGTCCACGTCTGTCTCGGAGGGCTGCACGTCACCTCGCTCCCCGGCGAGGCGGCCGCGCACGCCGACACCGTTTTCCTCGGCCCCGGGGAGGACACCTGGCCGGAGTTCCTCCGCGACTTCCGGGGGGGTGCCCCCGGGAAAGTCTACCGTTCGACCCGGCGCACCCTCGACGGCGCGCCCCCGCCGCGCCGCGACCTTTTCCGGCGCTCCCTCTACCTCGTTCCCAACTCGATCGTGGTTTCCCGCGGCTGCCCGAACCGGTGCGGGTTCTGCTACCAGACCTCCTTCTTCAGAAACGGGGCGTCCTTTTACACGCAACCCGTCGACCGGGCGCTCGCGGAGATCGATCTGCTGCCGGGGCGGCATCTTTATTTTCTCGACGACAACCTCTTCGGCGACCCCGCCTTTGCCCTCTCGCTCTTCGACGGGCTCACGGGGATGAACCGCCTGTGGCAGGCGGCCGGTACGGTCCGGGGGATCCTCGAACCCGGGCTGCTGCCGCGCGCGGCCGCGAGCGGGCTCCGCAGCCTCTTCGTCGGCTTCGAGACCCTCGACGGGCGCAACCTGAGGGCGCAGGGGAAGCGCCAGAAACTCGAGGACTACGCCGCCGCCGTCCGCCGCCTGCACGAGCATGGGGTCATGGTCAACGCGAGCTTCGTCTTCGGCATGGATGAGGACGGCCCGGACGTCTTTGCGCGCACGGTGGACTGGGCCGTGGGGCAGGGGATCGAAACGGCCACCTTTCACATCCTGACCCCCTATCCCGACACCCCCCTGTTCCGGCGCATGGCGGCGGCCGGGCGGATCACCAGCCGGGACTGGGACCTCTACGACCCCCGCCACGCCGTCTTCACCCCGCGGCGGATGTCGGCGGCCCAACTGGAGGCCGGGTACCGGCGGGCCTACCGGGACTTTTATTCCTGGCCCGATATCGTGCGCTCCACCGCCATGCAGGAAGGGGTGCTCCGCGCGGCGCGCCATTTCGCCTACAAGGCCGCCTGGAGGAAATGCGAGCCCCTCTGGGACCTCGTGATCAGGCTCCGGTGCCTCTCCGTGCT
>JAFGSS010000149.1 GCA_016934555.1 Acidobacteriota bacterium | reverse complement strand
GCGTTCCGGGCACAGTTTTTCCTGCTGTTCTTTTCCGACGGGAACAGGCCGGCCGCAAAGCCGGCGGTTCACGTCACTCGATTTCAAAAGGCATACCCGCAAAGCGGGTACGATAAGGCACGGCGACGGCCGCTGTCTGGCGGGGGGCGTTCCCCGGTATCCCCGGGGTCGCGCCCTGACCTGAAAACTTGCTGCTTGCGCCGAGGGATCATATCGGTAGGAATGCGATTTACTTTCCAAAAAAAATGAGTTTTCAAACATCCATCCTATAGATTAGGGATTTGGAAATGGCGGGGGGGGCGGGGAGGGAGAGGGTCCTGGCCCCCGTTTGCCCTTGTGTCATGGGGCTAAAAGGTCGAAAATTAATGACCCGGATTTCCGGGCGGGGGGCGGGATGGAGAGAATCGACATACGGACGGTGCTGCTGACGGGGGTGACGTTCGACCTGCTCTGCGTCTGGCTGCTCGCGGGGTTGTGGCGTCGGAGCCGCGGGCGGGTCGAAGGGCTCGGTTTCTGGGTGGCCGGGGTGGCCGCCACCGCCGCGGGAGTCCTGCTCATCATGCTGCGCGGGACCATTGCGGATTGGGTGTCGATCCTTCTGGGCAACGGCCTCATCGTCGGCGGCACCCTCGGCGTCTACATCGGCCTCGGCCTTTTCTTCGGCGCGCCCGTCCGGCGGACGCCCAACTACGTCCTCTGCGCCGCTTTCGTCTGCCTCCACGGGTTTTTCGCCTTTGTCCACCCCAGCCTGTGGGCGCGCACGCTCAATTTCTGCGTCGCGCTCGGGCTCGTCTGCGCCCAGGGCCTGTGGTTCGCGGCGCGGCGCGTGGAGCGCCCCCTGCGCCACAACGCGCGCTGGGTGAAGAGGGTGTACGGTGTCTGCCTCCTCCTGCTCCTGTCGCGCCTCGTCTGGAATCTCGCCCGCCCGCCGCTGGAATACGATTTCTTCCGGGCCGGAAACATCGAGGCCATCTTTCTCATCCTCCTCGAGGTGCTCCTGGTCATGCTGGCCTTCGCCCTGATCCTCACGGTCTACGAGCGGCTGGCCCTGGAGCGCGAACGGGCCGTACAGGAGGTCCGGACCCTGGGCGGCCTGCTCCCCATCTGCTCCTCCTGCAAGAAGATCCGCGACGACGGCGGGTACTGGAACCAGATCGAGGCCTACATCCGGTCCCATTCCGAAGCCGAGTTCAGCCACGGCCTCTGCCCCGACTGCATGCGGAGGCTCTACCCGGAAGAGGAGGGCGGCGGGGAAGCCGGGTCGGGTACGCCCGGTCGAAAATAGTTGATCGCGATTCCGGGCGCATAAACTATAATGCCCTCAGTCAGGTAAATCGTACGAACACGTCCCGGGATAGGCCTATGAGGTATGTTCCGCCGGCTGCCGCGTCACTTCCGATCGGAAGCGGCGCTTCTTCCCTCTTCTTCCCCCTCTTCTTTTCCTTCTTCAACTGTCCGTCCCTTGCCGGCCTTCCGGCTCATGGAGGAGTACTGTGAAAGTCACCAGACGCGGATTTTTCAAGATCACGGCCGCGGGGTCCACGAGCCTGGCGGCCCTCGGCTTTTCCCCCGCGGAGGCGCTCGCCCAGGCGCGGCAGTTCAAGCTCCAGCGCACGAGCGAGACCCGTAACACCTGTCCCTACTGTTCGGTCGGGTGCGGCCTCATCCTTTACGGCCTGGGAGATCGTTCCAAGAACTCGCGCACGGCCATCATCCACATCGAGGGGGATCCGGACCATCCCGTCAACCGCGGCACCCTCTGCCCGAAGGGGGCCAGCCTCATCGATTTCATCCACAGCCCGGACCGGCTGAAATATCCCGAATACCGCGAGCCGGGGGGGACCGGGTGGAAGCGCGTCACCTGGGACTGGGCCCTCGGCCGGATCGCCCGCCTGATGAAGGAGGACCGGGACCGGAACTTTCTGGCGCAGAACGGGGCTCTCACCGTCAACCGGTGGACGACGACGGCCTTTCTCGCCGCCTCGGCGTCCTCGAACGAGACCGGGTACCTCACCGTGAAGGTGCTGCGCGCGCTCGGGATGACGGCGCTGGACAACCAGGCCCGGGTTTGACACGGCCCCACGGTGGCCGGTCTGGCCCCCACCTTCGGTCGCGGCGCGATGACGAACAACTGGGTCGACATCAGAAACGCCGACGTCATCCTGGTCATGGGCGGCAATCCCGCCGAGGCGCACCCCTGCGGTTTCAAATGGGCGATCGAGGCCAAGATCCGCAAGGGCGCGCGCCTCATCGTCGTGGACCCGCGCTTCAACCGCACGGCCGCGGTCGCGGACATCTTCGCGCAGATCCGCCCCGGTTCCGACATCGCCTTCCTGGGCGGCGTCATGCGCTACCTGCTCGCGCACGACCGGATACAGCACGAATACGTGCGCCGCTATACCAACGCCCCGTTCCTGGTCCGGGAGGATTTCGGTTTCGAGGAGGGGCTCTTCAGCGGCTACGACACCGACGCGCGCCGCTACGACAAAAGCAGCTGGGCGTACGAGCTCGATGCGGAAGGGTACGCCAAAGTCGACAGCACCATGCAGCACCCACGCTCCGTGCTGCAGCTGATGAAGAAGCACTACGACCCTTATACCCCCGAGGCGGTGGCCGCCGTGACCGGCGTGCCGGCGGAACGTTTCCTCGAGATCTGCGACCTCATCGCCTCGACCGCCGCGCCGGAGCGGACCCTGACGAGCCTGTACGCGCTCGGGTGGACGCAGCACACCGTCGGGAGCCAGAACATCCGCGCGATCGCCTGCATCCAGCTCCTGCTGGGAAACATGGGGATGCCGGGCGGAGGGGTGAACGCGCTGCGGGGCCACTCGAACATCCAGGGCCTGACCGACCTGGGGGTGATGAGCCACCTCCTCCCCGGCTACCTCGGCATCCCGACGGAGGCGGAACCCGATCTCGGGACCTATCTCGCCCGCCGGACGCCGAAACCGCTGCGGCCGGGGCAGATGAACTACTGGCAGAACTACCCCAGATTCTTCGTTTCGCTCCTGAAGGCCTGGTACGGCCCCGCCGCCACCCGGGAAAACGACTTCGCCTACGACTGGCTGCCGAAGAACGACAAGGTCTACGACATCCTGCAGGTGTTCCAGCTGATGGCCGAGGGGAAGGTCCACGGCTACATCTGCCAGGGGTTCAACCCGCTGGCCTCCGTGCCGGACAAGGGGAAGCTGTCATCGGCGATGGCGAAGCTCAAGTTCCTCGTGGTGATCGACCCGCTCTCGACCGAGACTTCGAACTTCTGGCAGAACCACGGCGAGTTCAACGACGTGGACCCCGCCGCGATCCAGACCGAGGTCTTCCGCCTCCCCTCCACCTGTTTTGCCGAGGAGGAGGGGTCGCTCGTGAACTCCGGCCGCTGGCTGCAGTGGCACTGGAAGGGGGCGGAGCCGCCCGAGGAGGCACGGGGGGACGTTGAGATCATGGCCGGTCTCTTCACGCGCCTGCGCCGCCTGTACGCGGTCGAAGGGGGGGCCTTCCCCGACCCGGTCCTCAACCTTTACTGGCCCTACCGGATCGAAGCGGTGCCGTCGGCGGAGGAGCTGGCAAGGGAGTTCAACGGCTACGCGCTCGAGGACATC
>JAFGSS010000148.1 GCA_016934555.1 Acidobacteriota bacterium | reverse complement strand
CTGGGTCCGCCGAGGATGAAACGGCCGACGAAGGTCTCCCGTGTCCCCAGCTTCTCCCTGGAAACCTGGTGGCAGAGCGCACACGACACCCCGTCTCCCGCCAGCTCGTCCTGCGGGTTGCCCGGAACGAACCCCAGGTGGGCGAAAACCGTCCCCTTTTGCCCCGCCCCGGCCGCCTCGTAGCGCGCCATAGGCATGTGGCAGATCGAACATTCATCCTCGATCCCCTCCTGCGCCGCCGGGTGCTCCATCGACTCGCGCCGGACGCTCGCCTGCCAGTAGGGGTCCCGGGCCGCGTTGGCCATCATGGTCGGCCGCCAGGCCAGCCCGATGGAGATGTCCTCCCCGCCCCGCGTCGACAGGTTGTTGTGGCACGGCATGCAGCGGTCGGAGGTCTGAAACCGGGGGGCGCCGACGGGTGCCGCCGCCCCCGCCCGGTCCGCGGCGATGGAGACCAGCGCCGCCAGCGTCGCCGCCGCAAGCGCGGCCCCCCACAAACAACGGCTTCCCTTCGGCATCCTATTTCCACCCATCGAACACACTCCCGTCGAACATGTCCCACATCAGGTAAAAGAGGACCTCGGTGGTCCGCGGGCCGGAATCGTTGACCGGCACCCGCAGGCCGAGATTGGCCCGGATATGCTGGCGCCGGCTCAGCGTCACCTGAAACTGCGGCACGATGTCCCAGTGGACCCGCTCCCCCGAAGCCAGTTCCCGGTCCGCCAGAAGCTCCACCATCGGGGACCACTGCCGTCCCATACCCAGGCCCTGGGCGAACGTCCTCCCCCCGACGACGCGCCAGAAGACCGCCCGGTTGGCGATGTCGGTGTCGGTGGGAAGCTCTACCCCGGCCTGCAGCTGCAGGAAGGAGCTTTTCGGCAGAAGCTGCGCGTAGCTCCCGAAGCCCTCGAACACGGTCACCCCCTTGCCCCGGCCGCGGTCGGAGTCGCCGGTGGCCAGCTTGACCTCCCCGGCGGCGGCGAGGAGCGCCCCCCGGTCGAGGTCGCTCGCCAGCACGTGCTTGTAGCCCGCGACCATGTCGCCGACGCCGTTGCGCCACGGCTCCCCCTCCCGCTTCTCGAAATGAAACGGCAGGATGAAGTCAAGCTGCCCCCGCGGGCCGAGGCGCTTTTCGTAAACGATCTCGCTGGTGATCGCGGGGTCCCCCTCGGCGCCGAAGGCCAGGTCGAGCACCATCTCGTCCTCGGGGAAAGCCTTTTCGGTCACCAGCGGCCGGGGCAGGTTCATTTCGCCCCGGGGCCAGGCGGGCTCCCGGCAGAAGGTGCGCAGGTGCCGCATCGCCTCGTCGATCTGGTGGGCCGAGAGCGCTTCCCGGAAGGAGGGCATGATTTCGGAAAATCCGCGCGCCGGGCCGCCGTTGTGGAGAATGGCGCCCCAGAAATCGTCCGACTCGCGCGCGGTGGCCTGGCAGTCGGTGAAATCGGGGAAAGTGTCCGGCGCCTCGAAACCGCGCACGTTGTCGGGCGCCCCCCTGCCGTCCGCGCCGTGGCAGGAGGCGCACGCCGCATGGTAGATCTCGCGCCCGCCCGACAGTTCCTCGGGTCGGTCCTGCCCCGCCAGCGCGGCGGCGCACAGAGGTATGGCAATGATAACCCCTATCCAGTGTCTCACGGCAGGCCCTCCGGGAATTTTGTCCCAGCATAGCAGAATTCCCCCCCGGGGACCATCACCCGCCAAATTCATATTCCGCCCCCGGCAATTATTTTGAAGATTTTTCTATGGTTTGAGGGGAAAGTGCGGTATAGTCTGTCAGCAAGTCAGGTTTTTGTAAGATTTCGTTGCTTGAATAAGCTGCAGACTCCTGAGGGGAAAGCGGCTTTTTTTTATGCTTGAGAGTTTACGAAAGACTTGCCGAAACCTTTAAAGTACACAACACCCCCTTAACCGGGGAAATTTGCTTAGGAAAATCAATGAGAGAACAAGGAACAGTTAAGTGGTTTAACAACGAAAAAGGTTATGGTTTCATCAGCCGCGAATCCGGGGACGATGTCTTTGTCCACCACAGCGCGATCCAGGGTACGGGCTTCAAATCGCTCAACGAAGGGGACAGCATCGAGTTCGATGTCGCCAAGGGCCCCAAGGGATTACAGGCTCAGAACGTAGTCAAGCTGTAGGCCACTTAATTCTGGTTCCGGAGGCTCCGCGCCGGCATCCGCCGGTTTCGGGTCCTCCGGGATTCCCCCCTCCTGAACTTGGGGACGGACCAGAGTTATTCTTCCATCCAAACAACTTAACCCAGATCCCCCGCTCCTGGCCCGGTGTCTCCTCCGGCCTCAGCTTTCCCATCGCGCCGTCCGAACCGTCGCCCCAGAAAACTTGAGCGGTGGTCGAAGATCCGTTCGACCTCCTTTTTCACGAACAGCGCGTGCACCCAGCGCCCTCCGGGCACGGCGTAGCGCACGCGGTCCCGCATCTCGCACCCTCCGGGGCACTCCGTGAAGGTGTGTTCGTGGACCCACCTGCGGTAGGGACCGCGGACCTGCTCGTCCACGAAACGGTGGGGCGGCTCCCAGGCGGTGATCTCCGTCCTCCAGTAGAGCGGGATCCCGTGAAGCCGCAGACGGTAGTCGATGCGGGCGCCCACACGCATCTCCACGGGGCCCGGGGTGAGGATTTCGAACTTCAGCCACGGGGGGGTGATCGCTTCCAGGTTGCGGGCGTCCGCAAAAAACGGGAAGACCTCCTCCGGGGACCGGGGGAGAAAAAGCCGCCGCTCCAGCAAAAATTCGGGGACGGGCCACGGCCTCTTGTTCATAAATCCTGTCTCACCTGGTTTGGGCGATCCCCAGCGTCTCGATCTGCCCCTTCCGGGCCAGATCGATCGCCTCCCCCAGGATCCGGGCGGCCTCCTGCGGGGCATGAAAGCCCATGGAGTTTTCCGAGCGGACGAAATCGACCCGCCACTGGGCGCCGCGCTGGAATTCGCGCGCCGCCTTCAGGGTCTCGTCCCCCGCCCCCGCGTCGCGCGCCGCCTTGATCCCCCGGATGAGGTCGACGACGGCGTATTCGGCCCGGATCAGCAGGTCGTGATTCCGGTCCTGGATCGTCTCGACCCGGGCCAGGATCTCGGTCTCCGGAAAATGGTGGCACACCTGGCAGGCGTTGTTGACGTTCAGCAGGGGGCTGCGCACGAAATGGTCGCTGATCTTGAGGGCCCCTTCCCGCCGGTAGGGCATGTGGCAGTCGGCGCAGGCGACGCCGCTCCGGGCGTGGATCCCCTGGCTCCAGAGCTCGAATTCCGGGTGCTGCGCCTTGAGCACCTCCGCCCCGCTTTCGGCGTGCGTCCAGTCGGAGAACGGGGTGCCGTCAGCGAACCGGTACGCAGAGTAATAGCGCTCGATATCCTCCACCTTCAGCCCGTTGTTCCAGGGGTAGAAGAGATCGGCCTTGGAGGCGCAGTAGTACTCCACGTGGCACTGGGCGCAGACGAGGGACCGCATTTCCTGCCGCGACGCCATCCGGTTGGGGTCGTAGGGCTCCGCGCGGTTTCCTGACCGCCATTTTTCGATGGAGGAGAGATGCGGCACGGGGGCGCCGGAGGCCGCGAGCGCCCGGATCCCCAGCAGGAAAGCGGGACGCGTCACCCTCACCTCCATCGACTCGGGGTCGTGGCAGTCGATGCACGACATCGGCTGGTCGACCAGCTTGGTCGCCTCCGCGTACGGCATCCTGCCTATCTCGACAAAACCGCCGAGCAGCTGCGCGTAAGCGTTTTCGCTCACCAGCGGATCTTCCAGTTTGCCCGGCGCCCCCAGTTCGATCCCCTTCTTCCGGTAGGCGGTCACGTTCGACGCGTGGCAATGCATGCAGGCGCCGGTCTGCCGGAACGGGGGTTTGACCCGCAGCGTCTCCCGCTGATCGGAGAGCATGTAGGCGTGGCCGCGCCGGGCGCGGTAGTCGACGCCGAAGGCGTAACCGGCGAAGAGGGTCTTGAGCTGCGGGTACTGCGCCAGCTTGTCGGCGGCCAGGGTGTCCGATCCGCCCATGCCGCCGTACCTGGTGGTCGTGGGCTCGGCCGTGCGCAGGTACGCCTCGTACTGGCGCGGGAAGTTCTTCCCCCACTCGGCCGGGTCCACGGTCTGCTCCGTAAGCTCGGCGATCCGGAAGACGAAGCTCTTCGCCTCCTCCTTGCGCTCGGCGATATTGCCGAGGATCCACAGAACGCCCGCGGTCGCGGCGGCGACCAGCACGATGGCCAAAACCCACGGCCCGAATCTTCTCATAGCGTGACCCCTCTAGCTTCCCTGCCCGTGTCCCGCGCCGGCATGGCAGCGGACACAGTACAGGTCCTCTTCATCCCCCGCGCGGCGCAGGGTGATGGCGTGCACGAAATCCCGATGGCAGCCGAGGCAGCGCTCGTTCAGGACCCGGGCGTTGCCCGGCTTGATGCGGATCGGTTCGTGAAAGTTCTGGAGCGTGAACGCGACCGAGTGGTGGTAGCCGTTTTGGCCCTTGACCCGCCATTTGTTCACGAGATCCCCGGGAAGGTGGCAGTCGCCGCACCCGGCGACGGCGCGGTGGCTCGATTTCTGCCAGCTGTCGAACTGCTCCCGCATGATGTGGCAGTTGACGCACACGCGCGGGTCGTCCGAGAGGTAGGAGGTGCCCTCGGCGTAAAAGAAGGCGTAGCCCCCCGCGCCCAGCAGAACCCCCGTCAGGGCGCACAGCACCCCTTTTAAAATGGGGACGGACCAGGACAAGTTCCTCATAAAAAAGGAGTTCCCCTCCAAAAGGAATCGACCGCACCCAAGAACCTGTTCCCCAGCAGGCGCAACGAAGCCCGCTTAGCGCCTGTATTATAACCGCAGTGGAGACGGACCGGGACGAATAATGCAGCCGTCGGGCCCAGGTCGGGGGTCCGGAAATCCCCCCAAAAGTCGCATGGCCATATGCGGCACCCTCCTCCCTGATGTACCCGGTCCCGTCTTTCGTCGTTCCCTTGCGGATCCTTTTTCTCCATTTGATGTTGCGCGCAACCCGCTCGAGGAATTCCTCGCTGCCGACGGCGATGCTTTCGGTCCAGACCTCTTCCCGGTCCAGGAACTGGGCCTCGACCCTGAGCCGGATCCTTTCGCGCTGCATCCGGGCCAGCGATCGCCTGTCGGGCAACCCGAGCAGTCCGACCAGGCGATCGATATCCAGGAAATCGACGGCCCCCTGCACCCCGACCAGCGTTTGATAGCCGCAAGCATCCCACTCCTCGGGATGGGACACGACCCCCGCACGCACCATGTTGAGGTCGATGTAGCGCAGGCAGTTCCACAGGTGCTCGCCGCCGTCGATCATCGTGCTGTGAAAGCGTTCGCTCCAGAACGCGCCGCTACGGCCGTTGCGGATGTTGTAGGCCTGGCCGAAATTCCCCGCCAGCCTCTTCATAAAACGGCTGAGGTCGCCAAGGCGGTCGCACGTGCCCAGCAGGTGGACGTGGTTGCAGGTGACGCAGAAATCGAAGAGGGAGACCCGGTAGAGGCGCACCGCCTCCCGGATGCGCAGGCGGTATTCCATCCGGTCGGCGCGATGCTGCAGCAGAAACTTCCGGTCGTGGCAGCGATGGGTCAGGTGATAGACGTAGCCGGGCTGAATGTAGCGGTTCGATCGGGGCATGACGGTTCCTCCATTAAGATTGAAACGTGAAATCGTGCGACGCACGCACGGCGCCGGGCGGCGGGGCGCCGCACCGCATGCACGTGCGCTTGCGACCCACCGCCTCGGTGCTGGACAAAGTCATCCTTACTAATGACCCACCCCGCTCTCTGAGCCACTTTTCTGGTCCGTCCCCCTTTTAAATATTATATTACGCAACAATTTATCCTGGTCCGTCCCCATTGAGACTGGATACCGGGGTCCCGGGGTGTTACC
Organism: Acidobacteriota bacterium; assembly: GCA_016934555.1. GTDB lineage: Bacteria > Acidobacteriota > UBA6911 > UBA6911 > UBA6911 > UBA6911. The sequence continues at coordinate 740 of JAFGSS010000148.1, read as the reverse complement.
CTTCAACCGCAAAATTCGGGACCGGACAGAGGAGAGCGGAGCGATGCGTTACCAGTATTGGGATGAAAAGACGGAAACCATGCCCCGGGGCGAACTCGAGGCCCTGCAGCTGGGCGCCCTGCGGGCGGCCGTGGACCGGGCGCTGGGGACCACCTACAACGCCCCCAGGCTCGCCGCGGCCGGCATCCGCCATAGCGGCGACATCCGCTCCCTGGACGACCTGCGGCGTCTCCCCTTCACAACCAAACACGATCTGCGGGAGTCCTTCCCCTACGGGATGCTGGCCACGCCCAAGGAGGAGGTCGTGCGGCTGCACGCCTCGAGCGGCACGACGGGCGTCCCCACTACCATCTATTTCACCCGGAAGGACATCTCCCGCTGGGCCTCCTACATGGCCCGCTCCATCTTCGCTTCCGGCTGCACCCGCGCGGACGTGTTTCAGAACATGATCACCTACGGCCTCTTCACCGGCGGCCTGGGGCTCCACTACGGCGCCGAGGAGGTAGGCATGCTCGTCATCCCCGCCGGGGCGGGCAACACCCCCCGGCAGTTCCGGATGATGCGCGACCACGGCACCACCGTGGTCCACGCGACCCCCAGCTTCCTGCTCCACGTGCAGTCCAAAATGATGGAGGAAGGGGTCGACCGCGCCAGCCTGAAACTGCGCAAGGCGTTCGCGGGCGCCGAGCCCTATTCCGAAGACACGCGGCGCCGGATCGAGGCCCTGCTCGACATCGACG
>JAFGSS010000004.1 GCA_016934555.1 Acidobacteriota bacterium | reverse complement strand
GGCGCAGCCGCATCTTCCTCGGCGCCCCAGTGTGGCCCCAAACGCCCAACACGTTGATGCTGGTCTATGACAAAAGCCTGGCCGATGAACTGGGCTTGCGGGACGGCGACACCCTCCTTTCCATAAACGGGCGGGAAATCAGGGAAGGGGCCGACATCGAGGATTTCAAACTGGCGCTCGAGGAGAGCGCCGGCAAACCGATCGAAACGGTGGTGATGCGCTACAACAAGCGGAAGGTCCTGCGCATGAAACTTCCTTCCGGGTTCCCCGAAAAATACCTGCGCGCACCGGGCGGGAGCCTCTGGCCCTAGGGCACTTCGCCGGCCGGTGGTGCTGACGGACCCTCCCGGCCGCTGCAAACCTGGGAAAATCCTGAAAGAAACCGGCGCTCCTGGCCTAGGACGGCGCCGGACCCGGGAGGGGGCGCCCCACGGATAAAAGCGTCCGAAGCGCTCATTCGCTCGATACATGTTCTCGCTTTTGAGGTAAAATCCTATTCCGTTGGATTTGACAGGAAACGACAGCCGTGAGGGCGTCCGCGGGGCAGGGTAGATTGGCAGCCACCCGACCCCGGAGCCCCCGTACAGGACACAGATCATGCCGACCGCCCGCCCTACGGAGAAAGGTCCCGACCACCGGAAGATGCGCACAAGCGCCGCGCTCTGGGAAGCCTTCCGGATCGCCGTCGATTCCATCTGGACCCACAAGTTGAGGTCCGTGCTCACGCTCGTCGGCATCATCATCGCGATCGCTTCGGTCGTGACCGTCGGGGGCGCCATCGAGGGGGTGGGCGACTATATCTGGAAGCAGCTCTCCTCCACCTTCGCCAGCAATACCTTCATCGTGGCGCGGATCGTGCGGGCGGCCTCCATGGAGGAATTCGAGGAGAAGATCCGGCGCAACAAGAACCTCTACCCGGAGGACATGAAGGCGGTGGAGAGCCTGTGCGACGGGTGCGAGGCGATTTCGCCCATGCTGCAGGGGACCGACACCATCAAGAGGGGCAACAAGATCTTCTACGACGCCTCGATCTCCGGCATCAGCGCCGACCTGCCCAAAATCCAGGCGGTCGACCTTTACGAGGGGCGGTTCATCGCGGAGTTCGACGTGGTGCACGCCAGCCCCGTCGCCGTCATCGGGTGGAAGGTGCGCGAGGAACTGTTCGGGCCCCTGAACGCGCTGGGCAAGCAGGTCAAGATCGGCGGCGACAACTTCACCGTGATCGGGGTCGAGGAGCAGAAGGGGAGCAGCGGCATAGGGCAGTCGGCGGACAACTCCCTCTATATCCCCTATACGGCTTTTCTGAAAAAGTACGGGTCGCGGCAGTCCATCTCCTTCCAGGTCCGGGCGTCTTCGGGCGAGACCATCCAGGCCACCGAGGACGAGGTCCGGATGATCCTGAGGGCGCGGCACAAGCTGAAGCCGCAAAAGGCCGACGATTTCGACATGCTCACCAGCAGCGCCATCCAGGAAACCATCGACGGGATCATCGGCATGATCGCGGTGGCCATCATCCCCATCACCCTGGTCGGCCTGGTCGTCGGCGGGATCGTGGTGATGAACATCATGCTGGTCACCGTGACGGAAAGAACGGTCGAGGTGGGAATGCGCAAGGCCGTCGGCGCCCGGCGCGCCGACATCCTCCTGCAGTTCCTGGTGGAATCGGCCCTGCTGGCCACCCTGGGAGGCGTACTCGGCCTCGGCCTGGCCTACGTTCTCTGCGCCGTCATCGAGGGCGCCGTCGGGTTTCCCATGCGGATTACGGCGGGGTACGTCCTGCTCGCCATTTTCACCAGCGGCGGGGTGGGGATGGTCTCCGGGATCTACCCGGCGTACCGCGCGTCCAAACTGAGCCCGATCGCCGCCCTGGCCAGGGAATAGGAGACCCCGACGATGGATTACCGCGAAACCTTCGGCATGGCCTTCGACACCCTCCTCACCCACAAGTTCAGGAGCTTCCTGACCGTGCTGGGAATCGTGGTCGGGGTGTCGGTGGTGATCGTCATCGCCGCGATCCTCTCGGGGGTCAAGCAGAACGTTCTGGCCGAAATCGAGTCGCTGGGGGCCAACAACATCCTGGCCTACCACCGGGACATGATGCCGAGCGGACGCCCCACGCGGGAGGAAAGGATGCGGCGGCCGCTCACGGTGGCCGACGCCAAGGCCATCCGGGACCAGTGCCCGTCGGTCCAGGATGTGTGCTGGATCGGCGCCCCCACCCGGACCCGGATCACCATCCGTAACGAGAAGACCTCGGTGCGGGGGGGCGATTTCATGGGCGTCTCCTATAATTACTCGAGCATCTACGACCTGAAGTTGGCCAACGGCCGCTTTTTCACCCAGGCGGAGGACGACCACCGCGTGCCGGTCGCGGTCCTGGGCCCCGAGACCGCCAAATCCCTGTTCGCGGACAGCGACCCGATCGGGCGGCGGATCCTGATCCTGGGGCGGCCGTTCACGGTGCTGGGGGTCGCGGAACAGAGCCGTACGGGATCGATGCTCGGGGCGGCGGACAACTACGTCTACATCCCCTACGGCGCCTTCCACAAGCTCATGCCGTGGGAGGAGGATCACTACCTGTACATCCAGGCCCGTCCCGGCATGAGGGTGCAGGCGCTGGATGAGAGCGAGAGCCTGCTGCGGCTGCGGCGCAAGGTCGGGTACTCCGAGCCCAGCAACTTTTCACTGACCACCCCGGACATGATCATCAAGCAGCTCAATTCCATCACCGCCATTTTCGGCCTGGTCGTCATCGCCGTCTCCAGCGTCGGCCTCCTGGTCGGGGGGATCGGAGTCATGAACATCATGCTGGTGTCCGTCACCGAAAGGACGCGGGAAATAGGCACGCGCAAGGCCCTCGGCGCCACCAAGCGCGACATCGTGCTGCAGTTCCTGTTCGAAGCCATGACGCTGACGGGGGTGGGAGGGGTCTTCGGCGTCCTCTTCGCGGTGGCCCTCAGCCTGATCATCATTGCCCTGGTGCCGAGCCTTCCCGCCACCATCCCGCTCTGGGCCGTTTTCACGGGACTGGGGGTGTCGATCGCGATCGGCCTGATTTTCGGGGTCTGGCCGGCCCGCAAGGCCGCCATGCTCGACCCGATCGACGCCCTCCGCTACGAATGAGGGCGATGTCCCCGTATCCCGCCGGCCAGCGGCTCAGAGGATCTTCGGCCTGCGGCGGGAGAGCGTCTTCCTGTAGATGCGCGATTTGCGCTTGACGTTGTAATTCTTGCGCCGTTGCGGGGGGAGGTCGGCCACCGTCGCGGGGACGAACCCCTGCTGCTGAAACCAGTCGGAGGTCTGGGTCGTCAGCGCGAAAACGGCCTTCAGGCGCAAGCTCGACGCCCGGTCGATGAGGTACCCGATCATCTTCTTCCCGATGCCCATGTTCGCATAACTCTCATCCACCACGACGGCGCAGATCTCCCCCTGGCGGTCTTCGAAGACATCGAGCGCCGCGCAGCCGTGCAGGGTGCCGTCCACCTCGTACACGCAGTAATTCTCCACCTTTTCCTCGAGATCGGCCGCGGTCCTCGGGACCAGGATGGCGTCCTCGATGGCGGGCTGCATGAGGCGAAGCACGGCCGGGACGTCGGCCCGCGTCATGCGCCGGATGTTCTCGTGCAGGTTGGAGTAAATCATCGTCCCGAGCCCGCGGTTGGAGAAGATCTCCTTGAGGATCATCCCGTCCGCCGCCCCGTCGATGATGTGGACGCGATGGACGCCGTCGCGGCACGCGCTGTGGCCCAGGTCCACGAGAGTGACCAGGGGGTCCTCCTTCCTGTCGGCGTTGAGTTCGGCGAAGGTTCCGGCATTGTCCACCGTCAGCTGGGTGATGGTCCCGTCCTCCCCGAGCGGCACCCCTTCGGGAAGGGTGTACTTATCCGCTGAAAGCGTGCGGCCGTTGGTCAGGAAGAAGAGCTTGGCCGCCTTCAGGCGGACGCTGACGGTGGCGGCCAGTTCGTTGGAGGAGAGGTTGTAGGGCGTGCCCTTGGCGCTCCAGCCGATATTGGGGAAAATGGGGATCATGCCGTCATCGAGGATGTTGACCAGGACGTCGGTCTTGAGTTTCTCGACGATGCCCGCGCTCTGAAAGTCGATGCCGTCCCGGACCCCGATGCTGCGCGCCCGGACCCAGTTGCCGATCACCGCGTTGGCGCCGCATTCCGCCAGGATGGTCATGATCCTGTTGGAAACGTCGAAGGCCGCCATCTGGATGAAGGGGATCGACTCGGGCGGGGAAATCCGCACCCCGCCGATCCGCCGGCATGCCATCCCGTAGGTCGCCAGCACCTCGTCGATCCTGCTTCGCGCCCCGGGAACGAGGATGATCCTTATGCCCATGCGATGAAGGAGCACGAGGTCCTTCAGGAGCACCGGGATGAAGGGACTGGCGATGAGTTCGCTCGAGATCCGGATGACAAAGGTCTCGCCCTTGAACCGCTCGATGTAGCCGAAGGCCTGCCGGATGATGTCCACCTGCTCTTTCAGGTTGCTCTTGGCCATGGTTTTCCCGTTCAGTGGTTACGCGCCGATGTGGATGCGGGATCGACACTCCACGGGCGTCCCGGGCGCCGTTCCTATCCATCGTTGTATGGCCCGTATCATAGCACGGGCCCAGGGGGCGGGTCAAGCCCAGAGATTTCGTAAGATATAGAAAAGTAAAGGGATACAGTTTGGCTTTCATGGTATAAATTCTGTCGGGAGGTAACCATGATCCATCCGCTGGCGCCGTCGAGCCGACAGTTGCTGAACCGCATTCTGGATCAGCCCGATCTCGCCCGGACCGTCCGGAGTCTCGAGCCGAAAGTCCTCAATCAGCTCATTCGGAGATGCGGGCTCGAGGACACGGGCGAAGTGATCGCGCTGGCGTCGTCCGAGCAGCTCATGCACATCTTCGACGACGACCTGTGGCAATGCGGGCGGGCGGGGGAGGAGGAACAGTTCGACGCGGAGCGTTTCGGGCTGTGGCTGGAGGTCCTGGCCGGAATGGGGCCTCCGGTCGCGGCGGAGAAGATCGCGGGTATGGACCTCGATTTTGTGACCGGGGCCTTTTCCCGGCATATCCTGGTCCTGGATGACGCGTGGATGGCGCTGCGGATGATGGCCTATTCGGAAGGCGGGGACGTCGACCCCTCCGAATGGGAACGGGCGTCATGGGCTGAGAAGGCGCTCGAAGGCAGCCTCAGTCACGAATTCAGCGGCTGCACGGTGGTTTCGAAGCGTGATGCATTCTGGGACGCCGTGCTGCTGGTGCTCCTCGAGCTGGAGGATGGGTTCCCGGAGTTTTTCGGGGAACTGATGGAGCGGTGCGCACGGATCGATGCCGCCCAGCTCGAAAGCGACGGTGGACTGTACGAGGTCCTGACCGAAGGCGAGCGGGTGATGTCCGATGTCGCGGCGGACCGGGAGGCCCGGCGCGCACTCGAGGGGTACGTGGATCCGGTCGGGGCGGCGGCTTTCCTGGCGGCCGCGCGGCAATGGAAGCCGGGCGGCCCCGGGAGCACCCGCGACACCTTTGCGGACACCGTGAGGGAAAATCATCTCCGGTCCCTGAAGGACCGGGCCGGCCAGGGGGCCGGCACCGGGGAGGGGGCGAGGGTGGTCGGGGAAGAGCGGGAGTCCGGGCTGGCGGCGCTGCTGCGGGAATGCGATCTCTTCCCGGGAGGGCGCGCCCTCCTGCCGGCGGGAGGGCCGGCGCCGGGGGTGGACCGCCTGGCGCGGATCCGCGAGGAACTGCAATACGTGCGCCGGGCGGACCCCGCGGTCTTCTCCGAGAGGATGGACGAACTCGCCTTCCTGGCCAATGTGCTCGTGGCCGGCTGCTCCTTTCAATCGCGGCGCTTCAGGCCCGTGGAAGCGGCCGATGCGGCCCTTGCCGCGTGCAGTCTCGGCCTCGAGGTCTGGCCGCACCGGGGTGGGGAGCGGGATGCAGGGAGCGAAGGCGCCTTCCGCGATCGGGGGGACGCGCGGCCGCCCCTGGGCTTCCTTCTCGGGCAGGACCTGGTTCCGGTCTTCAAGGCGGGGTGGAATGTCATTTACGAGAGGGTGTCGCTGTACGTGGCCAAGAGCCTGGCCGGGATCCTGGACCGGCTCCGGTGCGAGGAGCCCCGGCTCCGGCGCGACCTGGCCGAACTCGGCCGCAGGTTGAAGCGACGGGTGAGGGAGGGAACTCCCTGGAAAGAACGGGACAATCTCGACATCATCGCATTACTCGACCAGCCGGCCTGGGCCGTCCTGGCGGGCCTTTTGGACGAATGTCCCGTGGTGCCCCGTTTTGACGCAACGGAAACGGGAGCGCCGGAGTCCCGGAGGATCGCTGCGACCCGGGAGTTCATATCCGGCATCGCCCAGGTCCAGGCTGTCGAGCGTTTTGTCGAATCCCTGCCGGACCTCCTGCCGTAGCGGTGCCATCGGGCACTTTCAATGTGACCTGGACGGGCGAGTCCCGGTCTCAGGCATTTGAAGGGTCCGGCACCGCCAGTCCTCACGGCGATCCGGCGGGGGGGCACACTGCCGCCCCCCCGCCGGCCGGAGACGCCGCCCCGGAGCCGTCCAATCTTCCCGAGTTCCCCGTCGAAACAGGCCGCAGCGGTGAAATGACGAAACCCGCGATATTCTTCAAGCCCTGTTGATGAAGCCAATTGCGTTGTGCTTTCCGGCATGATGCCCTCATAATGTCCGGCAGGAAATACGATCCATCAACGGAGGGTACATGGCCATGAGTATCTACGGCGTTTCACGCGTTCAGCCAGGCTTCGCTCCTGGAATCGCATTGGGTATCGCGGCGTGGTTTGTGCTCTTCGCACTATCACCGGTGACGGCCGCCGAAAAGAGGGTGACGCAGGAGACCCTGCTGGACCGGATTCAGATCGAGGACATGCTGATCCGGTACTATGTCGACATATCTTCGGGTTCCGGGCACAACCTGGCGCAGTACTTCACCGAGGACGCGGTGTTCGACGTCAACGGGATGATCTCCCGGGGGCGGGAGGCGATCGCCAAAATGTACGGCGGGCTGGACGAGGACAACGCCCACGTGGGGCGCAGGCTTCACATGCTGCTCAACAACCCGATCATCAGCGTGGAGGGGGACACGGCAACGGTGTGGGCCATCTGGAGCGGCGTGCTCAACGAGGACATCCACAAACCCCCCGTCATGGTGGACCAGGGGCGCGAATACAGCGAACTGGTGAAGATCGAAGGCCGCTGGTACTACAAGAAGCGGTACATCACTTCGGACAGCAACCTGCCACCGATCTGGAAGGATACCTACAAGCCCAGAAAATTCAGGTGAGCGGACGGGAGACGACGGCGGCGCCCTGGCGCCGCCGTTCCGGTTCAGGAGCGCTGCAGCATGATCTCGGCGGCTATATGGACGGCCGTTTTCATCACCTCCAGGCACTTCCCCTGGTTTTCCGGCTTCGCCAGCAGTTTCAGGTCCTCGGGGCTGCCGTAATCGATGGCCTTGCCGTATTGGTGCGTCATGACCTCGCGGCAACGGATCGAACCGAATTCCCGGGTGAACCGGTCGAAGAACGCGCCCGCATGCGTCATGGAGGCGCCGGCGGCCGGGCCGGAGTTCGCTTTTTTGACATCGAAGAAGAAGCCCAGGGCGAGCAGGGAGCCGGTCACCGCGCCGCAGGTTTCCCCCTTTCCGGCGATCCCTCCCGCGAACAGCCGTATGGCCGTGACCGTCTGATCGGCGTCGAGGCCGAACTGGTCGTTCAGCGCCGCGAGAGTGGGTTGGGAACAGGTGTGAAGAATGGGATACAGGCGCTCGATCTCCCTGTCGAGCTTGCCGAATATCTCCTCTTTCGATCCCCCCTTTTCGGCGGCCGTCGTTCCGCTGAGCGTCCCGGCCAGGGCGAGCAGCGACATCCCGGTCGTGGTGCAGAAAAGGCTCCTGTTCAGAAAGGATCTGCGGTTGATGCAGTTTTTGGGGGCGCGCAGATAAGGGCTGTCAGCCGGATTCATTTTGTCTCCTTTTCGGCGATTGAGGCGCATTCCGTCCGCATCCGGGCGGCCCCTGTTTTACGTGCAGGAGGATACTCCCGCGACGACAAGGACTCCGGCGCGCCGGCGTGCAAAACGGCCATCGGGAAGCCACCCGTCAGCGCTTCCGGCTGCCTGCGAAATAGCTCGTCTTGACCCAGTTCCAGTTCAGTGCGAGGTGAAGGAGGACTCCCCCCGCCAGCAGGATGCCGCCGGTTTTGTGGATCGTTTCGAAGCCTTCATCCCCCAGTGTAATCATGAGCAGCGCGGTGCAGACCTGGCACAGCAGGAGCAGGGCGATGACGGGGTTCACAATTTTCAGGACGCTGGCCTTTCCCATTGTCGTCTCCCATGGTTGAAGGACGCCGTGCCCGCATGCGCTACCGGAGCACCACGCTCTTTTTGAGCCGGATATCGCCCGCCGAGGGGCCGACGCGCAGTTCGATCATGCACGGGTCGTCGTCCCAGGACCGGGTGTTTTCGTTCCAGTAGCGGAGGCTCGAGACCGGGACCTCCATCCTGACCTTCCCGCTTCCGCCCGCGCGGAGGGTGGTCCGCGCAAAAGCCTTGAGTTCCTTTTCCGGCCACTCCACCGACGGATCGACGCGGTGCACGTAGAGCTGCACCACCTCGTCCGCCGTCATCTTCCCCCGGTTCTTCAGCTCGAGGGTCACGCGGATGATGTCGCCGGCCTCGTAGCTCCTCCGGTCGGTCGCGAGGCCGGCATACTCGAAAGAGGCGTAGGTGAGGCCGTGCCCGAAGGGGTACATCACCGGCATCTTCCGGGTGTCGAACCAGCGGTACCCCACCAGCGACTCCTCGGAATAGTGCGCCCTGTTCGGGTCCCGTGCGGGTCTTGACGGCTCCTGCGCGGTCGGCGCCGCTTCCGCCCTGGCCACCAGGCTCGCGAACACGTCGGTGCCCGGCCCCCCCAGGGGATAGGTGCCCAGGGCGTAGGCGGGGGAGTCTTCGAGTTTCACCGGGAGGGTGAAGGGGAGCCGGCCCGAGGGGGAGATCGTCCCCAGCAGCACGTCGGCCAGGGCGTTCCCCCCCTCGGAACCGTTGAACCAGGAGAGGACGAGGGCCTTCGATACCCGGTTCACCACGCCCAGGTCGTTGGGGCCGCCGCTCGTGAGCACGGTGACGATGTTGGGGTTCACCTCGGCGATCCGGGCGATCAGCCGGTCCTGCCCCGAGGGGAGAAAGATGTCGCGGCGATCGCTCCCCTCGGTTTCGACGGCGCGGTTGTTCCCGCCGACAAAGAGCACGATGTCGGCCCCGGAGGCGGCCTCGATCGCCTCGAGCGCGAGGGCTTCGGCCCGCAGCTCTTTTGCGCGCGCCTCCTTTTCCAGCTCCGCCGGGGCCTTCTTCCGGAACCCGCCGAAACCCGCGTACTCGACCGGCTCGTACCCGCGGGCGTGCACGATCCTGGCCCCTGTGCCGACCCGGTTCCTGAGCCCCTCGAGCGGCGTCACCTCGTACAGGGTCTTCACCCCCGCGCCCAGGCCACCCGCGGCCATGGCCTGGGTGGCGTTGGCGCCGACGACGGCGATGAGGGGCCGGTTCTTCAGCCGCAGCGGGAGCACGCCGTCGTTTTTCAGCAGGACGATCGAACGCGCCGCCACGTCGTAGGCGATTCGTTGCTGCGCCGGCTGGGACGTCACCACCCGGTTCGCCTCATGGCCGGGAACCGGCTTGACGGCCAGCCGCACGCGCAGCACCTCGCGCACCCTCCGGTCGACGAGCTCTTGGGAGACTTCCCCCCGGGCCACCGCGTCGAGCAGCGCCTTTCCGAAAAACTGCTTCCCCGGCATTTCGACGTTCAGGCCGCTCTGGATCGAGGCGACCGTGCTGTGCGTCCCCCCCCAGTCGGAGACGACCAGGCCGGCGAACCCCCACTCGTCGCGCAGAATTTGGTTGAGGAGCAGGTCGTTCTCCGCGCACCAGCTCCCCCGCACCTTGTTGTAGGCCGCCATGACGCCCCAGGCGTCCGCTTCCTCGACCGCCGCCCGGAAGGGAGCGAGGTAGATCTCCCGCAGGGCCCGGTCTCCCACGATCACGTCGACCGTGCCGCGGTTGTTCTCCTGGTTGTTCAGGGCGAAATGCTTCAGGCAGACGGCCACCCCGTTCTCCTGGGCCCCGCGGGTGTAGGCAACCGCCAGCCGGGCGCTCAGGAAGGGGTCTTCGCTCAGGTATTCGAACGTCCTTCCGCCCGTGGGGATCCGCTGGATATTGATGGCCGGGGCCAGGATCATGTCTTTTCCCCGCAGCCGGGCCTCCCGCGCGAGGGCGGCGCCGTAGGCGTAGGCCAACTCCGGGCTCCAGGTGGCGGCCAGGGCCGAGCCGGTTGGGAAGAAGGTGGCCGTGTCGTTGTCCCACCCCAGCGGCGTCCAGCTGTCGGGCTCCATTTCCTCGCGCACGCCGAAAGGCCCGTCGGCGTATTTCAGGTCGGCGATCCCGAGCCGCTCCACGCCGGCGGAAACGAACATGTGCTTGGCGTGAAGCATGTTCACCTTTTCCTCGAGCGTCATCCGGCCGAGGAGGGCGTCGATCTGCCGGTCGTATCGAAGCAGCGCGGAGGTGCGCGATGAGGGGAACCCGAACCCCGCCAGCAGGAGCGTGAGGGCGGCCAGTACGCATATCCTTTTCATGACTATCCCTGTTCCTTTGCGATGAGGTGTCGCCGGGCGCCGGTAACGGCCCAACGATACGATCTTGGTGCAAAAGGCGGACCGGAGTCAAGATGAAGCCGTTTGCGGACGGGTCCGTCCCGGTCCGACCGGCGGGCGGGGGGCGGAATTTTTGATTTACGGGTTCCGGTCCTGGTGTATACTCGGGCCAGGTTTTCCGACAGCCGAACCCGTTCGCGCGACCTTTATGAAGAAACACTTGTGCCTGACGCTGATGGCGTTGACCCTGGATGCGGCGATGATGCACCTGTCCGGGGCTGTGGCGTCCACGG
>JAFGSS010000147.1 GCA_016934555.1 Acidobacteriota bacterium | reverse complement strand
GCGCCGGTCCTTCAGGTTGCGCACGCTGCCGAACTGGTGGAGTTCCCGGAGCATGTCGATGTCCACGTCCGTGACCAGGATCATCTCGGTGTTGGGGGTGGCTTCGGCCTTGACCCCGTTGGCGGGGAAGGGAAAGTCGCAGGGGGTCAGCACCATCGACTGCGCGTACTGGATGTCCATGTTGTGCACCTTCGGGAGGTTCCCGACGCTCCCGGCGATGGCGACGTAGCACTCGTTCTCGATCGCCCTGGACTGGGCGCAGTGGCGCACCCGGGAGAAGCTGTTCTGGGTGTCGGTGAGGAAGGGGACGAAGAGGATGTCCATCCCCTCGTCGGCCAGCAGCCGGCACAGTTCCGGGAACTCGACGTCGTAGCAGATCAGGATGCCGATCTTCCCGCAGTCGGTGTCGAAAGCGCGGAAAGTGCTCCCCCCCTGCAGCCCCCAGACCCGGGCTTCGTCGGGGGTGACGTGGATCTTCTCGAACCGCTCCACCGACCCCTGCCGCTTGCAGAGGTAGCCGGCGTTGTAGAGTCGGCCGTCGACCATTTCGGGCATGCTGCCGGTGATGATGTTGATGTTGTAGGCGATGGCCAGGCGGGACATCGCCTCCACCAGCCCGGCCGTGTGCCGGGCCAGTTCCCGGATCGCCTGCGATTCCTCGAGGTGGTTGTTTTCCGCCATCAGCGGGGCGTTGAAGAATTCGGGAAAGAGCACGAAATCGGAACGGTACCCGGAGACGGCGTCCACGAAGAATTCCGCCTGCTGCAGGAGTTCCCCGGGATCGCGGTAGGGCCGCATCTGCCACTGGATCAGCCCCAGGCGCACCGACTTCTTGATGACGGCCGCCTTCTTCCGGGGCTTTTCGTAGTAGATGTTCTTCCATTCCAGCAGGACGGCGTATTCGCTCGATTCGGCGTCCCCCGGGAGGTACCCCTTGATGATCTTGGCCGGGTGGAAATCGTTGGAGAGCTGGAAATCGAGCACCGGGTCGTGAATCTCCCGGGTCCGGACCTTCCGGATGTACTCCCGGGGGGACATGGTGCCCGCGTATTTGTGGTAATTGGGGATCCTCCCCCCGAAAACGATCCCCCTGAGATTCAGCCTCTCGCACAGCTCCTTGCGGTAGTCGTACAACCGCCGTCCCAGCCGCAGCCCGCGGAACTTCGGCCGGATGAAGATGTCGATGCCGTAGAGGATGTCTCCCTCCGGGTCGTGGGTCGAGAAGGTGAAGTCCCCGGTGATCTCCCGGTAGCTGTGTCCCGGTTCGTACCTGGCGTAGTCCACGATGATGGACAGGGCGCCGCCGGCGAGTTCCCCGTCTATGGTGATGATCACCTGCCCCTCCGGGAAGGTGCGCGTCAGCAGCTGGATGTGGTGCTCCTTCCAGTAGGCGTGGGGCATGGCCGGGTAGGCCTCGATCATCGCCTCCTTCAGCCTGTCGTAGTCGGAAACAGCCAGGAACTTGAGCTCTATGTTTGGCATGGGATCCCGTGGTCGGTATCGGAGCGGGACGTTTTCAGCCCTTTTCGGGCGCGGGGGGGGTGCGGGCGGCGGCCACCATCCGGCCCACCTCGGTCTCGGCGTCCAGCCAGTCTTCGAGCTCGTGGCCGGGGGCGAAACCGCGCTGCTCGGCACGGTAGTAGGCGGCCTCGGCGATCAGGAAGTAGCGTTCCCTGTCCGTGACGCCGGCCGGCGGGGGGGCGGCCTTCTTCCTGTTTGCGGCCGCGCCGGGAGCCGCCTTTGTGCGGGCCCCGGGCGCCTTCCCGGACGCCTGTCCGCCTGCCTGGGTTCTGGGTGTCCTGGCCATAACGACTCCTTTCCGAAATTTTTCAAAGCATACCGCAGTTCCGGTGCGCCGTGAAGGCGTAACGGGGCTTTGACACCGGGCGCGCCCGATCCTATCCATGGTGTAGAGGCGCCCGCCCGGGCGCGGATGTTTTCTCTTTCGTACAGGGAGGGAGTCCCATGGTTGAAAAGAAGGATGAATGGACGGATGCCGGCCTGGAGTTGTCCGATCTCCACCCGGACCATGAAAAACACCTGTGTCACATAACCAGCCTGCGCAACATGAAGACGGTCGGGGCGCTCGCGAAGGACGCCCAGTACCTCTGCGTGGTCTGCGGGCGCGCGGCCCGGCGAGCGGTCAACCTCTGCGAACCCGCCAAACTCTGACGGGGGCGGGCCGGGCGGTCACACGCGCCTGAGGATCTCGGCGAGCAGGTCCCAGAACTTCTCCACCGTGTCGATCTGCATCCGCTCCTCGGGCGAATGGGCCCCCTCGAGGGTGGGGCCGAAGGAGATCATGTCCATCCCGGGGAAGCGCTCGCCGATGACGCCGCATTCGAGCCCGGCGTGGATCGCCTTCGCCTGGGGCTCCCTGCCGTAGAGTTCCCGGTAGGCCTCCCGGGCGACCTTCAGGATGGGGGAGTCGAGGTCCGGCTTCCACCCGGGGTAGGCGTCGGAAGTCTCGATGGCGGCGCCCCCCAGCTCCATGATGGAGGCCACGGCGGCGGCGAGCTCGTCCAGTTCCGACGCCACCGAACTCCGCTGGCTGGTCACGAGCCGGACGCCGTCCCCGCGGGTGTGGACCGCGGCCAGGTTGGTGGAGGTCTCGACCAGGCCCGCGATTTCGGCGCTCATCTTGACAACGCCGTGGGGGAGCGCCGAGAGGAGGCGCACCAGGGTGAGCTGATCCCTGCGGCCGAGCACCTTTTCCGGCCGGCTCCCCTCGAGGGGGGCCAGGACGATCCCGAGGTCGGGCTCCGCCGCCTGGAATTCCGCCCGGATGTCGGCAAGGAGCCGTTCGGCCGCCGCGCCGGCCGCTTTCACCTTCCGCGGCGGGAGGAGGAGCACCGCCTCGCACTGGCGCGGGATGGCGTTGTGCTTGTCCCCCCCGTCGACGGAGGAGATCCGCGCCCCGAGGGGGGAAAGGGCCAGGAGCACGCGCCCCATGACCTTGACGGCGTTGGCCCGGCCCTTGTCGATTTCGAGCCCCGAGTGCCCCCCCTTGAGCCCCGTGACCTTGACCGACAGCGCCGCGTGGCGGGGGTTCGCGTCCCGGTACCGGACCTCGAGCACACCGGTGGTGTCCCGTCCCCCGCTGCAGCCGATGTAGAGCGTCCCCTCCTCCTCGCTGTCGAGGTTCAGCAGGATGCGGCTTTGCACGAAACCGGGCCCGAGGCCGGCGGCCCCGTTCAGGCCGGTCTCCTCGTCGACCGTGAAGAGGAGTTCGAGGGGGCCGTGCCGGAGGGAGCGGTCCTCCATGACGGCCAGCAGCGCCGCCACCGCGATCCCGTTGTCCGCCCCCAGGGTGGTGCCGTCGGCCATGATGAGGTTCCCCCGGCGCACCAGCCGGATCGGGTCGGTGAGGAAATCGTGCCGCGTCTCCCGGTTCTTCTCGCAGACCATGTCGAGGTGCCCCTGCAGCACCACGCCCGGGCGCCCCTGCAGGCCGTTGGCGGGTTTGCGGACGACGACGTTCCCCAGCGGGTCCCCCTCCGCCTCGAGCCCCAGCCTCCGGGCCTGTTCCAGGACGTACCGGGAGGCGGCCGCCTCGTTCTTGGAACAGCGGGGGATCCGGGAGATCTCGGCGAAGTACTTCCAGACGGGTTCCGGTTTCAGGCCTGCGATGGCGTCGGACATGGGGGGCTCCTTTCGATGGGGTGATTCCCGATCCCATTTTACAGCATACCGCGGGCCCGGGCCCGGGACGAAATTCAAAAAATGGGTTTGTGCTCCGGTCTGAGAGGTATACAATGCCGGGCGGACGGCGTCGGGGGGGGTGCGCCGGCGCGTCCCGCGGCACAAATACAGAAAAACGGGGAAATACGGGCATGAGCCATGACAACGCGCGCGCGTCCCGGGTGATCGCGGGTGAGGGGCTGGAGCGTCTGCTTTCCGGCAACCGGCGGCATGCTTCGGGCAGGGGGGTGCACCCGCACCAGGACCCCGCCCGGAGGGAGGAGATCGTTTCCGGGCAGCACCCTTTCGCGGTGGTCCTCGGCTGCTCCGACTCGCGCGTTCCCCCGGAAATCCTCTTCGATTGCGGACTGGGGGACCTGTTCGTGGTCCGCACCGCCGGCCATTGCCTGGACGAGGCCGCTTCCGGCAGCATCCAGTACGCGGTCGAGCACCTCGGGGTGGAGCTGGTCGTGGTGCTGGGGCACGCTTTCTGCGGCGCGGTGACCTCGGTGCTGGAGGGCGCGAGCGCCGCGGGGCACCTGAAAAACCTGCTCGACCGTCTGCGGCCCGTCGTCGACGCGCCCCCGCGGCCTGGCGGCCTCGAGCGCGCGATCGCCGAAAATGTCCGCCGGACGGTGGCGGAACTGAAATCGGAAGCATGGGCCCGGGAGGTCACGGTCCTGGGCATGCATTATGACCTCCGAAGCGGAAGGGTGCGGCGGGAACCCCCGGCCGCCGGGGAGGAATAACGGGCCGTTTCTACGATTCTGGTGGAATGCAGCTGTAGGTTTCTCTATAATTTCCGGTTCTTTTGAACTTGGTAATTATTTCTAGTGTCGGAGTGAATGGTATGGAATCGCAAGCTTTGATGGTCATTCTGGTCCCCTTGCTCGGTTCTCTGCTGATACCGCTCGCGGGATGGGCCGGGCTGAGGAAGGCCACCGGCCCGATGGCGGTGCTGCTGATCGGCTGCTCCCACCTACTGACGTGGCCCCTGCTCGGGCCGGCGCTGGCCGGCCGGACCGGCGAGTCGTCCATTCCGCTCTACCGGTGGATCGAGTTCTCCACGAACATCGACGCGCTTGCCGTGTTCATGGCCTTCACGGCCTCGCTGATCGCCACGCTGATCGCCGTCTACTCCCTCGGTTACATCGAACACACCGAGCACGAGCCGGAATACTATTTCATCGTGACGCTGTTCGTCGGGGCGATGATGGGGCTGGTCTTCTCCCGGAACCTCATCTTCCTCTACATGTTCTGGGAGATCTCGGCGCTCGCCTGCTGGCGGTTGATCGGCTATTTCCGGGACCCGGAATACGTCTGGAAGGCCGACAAGGCGTTTCTGATCACCTTCGGCGGCGCCGTTTTCATGCTCCTCGGCTTCGCCCTGATCTTCACCCAGTACGGCACCTTCGACATCTCGGAGCTGCGGGGGAAGGAGATCGGGACCGCCGCCCTGGTGCTGGTCATGGCCGGCATCTTCAGCAAGAGCGCCACGGTCCCGCTCCACACCTGGCTGCCGGACGCCGGGGTGGCGCCTTCGACCATCACCTCGCTGCTGCACGCGGCCATCCTGGTCAAGATCGGCCTGTACGCCTTCGCGCGCCTCTTCTGCAACGGCATGGTGATCGCCCCCGAAGCGCAGACCTGGCTCCTCGTCCTGGCCCTCCTGAGCGCCTTCGTGAGCGCCAGCGCCGCGCTTCACGAGACCAACATCAAGCGCCTGCTCGCCTACTCGACCGTGAGCCAGATCGGGTACACCTTCCTCGGGCTGATGGTATTCACCCACTTCGGCTACATCGGGGCGCTCCTGTACATCATGGCCCACGGCTTCGCCAAGGGGGGGCTCTTCCTCTGCGCCGGCATCATCGAGCACGGCACCCACACCAAGGACATGACGAAGATGGGGGGGCTGTTCCGGAAGATGCCGGTGACGGGCGTGAGCTACCTCATCTGCGCCCTGAGCATCGCCGGGATCCCGCCGATGGCGGGGTTCTTCAGCAAATACTTTGTTATCAACGGCCTGGTGGAGGGGGGGCGCATCGCCATCGCCACCCTGGCCATCCTGACGGCCGTGGTCACCCTCCTCTACATGCTCAAGAGCTTCCGCATGGTGTTCCTCGGGGAGTCCCGGGGAGAGGCGCACGGAGAGGGAAGCCCGGTCATGGTGGGGGTCGTCGCCGTTCTGGCCGTCCTGACGCTGGCGAGCGGGTTTCTGCTCCAGCTGCCGTACGACCTGGTCAAGGTCGCCGATGGGCAACGCCTGGTGAATATCGTCAGCCTGCTCTGGAGATAAATAGGTTATGAGCGCTCAATCATTGTTGTGGATCCCCATCCTGGTCCCCCTGGCGGTCGCGGTCTTCGTCCTCCCCTTCTTCCGGAAAAGTCCCCGGGCGGGGGCGATGCTGGGGCTCGGGGCCGTCGTGGCCGCCGGGCTGGCGTTCTGGACGGCAGCCCCTTGGGCCCCCGGCGTCGACATCCCCTGGGTCGAAGGGTTCACCCTCGCCTTCAGCCTGACCGGATGGAAGACCTTCCTGCTCGGTTTCGTGTTCCTGTTCCAGCTCCTGGCGATGGTGTACACGCTGGGTGCGACGCGGCGGATCGCGCGGCCCTATCTTCATCTCTTCGCCCTCCTGGTCGCGTTCGCCTCGACCTATACGGTCATCCTGACCGACAGCCTGCTGGTCCTCGTCGTCGGCTGGGAGCTTTTCCTGGTGGCCCTCTACCTGCTGATCCACAGCGGCGGGGTCCAGGCCGAGGCGGCGGCCCACAAGGCCCTCGTCATCGGCGGGACGAGCGACTTCCTGATGCTGCTGGGGCTGATGCTCTTTTCCCAGGTCTCGCAGGGGGGGGGGATGACGGCCGGCGTCGGCACCGCCTCCGGCCCGATGGCGTTCTGGGCGTTCGTCCTCATCTTCATGGGCGCCGGCGCCAAGGCCGGGATGTTTCCCTTCCACACCTGGATCCCGGACGCCGCCCGGGTGATGCCCGCCTCCGGCTTCGCCGCGTTGCCGGCCTCGCTCGAGAAGGTGCTGGGCATCTACTTCCTCTTTATCGTGACGCAGCAGATGTTCGTCCTGGACGCCGCGGCGAAGACGGTGCTGTTCCTCTTCGGCATCGCCACCGTCTTCGTGACGATCGTCCCGGCGCTCGTGGAGAAGGACCTGCGCAAGATCCTGGCCCTGACGGCCATTTCGCCCGTCGGCTTCATGGTGTGCGGGCTGGGGGTCTCGGAAGCCGCGGGCGCGGCGGGCGCGGTCCTGTACATGCTGACGCACGCCGCCTACAAGTCGACCATGTTCTTCGCCACGGGCAATTTCGAGGAGAAGGCGGGGGGCTCCGGGCTCGAGCGCCTGCTGGGGATCGCCCGCAGCATGCCCTGGTCGGGCGCGGCGTTCTTCCTGGCCTTCCTCGCCGCCATCTCCCTCCCCCCGACCGGGGGGTTTTTGGCCAAGGAACTGATCCTGGAAGGGGCGCTGCACGGAGGCCACATCGTGGTGCTGGCCCTGCTCGTCGTCGGCGCGGTCCTGAACGTGGCCGTTTTCGCCAAGGTGATCGCCGTGCTCTGGGCGCCGGGCGGGGGCGGCCGGGGCGAGGCCCCGGGCGCCTGCGTCCTGGCCCCCCTGGCGATGGGCATCGTCGCCGTCCTCGGCGGGTTCCTCTTTTCCCGCGCCGACGGCCTCATCAGCCGCGTGGCGGGGGCCCACGAGGCGGGGCTGACCGGGAACGTGTGGCATTTCTCGATCCTGACGGTGGTTTCGCTCGGCATCTACGCCGCCGGCTTCATGATCTACGCCGCGGCGCGCAGCGGGCGTCCGAGCGCGGCCGAAGCCTTCGCCCCGCTCGCCTCCTCCCCCGTTCTCGGCCCGGTGCTCGGGATGGCGGAAGCGAAGAAATTCGACGGGTACGAGATCGGGATCCGCGTGGTCGATGCCGTCACCCGGGTCGTGTTCCTGTACTGCGAGCGGATGGTGGACGTCATCGGCAACGGCGTTATCTCGATCGGCCGCTTCCTGCTCCGTCCGCTGCTCGGCGGCGCCCACAACGGCCTGTACGGCAATTATCTCTGCTGGGCTCTGGCGGGTTTTCTGGTCGTGCTGTTTCTCCTGTTCGGTTCCGCCGTCTAGGCGGGCGCGCAGGGAGAGGCTCGAGGCTTTGAGGCTACTCTAGAACCCTTATTCTGATTCTGAGGTCGATGATGGAATCCTACATAGGCTGGATCCTGCTGGTGCCGCCGATCGCGGTCCTGCTGATGCCCTGGGCCTCCAGGCTGGGCGGGTGGGCCGCGAATACGCTGGCGATCGTGGCGGCCGGGCTCCCTCTCGTTTTCACCCTGCGGCTCATCCCCGCGCTCGGGGGCGGTTTGACCTACGAGCTGTTCGGCGCGCACTTCGCCCTGGACAGCGTCAGCCTCCTATTCCTGGTGGTGGTCAACGCGGTCGCGTTCGCCTGCATGGTCTACGCGACCTCCTACGTGGCCCATCTCGGGGGAAGGGGGAAGTTTTTCGCCCTCCTGCTCATCATGGTCTTCGGCCTGAACGCCATGCTCCTGACGCGCGACCTGTTCAGCCTCTACCTGTTCCTCGAGGTGGCTTCCATCGCCTCCTACGTGCTGGTGGCCTTCGGCCTGGAGCAGGACGGCATCGAGTCGGCCGTCAAGTACCTGCTCCTGTCGGCCGTGGCCACCTCGCTGGTGCTGGTGGGAATCCTCCTGGTCTACATGACCGCCGGCACGCTCGAGTTCGCCGCCCTCGGCGCGGCGCTCGCGGGGACGGGGGGGCCCGTTCCCGGCCTGCTCCTGCTCGCGGCCGCGCTCTTCATCGCCGGTTTCGGGCTGAAGGCGGCCGTGATGCCGTTTCACGCCTGGCTCCCCGACGCGCACCCGTCCGCCCCCGCCCCGATTTCGGCGATGCTGAGCGGCGTGGTGATCAAGGTCGCCGGCATCTACGCGCTCGTCCGGATCTTCTTCGGGATCCTGCCCGAAATCGGCGAGGTCCGGACGGTGTTCCTGATCCTGGGGACCCTCTCCATGATCGCCGGGGCGGTGCTCGCCTATTTCCAGAGCGATTTCAAGCGGATGCTGGCCTACTCCAGCATCAGCCAGATCGGCTATATCCTGATCGGCCTGGGGCTGGGGAACCTGCTCGGCCTGGTCGGCGCGCTCTTCCACGTGTTCAACCACGCCCTGTTCAAGTCCCTCCTCTTCCTCAACAGCGGCGCGGTTCAGTACCGGCTCGGGACCCGCGACATCGAACAGATGGGGGGGCTGGAAACCCGGATGCCCGTGACCGGGGCCACGAGCGTGTTCGGCACCCTCTCGATCGCCGGCGTCCCCCCCTTCAACGGCTTCTGGAGCAAGCTCTTCATCATCATGGGGGCCCTGGCGGCGGGGCAGACGGCCATCGCGACGCTCGCCATCCTCGTGAGCCTGTTCACGCTCGGGTACTTCCTCATCATCCAGCGCAAGGTGTTCTTCGGCCATCTGAACGAGAAATGGCGCGACATCCGTGAGGCGCCGGCGGCCATGTCCCTTGCGGTCATTCTCCTGGCCGCCGCCTGTCTCCTGACCGGGGTCTTCTTCCACAGCGTCACCCGTGGGATCGTGGAACCGGCGGCCGTGATTTTAATGGGAGGGAATTAAGATGCTGCTTTGGGTGCTTCTGGGGTTGCTGGTTCTGCTCACGGTCGGCGCCTGCGTGTTCCGGGACCTGCTCTACGTGGCCGTCTCGCTGGCGCTCGTGTCCGCGGTGCTGGCGGGAATCCTCTTCCATTACGGCGCCAACATCGCCGGGGTGTTCGAGCTGAGCGTGTGCGCGGGCCTGATCACGGTCCTCTTCGTCTCCACCGTCGGCATGACGAAAGACTCCGACCAGGGTGACGAGACGCGCATGGGGCGCGGGTTCATCCCGCTGGTGCTGCTGGTCTTCATCGGCCTGGACGTCCTGATCCTCCGCTGGCTGGGGAGCGCCCTCCCCTCGATAGTCCCCGGCGCCGGTTCCGGCTCCTTC
Organism: Acidobacteriota bacterium; assembly: GCA_016934555.1. Taxonomy (GTDB): domain Bacteria; phylum Acidobacteriota; class UBA6911; order UBA6911; family UBA6911; genus UBA6911. The sequence goes on along the minus strand of JAFGSS010000147.1, from coordinate 6,199 downwards.
CAGAACGTCTTCTGGAACCTGAGAAGCGCCGACATCCTGGGGCAGGTGGTGCTGATCCTGGCGGGAGTGTTCGGCATCAGCGCGCTCTTCCGGCTCAAGGTCAAGGAGAAGAAACATGAATAACGAGATCCTGCTCCTGTTCGGATGCGGACTGCTGCTGATGATGCTGGGGGTGTACCTGCTCGTGCTGTACCGCAACCTGATCCGCCTCATCATCGGGGTGGAGGTGGTGGCCAAGGGCGTTACCCTCATTTTCCTGGCGGCAGGGCTTTTCCGGCAGGACATCGCCTTCATCCAGTCGCTCATCGTCACCTTCATCATCGTCGAAACCGTCCTGGCCGCCGTCATGCTGGCGCTCGTTGTGGGCGTCCACAGGATTTACGGCTCCCTGGACATCCGGCTTTTGTCCAAGCTCAAAGGGTAGCGTGATGGATTTATCTATACTGTTGTCTCCGCCTGTCGCTTTTCTGATCTGCCTGCTCTGCAGCCTCGGCCTCTACGGTTTCGGCCGCCTGGTCGAGGAAAAGGGGAAACCGTCCCCGGGAAAATACGAGACCTACGCCTGCGGCGAGGATTTCGAGGGGCGGAAAATGGAGTTCGGGTACCGGCATTTCTATGTCGCGGCCATCTTCTTCACCATAATGCACGTGGCGGTGCTGACGGTCGCCACGATGCCCGGTGGCGCCGGCGCGTGGAAGGCGCTGGCCTACCTTGCGGCGATCGCCGCATCGATCTCCTGCCTCTACGTCGATTTCGACTAGGGGCCCGGGAATTTGAATTCACGATACCGGCGCCGGGCGGTCGGCGCCGGCACGGAGAACACAGAGGACCTATGCTGGAAAAACTCAAGACCTGGGCCAGGGTGAAATCCCCCTGGATTCTGCACTTCAACTCGGGGGCCTGCAACGGCTGCGACATCGAGACCCTGGCGTCCCTCATGCCCCATTACGACCTGGAGCGGTTCGGGATCCTGCTCAAGGCCACCCCCCGGCACGCGGACGTGCTCGTCTGCACCGGCCCGGTGACGCGCCAGACGGCCAGACGGCTCAAGCGCATCTACGACCAGATGCCGGAACCGAAATTCGTTGTCGCGGTCGGCGCATGTGCCTGCAGTGGCGGAGCCTTCCGGGGATGCTATAATGTCCTGGAGGGGATCGACAAGGTTGTCCCGGTTTCCGCCTACATTCCCGGATGCCCGGTACGCCCCGAGGCCCTCATCGACGGCGTGGCCAAGCTGCTCGGCAGTTTGCAGACTAAATCGGCGTAAAGGGAGGAGATGTCCATGACAGACGATTACGAATCCAGGGTGAGGGAGGCGTTTCCCGATTCCACGGTAACGGCGGGCGCGAAGGGGAGGTTGTGGGTCACCCTGACCCCCGAGCAGCTGATCCCGGCGGTCGGCACCCTCTGGGAGCGTTTTGCGCTCAGGCAGCTGGCCGTCATCGTCGGCGAGGACCTGCGGGACGCCTTCCAGGCGAATTACGTCTTCACCGGCGAGCGGGTGATCATCCTGCAGGTCCGCATGGATCACGACAAACCCGAGGTCCCCTCCCTGGTCGGGCGGATCCCGGGGGCGGCGGTGTACGAGCGGGAGATGAAGGACCTGCTCGGCATCGTTCCGGTCGGGCACCCGGACCTGCGGCGCCAGGCCATCCCCGAGGACTGGCCCGAGGGCGTCTACCCTTTGCGCAAGGACGTGCAGATTCCCCGCCCGGAGGAAAAGGCTGCACAGGAGGGAGCATAGCATGGAAGAATCGGTCTTTCGTTTACCCGTAGGTCCGCAGCACCCGTTTCTCAAGGAGCCGGCGAAATTCGATTTCGACATCCAGGGCGAGGAGATCGTCGGCGCCCGGATGAATTTCGGATACAACCACCGGGGGATCGAGAAAGGGTGCGAGGCCCGGAACTATTACCAGGCCATGTACCTCCTGGAGCGGGTGTGCGGCATCTGTTCGCACTCGCACACCACCGCCTTCGTCCAGGCGGTCGAGGAGATCATGAAGCTCGAGGTCCCCAAGCGGGGGCTCTACCTGCGCATGGTGGACTGTGAGCTCGAGCGGCTGCACAGCCACCTCCTCTGGCTCGGGGTCGCCGCCCACGAGGTCGGTTTCGACTCCCTCTTCATGCTGGTCTGGCGCGACCGCGAGCTGGTCATGGACATCCTGGAGAAGATCAGCGGGAACCGGGTCAACTACGCCATCAACACCATCGGCGGGGTGCGGCGCGACATCACCGACGCGCAGCGCAAGGAGATCCTGGGCATCATGAAGACGCTCAAGCAGCGCCTGGACTACTACGCCAAGATCGGCACCCACGAACCGAGTTTCGTCGGCCGGATCAAGGGGGTGGGCACGCTGTCGGCCGAGCGCGCGGCGGAGATGTGCGCCGTCGGGCCCTTCGCCCGGGCGAGCAACGTGGCGACCGATGTCCGGAAGGACGACCCGTACGCCTGCTACGCGGAAATGGACTTCAAGCTGATCACGTCCGACCTCTGCGACATCCTGGGGCGCGTCATCGTGCGCGTCTACGAGATGATCGAGTCGTGCACCATCATCGAGCAGCTGCTCGAGACCATGCCCGAGGGGGAGATCGCCCTGGCCAAGGTGTCGCGCCGGGTCCCCGAGGGGGCGGCGGTGAGCCGTTACGAGGCGCCCCGCGGCGAGGACGTCCACTTCGTCCGCAGCAACGGCACCGACAAGCCGGAGAGGGTGCGGGTGCGCGCCCCCACGCTGGCGAACCTGGAGGCCGCCACGGAATCGGTCATCGGCGCCTATGTCGCCGACATCCCGATCGCCATCGCCTCGATCGATCCCTGCTTCTCCTGCACCGACCGCATGGCCATCGTGCTGCGCGACCGGAAGAGGGGGACCCGGGTGACGACGTGGGAGGAGCTGCGCCGCCGCGGCATCGAATGGTACGGCAAGAACAAGGGAATACGTTTCTGATTCATGGGGGATCGGATGGAAGTCGTCAAACCGCTGCTCTATATCCTGGTGTTCCCCGGTTTTCTGTTCCAGTTCGTCTTTTCGACCTACCTGGAGTGGATGGACCGGAAATTCTACGCGCGCATGCAGAACCGGCGCGGTCCCCTGTACACCGGGTTCAGGGGGGTGCTTCAGCCGGTGGCCGATATCCTGAAGCTCTTCTTCAAGGAGGATATCGTGCCGGCCCGGGCCGACCGCTTCATGTTCAGCCTCATGCCGATCCTGGGGCTGGCGGCCGTGGTCACGGCGGGGCTCTACCTGCCGGTCTGGCTCTTCACCCCCTACAACTCCTTCGAGGGGGACCTGATCGTGGTGCTGTACCTGCTCTCCCTCCCCTCGCTGGTGCTCTTTCTGGCCGGGTGGTTTTCGGTCAGCCCCTACAGCCTGATCGGCGCGACGCGGGTGCTGACGCAGCTGTTCGCCTACGAGGTCCCCTTCTTCCTGGCCCTGCTCACCCCGGCCGTGGTCGCCGGGAGCTGGCAGATCCAGAAGATCGCGGTCTATCCCTGGACCAGCGGCTCCTGGTGGGTGATCGGGATCCAGCTCCTGGCCTTCCTGGTCGCGCTCCTGACGCTGCAGGCGAAGCTGGAGCGGGTGCCCTTCGACATCCCCGAGGCGGAAACGGAAGTGGTCGGCGGGCCGCTCACCGAGTACAGCGGGAAAAAACTGGCGATGTTCCGCATCCAGAAGGACATCCTCATGCTGGTGGGGTCGGCCTTCATCGCCGCCCTCTTTTTCGGCGGATTCCCCGGGGGGCTCTGGATCGGCGGGTTGTGGCTGCTGGTCAAGACTTCGATCGTCGTGTTTCTGCTCAGCGTGATCCGCGCCTCCTTCGCCCGGATCCGCATCGACCAGATCGTGACCTTCAGCTGGAAATACCTCGCCCCCGCAAGCCTGGTCCAGCTGCTGGTCGTCCTCATCCTCAAAGGAAACGGAGTTTTATAGCATGTTGAAGGCAGGCATCTTCATTCCCGAACTCCTGGGGAACCTGGGACACGCCCCGGCCACCCGCGAATACCCTTTTGTCAAGACGCCGGTTCCCCCGGGATTCCGGGGCACCCCGCGCCTGCGGCCGGGCCTCTGCGTCGGGTGCAAGGCGTGCATGCGCGACTGCACGGCGGAGGCGATCGAGATCGTGCAGGTCCCCCCCGACCCCAACGCCCCGCCGCCCGAGCCGGGGACGAAGAACGTCGGCAAGAAGTTCAAGATGATTCTCTACCTCGACCGCTGCGTGCACTGCGCCCGCTGCGCCGACGTCTGCCCCAAGGACGCCATCTACCTCGACGAGGAGTACGAAATGGCGAACTTCACCCGGGACGCCCTGCGCCTGGAGATGGAGTAGCCGGCGCCGGCGTTCATGAAAGGTCCCGCGCTTGCTGACATCCTGCGCGTCCGCCCGCTCCTTCTCCTGGGGGTGGGCAACCCGTTGCGGGGGGACGACGCGATCGGCCACGCCCTGGCCGAGGCGCTCGAACCGGAGAGCGGGGGGGGATTCCGCGCCCGCCCGGTCGGGGTTTCGATCGAGGGCGCGCTCGGGTGGGTGCGGGAGGAAGCGGGCGGGACGGTGCTCGTGGCCGACGCCGTCTACGACGAGGACCTCCCCGAGGGGGAGTGGGAGCTCTACCCCCCCGAACGGCTCGATTCGGTCTGCCACACGGCCCACTCCATTCCCATGTCCCTCCTGTTCGCCTTCTGGAAAAACGAGGTCCCGGGCCTCGGGATCCACTTTCTCGGGATCGGCATCCGCTCCAGCGAGGAACTGGCCCCCCTCTCCCCCAGGCTTCAGATCACGCTCGAGTCCCTGACGGCGCTCTGCCGCGCGGCGCTCGGTCCCCGGTAGCTACACGCCGACCTCGATGCCGGTCCCTTCCGAGACCTCCCCGACGATCCAGAAGGGGTGGCCGGCGGCGGCGAAGAGCGCCTGCGCCGGCTCGATCCGGCCGGGCGGGATGGCGGCGAGCAGGCCCCCGGAGGTTTCCGGGGTGAAGAGGAGCTCGCGCATCTCTTCCGGGACGCCGGGATCGAAATCCACCCCGCCGCCGTAGCATTTCCGGTTCCGGCCCGAGCCGGCGGGGAAGAGCCACTCCCCGGCGTACTCCCGCGCCCCCGGCAGGAAGGGGAGGCGGTCGAGCGAAAACCGGAGGCGCACCCCGCTCTTTTCGGCCATTTCCGATCCGTGCCCGAGCAGGGCGAAGCCGGTGATGTCGGTGGCCGCGCGGACGCCCGTCCGCACGAATATGCGGGCCGCGCCGCGGTTCAGCTTCTTCATGCTTTCCACGGCCCCGGCGACATGGGCGGGGTCGGCGGCGTCCGCCTTGGCGGCGGTGGTGATGATGCCCACCCCCAGCGGCTTGGTCAGGACCAGGATGTCGCCGGGACGGGCGGCCCCCTTGGTCAGGATGCGGTCGGGGTGGACGCGCCCGAGCACCGAGAGCCCGTACTTGGGCTCTCGGTCGTCGACGGTGTGGCCCCCGGCGATGACGCCGCCGGCCTCCCGCACTTTTTCCGCACCCCCGCGCAGGATCTCGGTGATCACCTCCGGCGGGAGGTCGCAGGGGAAACCGCAGATGTTGAGCGCGAGGACCACCTCCCCCCCCATGGCATAGACGTCGCTCATGGAGTTGGCCGCGGCGACCGCCCCGTAGTCGTAGGGGTCGTCCACGATGGGGGTGAAAAAGTCGAGCGTCTGGATCAGCGCGAGTTCATTGCTGATTTTATAGACCGCGGCGTCGTCGCTCGTGTCCAGCCCGACCAGCAGGTCGGGGTGGTCTTTCGCCAGGAAAATGCCGGCGAGCGGGCGCAGCACCTGCGCCAGGGTCTCGGGACCCATTTTGGCCGCTCAACCGGCCGCCGTCGTCAGCTGCGTGAGCCGGATCGGCTTTTCTTTCGAAGGGTTCGCGGGGCTCATACGCTCACCACCTTCCCGGCGCCGAGCAGGGTCTCGGCTATGGCATACATGTTGGAAACCTCGCCCACGGCCACCTTGTCCCTCAGTCCGTATTGTCCCAGGCAGGTCCCGCAGATCAGGAGCCGGATCCCGCCCTCCTCCAGCTCCCGCAGATCCTCGAGCACGGGGGATCCCTCCACCGCGAGCTTGACGCCGCTGTTGTAAAACACGAGGAGGTCGGGCCGCGGTTCCACCTCCCCCAGGGTGTGAAAGAACGCCCGGATCAGGATGTTGCCCAGCACGTCGTCCCCCCGTCCCATGAATTCGC
>JAFGSS010000146.1 GCA_016934555.1 Acidobacteriota bacterium | reverse complement strand
TGGAACCTGGAACCGGTTGTAAGTCCCGCCGATTGACAATCCGTATTGAACCGCCATAGAATCACTCTGTATCCAAATATATGAACTATTTGAGACTGGAGGCAGCTTGAAAACCAGGCTCATCAAAATCATTGGACTTCAAACTCGAACCGGGGGCCGGGCCAGAAGCTGCCTTTTGAAAGGACTCAGGCGGAGACAGGACGGCTCAAGCGGAGCCTCCTATAACCGCATACAAGTCTCACTTAATTTCCGAGGGATTACCCATGAAATCTCCTGAAAATCGGTACCCATCGCTCACAGGCACCGCCGGAAGAACTCTCTGCCTGTCGATTGCCGTATTGCTGCTTGCCGGCGTCGCCGTCTATGCCAAGGACTTCTGGGAAACCAAGCCTCCCGACGAATGGTCTCAGAGAGACTGCGCGAAGCTGTTGACAAACTCACCATGGGCCAAAGAGATGAGTCTGGTCGGCGTCAACCGTAGCCAACTGGGAGGCGCCGCGTCCTCCGACTCCCAAGCGCCCTACATCAAATACACCATCCGTTTGAACTCCGCCGAACCGGTGCGGCAGGCCGTTGTCCGGCAGATAAAGATCCTGAACAAGTACGACTCGCTCCCTACGGAGAAAAAACAGGAGTTCGACCGGAGCACGCAGGCGTTTCTGGACGGGCCTTCCTCCGAGTACGTTGTCGCGACCGTTTCCTTTGAGACCAACAACCGGGATCACCTTCGCGACCTGCTCCGGCACTGGCAGACCCAGACCACGGACCTGCTGCAGAATTCCGTCTACCTGAGCGGCTCCAAGGGAGACAAGGTCCGCCTGGCTCAGTTTGTTCCGGTACAGGGAGCAAATCAGGAGTTCCAGTTTGTTTTCCCGCGCTCGGTCGATGGCAAAGAGGTTTTGCAGCCTGACGACAAGGCTCTCCGTCTGGAATTCGATTACCCGCAGATTGGAGGCCTCGGCAGCGGGAAAGGATTCATTGAATTCAAGACCGACAAAATGAAAGTCAATAACGAAGTGGCGTATTAGCCCGCTCTATTCACCAAGCGCGCCGTAACCGGCATTGTAATTGCCGTTCTGGCTCCTTGGAAACAAGATTGCGGTGGTGATTTCAGAGAAAACGGTGGCCAAAAACCATTGAGATGGGTCTGAATGGACCCAAAGACCGAAGTCAGGCTATCTCCAAGGCGGCAATGCGCACACCACTCCCATCGTGCCTGTACTCCGCCGGAAACTCCACCCAGCCGGCGCCGGCCTTGAGATCCCTCCGATGGAGCCATCGGACCCGCTCCATATGTTGAGCGCGTTCCGCCTCGACCATGGCCGGAGGGAGCGTCACCATGACGCGCACCGATCCCCGCAGTCGTTCCAGGACCCGGCCGAACTCTTCCCGGGTCAGGACGACCGGAAGACGCCGGGAAACCATCGCCCTCACCACGTCCTGCACACGTGACCAGGGGTATCCGCAGGACATCGCGGTAGAGGAACAGGAGCTCGCACAAGGCCTGGTTCTGCGTGGACGCGCTTACCATGCCCTTCACCGCGAGGGCGCTCAAAAACGCCGCGATCTCCGGATCCAGGCGACCTACGACTGCTCCGTCCCCGGGCTGAAATGCCGGGTGCGGATCGCCTCCCGCACCTGGTCCAGCAGCCGGGGCTTTTCTGCCGCGGGCGCAGATGAGGAGAGGAGCCCGCCGCCGTTCGGGGATGATGGCATTGTGTCCTCCCTTCAGGTGAATGACCGGGGCCGCCGTCACCGCTGCCCGGGGTTCACCGCCTATCTAATGGGAAAGCGGGGATTTGAGCGAAAATTCGGGTCCGGGAAGGGCGAATCACCGGGGAAGACCGGGGGATGGGTAACCGCCGATCCGGCAGGGCTTATGGCGCAGGGGAACCGGCTATGCAGGGATTTCAACATAGGTGGAACGGCTGGTTCCGGGAGGAACTTCCTGTCCCGCATCGCGAAGGCCTTCGATGTGAAATTCGACGGCGCTGCGCATCTGTTCTTCGCCCTCCCGGCGCGTTCGTCCTGCAGCGACGCACCCCGGAAGATCCGGCGGGTAAGCACTGAATCCCGCTTCGCCAGCCTCGATAACGATTAGATAGCGCATCGTCTTACTCCTTGTTCTTGAGACCAGCCTGCGGTGTTCAGCGGTCCGCCTTTTTTGTGCATCCGCTGGAGCGGGTTGTGAGGGGAGCGGCCCGGCCGCTGAGCCATTTTTTGAAGGAGGATTGGGTTTCTCCGGAGCCCCTGCCTTCCAGCAGCCCCCCCACGCTGATATCTTCGCCCAGATTTTCCCAGTGAATCCCCTGCCCCTTGCCGATCAGCCTCCAGTTCAGCCTCTCCTCATGGGTCGAATGCAGGAGGCGGGGGAACCACGCCAAGGGGGCGGAAATGGTGCGGCCGTCGCGGAGGTCCACACGGAGGGTATCGTCGGTCACCTTGACGTTTTCGGCTATCGGTGGCTCGATTTCATGCGCCAGAGTATTCATTCCATGCCTCCACCAGGCGCCTTTGGTTTCTTTCGGTGATTCTCAGGATTTGATTGATTTCAATCCTGCCGGATCCTTCGCTGCTTTCCAATTTTATGGGATCCAACCAGATTTTGGCAATCTTGTTATCCCGCTCGACGTGAATAGGCCCCGGTTCGCCACCATCGCCGGAATAGAAGAAAGCCCGGTAGGATCCATGCGTGAGTATTGTTGGCATCCGCCCTTGGTTCTCCGAAGTGTTTTACCTGCCTGACGCAACGGCGCGTCAGCGACGAATCGGGAGGCAGGAGTGCCTGCCCGGGGCCCATGTTCCCTGCCTATCTAATGAGATCGCCGGGAATTGAGCGAAAATTTGGGGCCGGAAAAGGGGAATCCGCAAGACGGGGGGATGCAAAGGATCGAATTTTCATTGAATTGGCCGGGGAGCTTTGACTACAGTGGGAGCGGTCAAAGCCCGCAAGCCCGGACTTGGCCTGGGGGACAGAGCCGGGGATGGGCCCGGCACGTCCCCGAAAAGCCGTCGAGTGAGCACACTATCGCAAGGAGATTCCAATGAAACGTACCGCTTTCTGTCTTCTTTCCGTTCTTCTGTTGTTGGCCGGATGCTCCACCGCTCCGGAGTCGACAAGCCTGGAGGGCGCCGCGGAACCGGCGCCCCCGTCGATCAAGGGGGTGTGGACGATCGAATCGATGGATGTCGGAATGGGCGAAAACAAGAGCACCCGGGTGCCCCCCGCCTTCATGATGTTCATCGGGGACACGCACTACAGCGCCATCCGCGATTTCACCCCGGAGGCGACGGAGGGTGCCCCCGCCCCCGCCCGCTCCTTCATGGCCGACGCCGGGACCTATGAATTCGACGGGACCGACCTGGTCGTCCACCACAAGGTGGCGGCGTTCCCGGCCCTGGGGTCGATGACGTTCGGCTGCCGGATGGAAGGGCCCGACACGATGATCCTGACGCCGCAGTACGACAAGATGGTGATGCCGGGGATGAACATCGGGCCGACGGCGGACGGAAAGATGGGTTACGGGGACGCGGCCGTCCTCTATCGATTCAAGCGCCTGGAATAGGTCTCACTCCCGGGGGAGCAGGTAGCGTTTCAGGTCGTCGTGCAGGATGCGGTCCAGCTCCCCCCGGGTTTGAGGCGTGGTCTCGACGAAGAGGAAGCCGAAGAGGGGGTGGCGCCGGAAATCGGTCCGGCGCAGCTCCAGCACGCGGCTGAACTGTCCGAGGAGCGCGTCGTAATCGAAGCCGGCAATCTCGGTCCCGCGAACCCCGGTGGAGTTGTCGAGCACCACCAGGCTGTGGGCGGCGTCCCCCGCCCGCCCGGTCAGCGCGTCCCAGTCGGGGCGGACGCCGTCGATGTAGCATTCGTAGAGGTTCAGCCCCCAGGCGTGGCGGCCGAGGTCGGGGGTGGAGCACCAGCCGCCGAAGCGCATCGGGTTGACCTCCACCGGGACCAGGGCGCCGTCGGCGCGGCGCCGGATTTCGACGTGGGCCGGGAAGTTCCGCACGCCCGTCAGCCGGCCGATCCTCTCAAGCAGCGCCGTGAAGGGTTCGAGGTTGCGCCCCACGATTTCGGCCGAGGTCGTGTAGATGCGGTCGCTCACGTCCTGCTCGGTGGAGAAGAGGTGCTCGAAGATGCCGAGCACCACCGGCTCCCCCGCCGCGTCGTAGTAGGCGTCGATGGCGTATTCGGGGCCCGAGATCTGTTCCTCGACGAGGAAGGTGCGCGCGTCGAGGACCTCGGCCGGGTAGAGGCGCCCGATCGACTCCAGGTCCGCGCGGAGGCGGCGCTGCATCCGGGCAAGATCGTCCGCTCCCGTCATTGGGTAGACCCCCAGGCTGAAAAAACCGGTCACCGGCTTGACCACGCACGGCAGGGGCAGGTCTCCGGCGCAGAGGGCCAGCAGGGTCGGGACGTCCACCTCCCGGAAGAAGAAATCGGGGTAGAGGGGGCGGATGCGGCGGCGGAACTCCGCCTTGTCCTTGAAGAGGGCGATCCGGCCCGGGAGGGCCGTTTCCTCGAGGTGCCGGGCGATCCAGCCGATCGAGTTCTCCGAAGGGGTATAAAGGCGGACGTCGCCGTCATGAAGCCGCCGCGCGGCCTCCTCGGGCGCCACGAAGGCAAGGGCGCGGCCTCCGGCCGCGGTGCGGGCGTACTCCGTGTCGATGACGCTGAAACTCCGTCGCTCGAGGGTATCGAGGAGGAAGTCGGAAACGTAGGGGCCGTCGAGTAGAAACATGCCGCTCCTTCGAAGAAACAAAGGATAAATGTACCCTAACCGGGTGGGGGGCGACAGGCGAAGTTGCCTGCCGTTCGCGAGGATTTCCGGATGCAGGCGTACGGACCGATACTGGCGCGGATTTACGACCGGAGATGGAGCGCGTTCGCCGCGAGGGCGGCGGCGGCGATCCTGGCTTTCTACGAATCGGCCCGCCCCGGCCGCGCACCCGGGGCCCTGCTCGACGTCTGCTGCGGCACGGGGCAGCTGGCGCTCCATTTCCTGGAGCGCGGCTGGCGCGTCGTGGGGCTCGACGCGTCCGAATCCATGCTCGCACACGCGCGCCGGCACGCGGCCGCGCATGTCGCCGCCGGGCGCGCCCGCTTCGTACCCGGGGACGCCGCAGCTTTTAACCTGGAGGAACGCTTCGGTCTCGCCGTCTCGACTTTCGACTCGCTCAACCATCTCGCGGATGAGAAGGAACTGGCCGGCTGCTTCCGGAGCGTGCACCGGGCGCTCGCGACAGGGGGGCTCTTCGTCTTCGACCTCAACACCCGCCTGGGCCTGCGGCGCTGGGACGGGGTGACGCTGGCCGATTCGGACGAGGAGTGGAGCGTGACCCACCGCGGCTTCTACGACGAGGCCGCCCGACGCGGCGGATCGCGCATCGCGGGCCTCGTCTCCAGGCCCGACGGGAGCCGGGAGAATTTCGAGGAGACGGTGGTCAACACCGCATTCGACCTCGGCCGCGTCGAGCGCCTGCTCGGGGAGACGGGGTGGAGCGGGGTGCGCTTCGCCCGGCTCGACGATCTCGCCGTGGCGCTGGCCCGGCCGGAAGGCGAGGGACGGGTCTTCGTGGTGGCGGCGAAGGAGGGCAATTCCTGACAGGGGGAGGGGCATGATTTGCCCACCCCTTCCCTTGCCTGCCGTGGCGATTCCCGCGCATACTCGTGTAAATGGGGCGTTTTCGTTCTGGCACGGCGGGTGCATGACTCCCCGGAGAGGGGGTGCGATGAAACGGAGACTCGAGACTCACGCCGGGTGGGTCCTGACGCTGGCGGCCCTGGGGGGCGCGCTGGGGGCGTTTTTGCTGCCGCCGATCCCGCAGGCCCCCGGCTACCACGCCTTTGCCGACGGGCGCTCCTTGGCAGGCGTGCCGAACGCGCTCGACGTGCTCTCGAACCTCCCCCTGGTCGTGCTGGGGGCGGTGGGGCTCGTGCGCTGCCGGCGCGGGGGGGATCCGGGCCGGCTCAAGGCGCTCTTTTTCGCGACCGTACTCCTGACCGGGATCGGGTCGTCCCTCTATCACCTGCAGCCAAACGACGACACCATCGTATGGGACCGGCTGCCGCTGTCGGTCATGTCGGTGGCCCTCTTCGGGGCGATGCTCGCCGAACGGGTCAGTCTCCGGGCGGGCCGGATCGTCGCCTGGGGGGCCGTGATCGCCGGCCCGGCGAGCGTCGGGTACTGGCGCTGGAGCGAACTTCGGGGGGCGGGGGACCTGCGCCCCTACGGCTACCTGCAGCTTTTCCCCGTTCTGCTGATCGTGCTCCTGCTGATCCTGAGGCCCGAGGGGGGGATGCGCGCGAAAACGTTCGCGGCCGCATTCGGCTGCTACGCGGCCGCCCGGGCGGCGGAGCTGCTCGACGCCCCGGTTCTTGCCTGGACCGGGATCGTCAGCGGCCATACGCTCAAGCACCTCCTGGCCGCCGTGGCGGTCGGGTACCTGCTCGCCCTCTGCCCGTCCCGCGCGGCGGCCGTCAGGAGAGAAGCTTCCCCTTGAGCATGGCGACCGTGTCCGCGAGGCCTTCCAGCTCCGCCTCGTCCGGGACGAAGGGGATGTACTTCCCTTCCCCGGCCGGCTCGAACCCCGCCTCCTTGAGCGAGGCCTCCACTTCCTTGAAGCCGATGGGGGACCAGCCGTAGGAGCCGAAGGTCCAGGAGAGGCGCTTCTTCGGCTTGAGCCCCTTCAGGTACATGAGGAGCGCGGCCATGGTCGGGAGCATCCGGCTGTTGAGGATGGGGGTCCCGAAAAGAACCATCCGGCTGCCCAGGATCTCCGTCACCACGTCGGAGATGTGGGTGGCCTGAAGGTTCATCAGCACCGCCGGGACCTTTTCCCGGGCGAAGCACTCGTAGAGCCGGCACGCCATCGCCTCGGTCGAGTGCCACATCGTGTCGTAGACGATGACGACCCGCGGGTCGGTCTCGTGGCTGGCCCACCGGGCGTAGAGGCCGGTGATCCGGGCGATGTCCTCCGGGCGGCGCCAGATGAGGCCGTGGGAGGGGGCGATCCTATCGATGTCGAGCCCCCCCACCGCCTCGAGCGCCTTCACCACCTGGTTGCCGTAGGGGAGCACGATGTTGCCGTAGTACTTGGCCGCCTGCGCGTCGACGATGCCGGCGGGGACCTCGTCGGCGAAGCGCTCGTGCGAGGCGTAGTGCTGGCCGAAGGCGTCGTTGGGGAAGAGGATCCGGTCGGTCTCCGAATACGTGACCATCGATTCGGGCCAGTGGACCATGGGGATCGGCAGAAACCGGAGCCGGCGCGCGCCGATATCGAGCGTGTCGCCGCTTCCCACCACCCGGAAACGCCAGTCGCGCTTATGGTGGCGCCGGAGTTCCTCAGCCCCCTTGGAGGAGCAGACCACCTCGGCTTCGGGGCAGCACTCGAGCAGCCGCTCGATCGCGCCGGAGTGGTCCATCTCGGTGTGGTTCGAGACGATGTAGCGGATCTCCCGCGGGTCGAGGACCTCCCGGATGCGGCGGAGCATCTCGGGGAAGCTGTCCTGCTTGACGGTGTCGATGAGGGTGGGCCGCTCGTCCCTGAGCAGGTAGGCGTTGTACGTCGTCCCCGCCGGGGTGGAATAGCCGTGGAACACCCTCAGGTTCCAGTCGATGGAGCCCGTCCAGAAAACGCCCTCTTTGATCTCCAGCATGCGCGTGCCTCCTTCTTTAATCGACGGCCGTGAACTGGTCCTTCACCGCCCCGCAGTCGGGGCAGACCCAGTCTTCGGGCAGGGACTCGAACGGCGTCCCGGGCTCGACCCCGTTTTCGGGGTCCCCCGCGACGGGGTCGTAGATGTAGCCGCATGCCTCACAACGATACTTTTTCATGGCGACTCCTTTCGTCTCCTACTGCTTCATCAGGGCCCGCGTCCCGCGCCTCATCCCCTCGAGCGTCAGCTCGTGCATGGGGAACAGGCTTTCGATCAGGCGGGTGGTGGGGACGCTCGACCACCACTCGCGCGGTTCCGGGTTCAGCCAGAGGACCTTCCGGAATCTTTTCCGGATGTCCCGGAGCCATTCTATCCCGGGGCGGTCGTTGCGGTACCAGAAATCGATCGCCCCGTTGGGGTGCAGGAGCTCGGACGGGGCCATGTAGGCGTCCCCTACCAGGATGACGCGGGTGTCGCGCGGGGTCTGCTCCAGCACCTTGCGCGTGGCGACCGGCGTCATCTGCGCGATGTCGGTGTAGAGCTCCTGGTACACGCAGTTGTGGAAATAGTAAAACTTCAGATTTTTAACCAGGTCGCGGGCGGCCGAAAAGAGCCGGCTGACCAGCTCCGCGTGCGGCGTCATGGTCCCGCCCGCGTCCATCAGGAGCATGAGCTTGATCCGCTTGCGCCGCGCGCGCTCCCAGACGAACTCGAGTTCGCCGGCGTTGCGGCAGGTGGCCCGGACGGTGCCTTCCACGTCCAGGCTCTCCTTCGGCCCCTCCCGGACGACCTGGCGCATGTAGCCGAGCACGGTCTTGATGGTGCGGGTGTCGAGCGCCACGTCGTCCCGGTAGTTGCGGAAGCTGCGCTTTTCCGCGATCTGGACCGCCCGCCGGTGGCGGCCGACATCCTGGCCGATGCGGACCCCGGCGGGGTTGTACCCCCAGGCGCCGAAGGGGGAGCGCCCCCGCACGCCGATGGCCTGGTTCCCCCCCACGTGCTCCTCGTCGTCCTGGTTGCGCAGCCGGTCGAGGAAACGCCCGCGCACTTCCTCGAGATCCAGCTCCTCCACCAGCCGCTTTTCCTCCTCCGTCAGCTCGAGCGGCGGCAGCTGGGCCAGCCGCTCCACGATCCTCGCGATCAGCTCGTCGCTCGATTCGATGTGGCCGAAGCATTCGAGGAAGGCCTGGTCGAAGCGGTCGAAATGTCCCTCGGTCTTGACCAGGATCGCGCGGGCGAGGTGGTAGAAGCGGGTGAGCGAGCTGTCGGCCAGGTTTGCCCCCAGCGCCTCCTGCAGGAGCATCCACTCGTTGAAGGTGACCGGGATGCCGTGCCGCCTCAGGGCGCGGAAGAGGTTGATGAACATTCCGTGTCTCCCGTCACCGCGTCACGCTCGCGAGGTCTTCCTCGGTTTTCAGGAGCACGCCCAGAAACGGGAGGCGACGGGTCAGCTCCCGCTCGCCGATGCCGCCGGCGACGATGGCCTGGATCCAGTCGAGCAGTTCGCTGGTCGAGGGACGTTTTTTCAGGTCGCGCCGCTCTCGCACCTGGTAGAAGCGGGCCACGACCTGGGCCACGAGTTTCCGCTCGAGGTCGGGATAGTGGACGCGGGCGATCCGCTCCATCATCTCCGGATCGGGAAACTCGATGTAGTGAAAGAGGCAGCGGCGCAGGAAGGCGTCGGGGAGCTCCTTCTCGCTGTTGCTCGTGATCATCACGATGGGGCGGTGCCGGGCGCGGAAGTGGTCCCCGGTCTCGACGACGTCGAACCTCATCTGGTCGAGTTCGTACAGCAGGTCGTTCGGGAACTCCAGGTCGGCCTTGTCGATCTCGTCGATCAGAAGCACCACCTGTTCCTCGGACCGCAGCGCCTCCCCCAGCCCGCCGAAGCGGATGTACTGACGGATGTCCGAAACGTCCTTGTCGTGGAAGCGGGAATCGTTCAGCCGCTGCACGGTGTCGTAGACGTAAAGCCCCTCGTTCGCCTTGGTGGTCGATTTGATGTTCCAGCGGATCAGGCGGAGGCCGAGGTCCTCGGCGATCACCTGGGCCAGTTCGGTCTTGCCGGTGCCGGGCTCCCCCTTGATGAGCAGGGGGCGCCCGAGCACGATGGCGGCGTTGACGATCTCCTTGAGGGAGTCGCTGAGGATGTAACTGCCGGTCCCTTTGAATCGGTTCATGAAGCCCTTTTCCTTGTGATCAATGGTAAACCGCGCGCGGCCAGAGGCCCGCGGGGACAGTGTACCACGGGCGGTCAGGGCCGTCGGGCCAGGATCCGCTCGGCCAGCAGCCGGTGGGGATTGTCGAGCAGCCGCCCCTCGACCGTCGTCAGCGCCTTCCCCCGGTGCTCCGCCGCATCCAGTTCGGCCAGGGTGCGTTCGGCCCAGGCGATCTCCCCCGGCGTCACGTCGAAGATGCGGTTGATGATGGCCGCCTGTTCGGGGTGGAGCGCGCTCTTGCCGTCGAACCCGAGGCGGCGCGCGTGGGCCGCCTCCCGCCTGAGGATGTCCTGGTTGCGGACGTCGAAGCAGGGGGCGTCGATGGCGTCGATGCCCGCGGCGCGGGCCGCCAGCACGATCATCTCGAGCGCCAGCCTCAACTCCCGGCGGTCGTCTCCCGGCTGGCAGCGCACGTCGGCGACATAATCGGCCGAACCGAAAACCAGGGACTCGAGGCGCGGGGCGGCCGCGATTTCAGGGGCGCCGAGCACCCCCCGCGCCGACTCGATCATGGCGTGGATCCGGACGCTCCCCGCCTCGAGGCCCGCCTGCGCCTCCAGCGCGGCGATGGCGGCGGCCGCGCTCTCGACCTGCCGCGCGCTTTCGATCTTCGGCAGGCAGATGCCGTGCGGCCGGGCGGCGACGACGGCCTCGAGGTCCCGGCGGCCGGTCCCGGTTTCGGGGGGGTTGACCCGCACCACGACCTCGTGGGAGCCGAAATCGATGTCGCCCAGGGCGCGGACGACGTTACCCCTGGCCTCCTCCTTGATGGCGGCGGCGACCCCGTCCTCGAGGTTGAGCAAAAGCAGGTCGGCGGCGGAGGATGCCGATTTCTCGAGCATCTTCCGGCTGTCGCCGGGGACATAGAGCAGGCTGCGGCGCATCTTCGTTTTCATTCCCGGACTCCTTCACACGCATATTATCAGGGGCCGGCGGCGAAAGTACAACAGGGAGGAGACGGGTCAGGCGAAACCGCCGGGGGACGCCGCGAAGAGGAGGTAGAGGTGGTAGCAGGAAAGGAGGACGTAGGCCCAGAGGCAGAGGCGCGCGGCATAACGGCCCAGGACCCATTCCTTGTGGACGAGGATCAGGGCCATCGGGATGACGGTCATGGCCAGCTTCAGGGCGAAGAAGGCGGGCATCCCCGCCTCGCTGATCACGGCCTTCATCAGGGGGTTCCACTCCTCGGCCGAACCGCGCACGAGGTGCATCCGGGTGAGCAGGGCGTCGGCGAGCGAAAGGGCGCAGACGGACAGGGCGATGCCCCAGGTCCGGGAGTCGTAGATGTCGACGTAGGCCCCCCGGTCGGTGGTGCGCCGCCCCCGGCTCCTTCTGCGGCGCGGTTTCTCCCGCAGCAGCGCCCGCATCGACGGGGCATCGCGCCGGTCGCGCCCCGACCGCCGTTCCGGCTTCCTCATTCCCGTGGCGGGATCGATGAATTCCCCCATCCCCCGTACCTCCCCCGGCGGCGCACTGCCGCCCATCGGCTCCCCTATCGGCAAAAAGCGCGCCTGGGTTCACTCCCGTCCGGCCAGCGCCGCCCCGATCTCCCCGAGCACCTCCGGGTCCTTCTCTCGGTCCCGGGCCGTCTCCAGCAGCCGCCGCGCTGCCGCGCAGGGGAGCCGGCCGAGGGCCCAGGCGGCGTGCGCCCTCACGAGCGCGCTCCGGTCGCGGAGGGAGTCCCCGAGGGGAACTACGGCGCCGGGGTCGCCCGAATTGCCGAGGGCGACGACGGCGTTGCGCACCAGTCGGTCGCGCCCGATCCTCCGGACGGGGCTCGAGCCGAAGCGGACGGCGAACCCCTCCGCCGTCAGGGCGGCCAGGGCCGGGAGGTCGAAACCCTCGTCCTCCTCCGGCCCGGCCGCCCGACCGGCGGAAAAACTCCAGGGGCAGACTTCCTGGCAGGCGTCGCACCCGAAGACCCGGCCGCCCAGAAGCGGCCTCAGGGCGCGCGGGATGCTGCCGCGCAGTTCGATCGTCAGATAGGAAATGCAGCGCCGGGCGTCGAGCACGCGGGGTGCGACGATGGCCCCGGTCGGGCAGGCACCGATGCAGCGGGCGCAGTCGCCGCAGCCGTCCTCGGCCGGGGGGTCCGCTTCGAGTTCGAGATCGACGAGGAGGACGCCGAGGTTGCACCAGGACCCCCGCTCCCGGGTGACGAGCAGTGAGTGCTTCCCGATCCAGCCCAGGCCCGATTGCGCCCCCCAGGCTTTTTCCATGACCGGTCCGGCGTCCACGTACCCCTTCCCCCGGGCGGAAGGGACTTCCTTTTGGATGAAATCGAGCAGGCGGGCGATGCGGTCCCCGACCACCGTGTGGTAATCGTCTCCGGGGGCGTAGCGGGCCATGCGGCCCCGGAGCGGCGCCCGCTCCGGCAAGGGGGGTGCGGGACACTCCATCGCCGCCACGATCACGCTCCGCGCGCCGGGAAGGACGAGGCGCGGATCGAGCCGCTCCCCCTGGCGGCGCTCGAGGTAGCGCATGTCGCCGTGGAACCCGCGCCCGAGCCACTCGCGCAGATGACGCCCGCGGGGGGTTTCACCCGCCCGCGCGATCCCGGCCCGGAAAAATCCGAGAGCCCGGGCCTCCGCCCGGATCCGGGCCGTTAAACCGAAAGCATGGGATAGAGACATACGGGCCCCGTCCGATCGGCCGGCTACTCCCCTTCCAGGTCGACCTCGATCCGGATCGCCCCCTCCGGGTCGTCCATTTTCAGGTGGCGCAGCATCCCCCGCACGGTGTCGAGGATGATGACGCGCGAAAACCCCTGGCTCATCTGTTTCAGCGGGACATCCGTCCGGTTGACCTCGATCCGGACCGACTCCCCCTCGAATTCGTACGTGAAGGTCCGCACCGGCAGCGGCGTTTTGAGCGCGGAGATAATGGCGTGGCAGACGTTGGCCACGAACTTGCCGATGAAGGGGGTCAGGGGCGCCTCGATTCCGTTGCTCGTCATCCGGATTTTCATAGGGTGAGAGTGTACCACAGGAGCCGGCAGCCGGCCTCAGCGGAAGAGGTTGTGCTTGAGGATGAAATAGACGGCGGCGACGCCGTCTTTCCAGCCGATCTTCTTCCCCGCGGCGTAATCCCGCCCGTGGTAGGAAATAGGCACCTCGTAGATGCGGCACCCCGCGCGGCTGATCCTGGCGGTGAATTCCGGCTCGAACCCGAAGCGGTCCTCGCACAGGGTGATCCTCCCGAGGATTTCCGCCCGGAAGACCTTGTAGCAGGTCTCCATGTCGGTCAGGTTCAGGTCGGTGAAGATGTTCGACAGCAGCGTCAGCGCGCGGTTGCCGACCGAATGCCAGAAGAGCAGGACCCGGTGCGGCCCGCTGAGAAAGCGGGAACCGTAGACCACGTCCGCCTGGTCGTCGAGGATCGGCCGGAGGAGGTTCCCGTATTCGGCCGGGTCGTATTCCAGGTCGGCGTCCTGGATGACGACGATGTCGCCCGTCACCCGGGCGAACCCCGCCCGCAGCGCCGCCCCCTTCCCCCGGTTGCCGGGCTGGTAGACGACGGTCAGGTCCTCCGACGGGCCCAATCCCCGGAGGATCTCGCGCGTCCCGTCGGTGGAGCCGTCGTCCACCAGGATGATCTCCTTTTCGAAGCCGGTCGCGCGGACCCGCGCGAGCAGCTCGAGAACCGTGTTTTTTTCGTTATAGACCGGAATCACGATCGACAGTTTCATGGGCGCGGGTCCCCGGAGATTCAGCCGACCAGCGGAAGGCCGGCCGAGGCGTTGAGCTCGAGATCGAGGGACGGGGAGCCGGAAAACCGGGGGCTCGCCGCCGCCGCGATCATGGCGGCGTTGTCGGTGGTGTAGGCCGGGCTGGGGATGTAGACGCGCGCGGGCAGCCGGCCGTCCTCGAAAGTCTCCCGGAAGGACGCCCGCAGGAGGCTGTTGCACGCCACCCCCCCCACCAGAAGGAGCGAACGGGGACCGAGCCGGGCCTCGGCCTTCCTCGCCTGCCCGATCAGGGTGTCGACAATGGCCCGCTGGTAGCTCGCGACCAGGTCGAGGATCACCTGCGGCACCGGGGCTCCCGGCCTGACCGGCCGGATGCCCGCCTCCGCGATATGGCGCAAGGCGGCGGTCTTGAATCCGCTGAAACTGAAATCGAGCCGCCCGTCGCTGATCTTGGGGATGGAAAAGGGGAAGCGCCGGGGGTCCCCGTCCCGCGCCAGGCGGTCGATGACGGGTCCGCCCGGGTATCCCAGCCCGAGGAACTTGGCGATCTTGTCGAGCGCCTCCCCGGCGGCGTCGTCGCGCGTGCGCCCGATCACCTCGTACCGCCCCGGTTGCGGGGCGTGGATGAGCGAGGTGTGCCCGCCCGACACTGTGAGCGCCAGCAGGGGATATTCGATCCCCGGGTTCTCGATGAAGGCCGAGAAGATGTGCCCCTCGATATGGTGGACGGGCACCAGGGGCTTGCCGGTCGCCCAGGCCATCGCCTTGGCGTAGGACACGCCCACCAGGAGTGAGCCGATCAGCCCGGGCCCCCGCGTGACGGCGATCCCGTCGATCTCCTCCTGTCGGCAGCCCGCTTCCCTGAAGGCCTGCCGCACCACGTAGCCGATGTTGCGCAGGTGCTCCCGGCTGGCCAGTTCGGGGACCACCCCCCCGAAGGCGCGGTGCGTCTCGATCTGCGATGCGATGACGCTCGAAAGCACCTCGTGCCCGTCGCGCACCAGGGCGGCGGCGGTCTCGTCGCAGGAGGATTCGATTCCCAGTACCAGCATAAGCCTCTCTCTCGGGCGCCCCGTCCGGACCCCACGAATTATATCATTGCCGCAAAGCCCCCGGGACACAAGGGAATCGGAAGCGGCGCGCCCGATATTCTTGCAATCCCCGCCGCCTGCGATAGACTTCTCTTTTTTACGGGGGAAACATGATCAAGACGATTGAATGGACGGATGCCGGGGTCGTCATGCTCGACCAGCTGCTGCTTCCCGCAGAGGAGGTCTACCGCACCTTTACCGATTACGAAGAGGTCGCCGAGGCGATCCGGTCGATGGTGATCCGGGGGGCGCCTGCGATCGGGGTCGCCGCCGCCATGGGGGTGGCCCTCGGCATGAAAAACCTGCCCGAACTCCCCCCGCAGGAGCGGGACCGGCGCTTCCGGTCGATCTGCGACACCATCTCCGCAACCCGGCCGACGGCCGTCAACCTCTTCTGGGCCGTCGACCGGATGAAGCGGGCGTACGACGGCGTCCGGCACGAAGGCCCCGGGGAGATCCGCCGAACCCTCATCGAGGAGGCCCGCCGGATGCACGCCGAGGACATCGAGTCGAACCGGGCCCTGGGCCGGATGGGGCAGGAACTGATCCCGGACGGCGCCCGCGTCCTGACCCACTGCAACGCCGGGGCCCTGGCCACGGCGGGCTACGGCACCGCGCTGGGGGTGATCCGCGCCGCGGTGGAAGCGGGCAAGCGGGTCGAGGTCTTCGCCGACGAGACGCGCCCCTTCCTCCAGGGCGCCCGGCTGACGGCCTGGGAACTCCTGAAGGACGGCATCGGCGTCACCGTGATCACCGACAACATGGCCGGCCACTTCATGAAGAAGGGGGAGATCGACTGCGTCGTCGTCGGCGCCGACCGGATCGCGGCCAACGGCGACGTGGCCAACAAGATCGGGACCTATACCGTCGCCGTGCTGGCGCGGGAAAACAACATTCCCTTCTACGTCGCGGCCCCCGTGTCGACCATCGACCTGGAAATGCCCGACGGGAGCGGGATCCGGATCGAGGAGCGGGACGGGGACGAGGTGCGCAGGATCCGGGGGGTCCCGATCACGCCCGAAAACGTCCCGGTGGCCCACCCCGCCTTCGACGTCACCCCCTCCCGTTACGTCGGCGCGATCATGACCGACCGCGGCGTCGCGCGCGCGCCCTACGCCGAGTCGCTCGCCCGGCTGTGCGCGCAGGCCGCCGGCCGCTCTTGATTATTTTTTGACAAACCGGGCGGGTTGGGGTAACAATTCGCCTTTGATATTTACGTTCTCTGAAATGTGACAGGGGTGCCCCGCACGGGGGTAAAAGGGAAGTGGGTGAGAGTCCCACGCGGTCCCGCCACTGTAATCGGAAAGCCGGCATCTGCGGCCAAGCAGATCCATAGCGCCCGCCACTCGTTGACATCGAACGGGGAAGGCGAGATGCCCGGCGTCGACCCGAAAGCCAGGAAACCTGCCTCGTCACCTGTTTCAGTCCGCTCTTCGCGAGAAAGAGACCTGAAATGTCCCGGAAGACCGATCCGTACCGTTCCCCAACATTGTCGGCGCGCGCGCGCTTGGTCGCGGCCGTCCTCGCCCTGCTCGCCGGGTGCTTCACCCCGGGCTGCACCCCCCGCCCGGCTGAGGGGCCGGGAGAACACGGGGCGGGCGCAGTGGTGGAACCGGGCGAAGAGCGGGTGGAGGTCACCGACGGGATCGGCCGGCGCGTACTCCTCCCCCGGCGCCCCCGGCGCATCATTTCGCTCGCGCCCAACGTCACCGAGACCCTCTTCATGCTCGGGGCCGGGGACCGCCTGATCGGGGTGACGACGCTGTGCGCCTGGCCGGAGGCGGCGCGCGCGCTCCCCAAGATCGGCGATCTGCTCAATCCCAACTACGAGGTGATCCTGGCCGCCCGGCCGGACCTCGTCATCGGTTCCACGGCGGGGAACGACCGGGGGGCCGTAACGAAGCTCACCGGCCTGGGGCTTCCGGTCTATATCGTCGCCCCGCGCTCGGCCGAGGAGATCTTCCGCACGGTGGAGGAGATCGGCCGCATCAGCGACTGCGCCGGAGAGGGGCGCGAGCTGGTGTCCCGGATGAGGGAGCGCCTCGCTACCGTCCGCCGCCGGATCGAGGGGCTCCCCCCGGTGCGCGCCTTCTTCATCACCTGGTTCGATCCCCTGCTGGCCCCGGGCAAAAACACGTTCGAAAACGACGTCCTGGCGCTGGCCGGCGTGGTTTCGATCTCCTCGGACATTCCCCAGTACTACCCGCGCTACAGCCTGGAACAGGTCCTGGTCAGCGACCCGGACGCCATCCTCACCATCGAGCACGAGGGGGACCCTCTGCCGCGCTTCGACCGCACCCCCGGCTGGAAGGAGTTGCGGGCCGTCCGGGAGGGCCGGGTCTACTACCTGAGCGAGTACCTGCAGCACCCCTCGCCGCTGTTCGTGGACGGGGTGGAGGATCTGGCACGGCAGCTCTACCCGGAGAGGTTCCGATGAACCGTCTCTCCGGCACCAGGATCGCGATGGTCAGCCTGGCCCTCCTCGGGGTCTGGGTCCTGGCCGTGATCCTGTCGCTCAACATCGGCAGCGTCCCGATCCCGGTCCGGACGTCGCTCGGCCTCGTGGCCGACCGGCTGTCGGGCGTCTCGAGCGGGGACCCCCTCGAGGCGGTCCTTTTCTCCGTCCGGCTTCCCCGGGTGCTCCTGGGGTCGCTGGTGGGCGCCGCCCTGGCGGCGGCCGGCACCGCGTTCCAGTCGCTGCTGCGCAACCCCCTGGCCGACCCCTACGTCCTGGGGGTCTCCACGGGCGCCTCCCTGGGCACCATCCTCTATTCCATCGTCGCCGGCTGGGCCGGGTTCGCGGCCATGGGCGGGGGCCTTGCCTTCGGCCGTCCGCTGGCCGCGTTCCTGGGGGCCGCCTTCACCGTCGGCGCGGTCTACCTGACCGCCAGCGGCGGACGGAGGACGGCCGACAACTCCCAGCGCCTGCTGCTGGCGGGCATTGTCCTGGCCTCCTTCCTCTCCTCCATCAACGTGTTCCTGCTGACGAGCATCAACCAGGCGGACCTGCGCGGGATCTTCTACTGGCTCATCGGCGATCTCAGCCGACCGGTGGACGCCTCCATCTACCCCGTGACGGCGCTGGTGTTCGCGGGCGTCTGCCTCCTCTATCTCTTCTCCCACAGCCTGAACCTGATCGGCATGGGGGAGGAGGACGCCCTGATCCTCGGGGTCGAGGTCCGGCGCGTCAAGACCGCCGTCTACATCATCGCGTCCCTGATCACCGGGGCCGTGGTCTCCATCAGCGGCCCGATCGCCTACATCGGCCTCATCTGCCCCCACATGGGGCGCATGCTCTTCGGCGGCGACAACCGCATCCTGATCCCCACCGTCTTCATCTTCGGTGCCATCTTCACCCTGCTGGCCGACACCCTCGCCCGGACCATGCTCTCCCCGGCCGAGCTCCCGGTGGGGATCGTCACCGCGCTGTGCGGCGCCCCGCTCTTCATCTATCTCCTGCACCGCAGGGGGAGGGACAAATGAGCGGCGGCCGCTTCATCCTGGAGGCGCGCGGGATCGCGTTCGACTACCACAAGCCGATCGTGCGCGACATCTCCTTCGGCCTGCGCCCCGGGACCTTCACGGGCATCGTCGGGCCCAACGGCTGCGGCAAGACCACCATCCTGAGGCTGCTCGACGGGATCGTCCGGCCGCTCGCCGGCGAGGTGTTCGTCGACGGCGAACGTCCCCTGTCGGGGATGAGGCGCAAGGAGATCGCGCGCCATATCGCCATGGTCCCCCAGAACGGCGGGCTCGACCCGTACCAGACGGTCCTTCAGTTCGCCATGCAGGGGCGGGCGCCCCACCTGTCGCTGCTCGGGTTCGAAACGGGGAAGGACGAGGCCCTCACCCTGGAGGCGCTGGAGATGACGCAGATGACGCGCCACCTCCGCGCGCGCGTCACGGAAATCTCCGGGGGGGAAAAGCAGCGGCTGCTGCTGGCGCGCGCGCTGGCGCAGCGGACCCCGATCCTGCTCCTGGACGAGGTCACGGCGAACCTGGACATCAACTACCAGGTGGAACTGATGCGGCTCGTGCAGCGCATCACCCGCGAACAGAACCTCGCCACCCTGGTGGTGTCGCACGAAATCAACCTCCTGGGCGCCTTCTGCGACCGCATCATCCTGATGACGAAGGGACGGGTCCTCTATCAGGGGAGCGTCGGGGAGGCGCTGACGCGGGAACATCTCCAACAAATATTCGGTCTGGACTTTTCGATCCGTAGCCTGACGGGCTCCCGGGTCGAGGTCCTCCCCGTCATTGAAGAGGAAACATCCTATGCGACTTCATAAACTGCTCTTTATTGCCATCCTGATCGCCCTGGCTCTCCCGGCCGCACTGGCGGCGGGAACGCTCACCGGCATCGTCACCGACCCCGACGGCAAAGCCGTGCCCGACGCCCGGGTCAGTATCCTCCGCTCCCTCGTCGTCGTAGGGGAGCGGCAGACGGACGCCGAGGGGGCCTACCGGTTCGAGAACCTCGACGACGGGAATTACCGGCTGACGGCCGAAGCGCCCGGGCTGGCAGCGGCACCGGTCGAGGCCGCCGTCGCCGGCGACGGGACCGAAACCCGCAACCTCCGGCTCAAGCTGAGCGCCATGACGACACAGGTGGTGGTCTCCTCCAGCCTCGGAGGCGCGCTGCTCCCCCAGCTCGGCTCCTCGGTCAGCCTGGTGACCGGCCGTGAACTGGAGGACCGGGCGGCGCAGAACGCCTACGAAACCCTGCGCGGCATCCCCGGGGTCGAAGTCAGCCAGACCGGCCGCCGCGGCGGGGTGACCGGGGTCTTCATCCGCGGCGGGGAGTCCAAGTACAACTCGGTGATGGTGGACGGCGTCCCGATGAACGATTTCGGGGGGGGGATGGATATGGCCTCCCTTCCGGCCGACGGCATCGAGCGTGTGGAAATCACCCGCGGCCCCCAGAGCGCCCTGTACGGCGCCAACGCCGTCACGGGCGTCATCAACATCGTCAGCCGCCGCGGGGAGGGAGCACCCGAATTCACCGCCCTGGCCGAGGGGGGGAGCTACTCCACGCGCCGCTTCGCCACCGGCGGGAGCGGACTGGCGGGAGGGTTCAGCTGGGCCTACAACCTCTCCCGGCTCGATTCCGACGGGGTGGTCGCCAACGACCATTACCGTAACCAGAGCGCCTTCCTCAACCTGGGCTACCGGCAGGGCAACCGGCGGCAGCTGGAATTCAGCTTTTTCGGCAACGCCAACGACGCCGGCGCCCCGGGCGCCTACGGCAGCGACCCCGGGGGGACCAACCCCGGTCACACGGTCGACACCGTCTCGCGCGGCAAGCAGAACCTGTTCGGGTACCGGCTGGGCCACACCGAACAGTTCTCCTCCCGCGTGCGGCAGGTCACCGGCGTGAGCCTCACCACCAACGACCTGTACTACATCTCCACCTGGGGCGATTACGGGGCGGACAACCTGCGCGGCCTGTTCAACACCCGCACCGAGATCGTGCTCGCCGACACGGCCTCCCTGGCGGCGGGCTTCGAATTCAACCGGGAACAGACGAAACACTCCTACATCACCGACGACCAGTTCGCCCCCTTTCTCCTGCCCCGCACCAGCCTGGCCTACTTCGCCGAAGGGCGCTGGAGCCCCACCGGCCGGCTGCACCTGATCGGGGGGTTGCGCATCGATCACCTCCGGACCAGCCGGATCCCCTCCGACGGCTGGACCCGCCCCGCCATCCCCGCGTCCACCGTGGTCCAGGCGAACCCGCGCGTTTCGGCCGCCTACATCGCGCGCGAGGACGGGGGGGAGGGCGCCTTCGGCTCCACGCGGCTTCATGGAAGCTTCGGCACCGGAATCCGGCCGCCGGACGGGTTCGAGCTCGCCTTCACCGACAACCCCGGGCTCAAGCCCGAGCGCAACATCAGTTTCGACGCCGGGGTGGAACAGGCGCTTTTCGATTCCAGGGCGATCGTGGACGTCACCTATTTCCTGAACCGGTTCCGGGATCAGATCGTCACCCTGGGCGGGTCGGTCGCCAACCTGAGCGACTACACCTCGGACAACCTGAAGAATTCCAGGGCGCAGGGACTGGAGTTCACCCTGCGGGTGCGCCCGGTCCATTCGCTCGAGCTCACCGGGGCCTACACCTTCCTGGACACGGATATCCTGGCGCTGGAAGGGAGCTCCGAGGCCAACGCCCCCTATACCGTGGGGCAGCCGCTCCTGCGCCGCCCCCGCCATTCCGGCAGCTACGGCGTCACCTGGAACCACCGGCGGCTGACGCTGAACACCACCGCCTACATCCGGGGGGAAACGCTCGACGTGGAGCCGGCGTTCGGGCAGCCGTTTTTCGCCAATCCCGGCTATGTGAGGGCCGATGCGGGCTTTGCCTACCGCCTCCTCCGGGGGGTGGAGGTCTACGGCAGGCTCAACAACCTGCTGAACCGGAAGTACGAGGAAAACCTGGGCTACCCCGCCCTGCGGTTGAACTTCATGGCGGGCATGAAGTTCCGCATCCCGTCGGAGTAGCCGGAGTGCGGGCGCGGGGAACCCGACGGCTCTCCGGTTTTCCGCGCCCGCACCGTCACCGGAGCGCGATCAGCTCCAGTTTCAACATCCGGTCGAGAGCCTCCAGGATCTCGATCTCCCTCAGGGGCGACAGCATCACGATCGATTTGACGTCCCACGTCCCATTGATGCGGGAGGCGATGAACCCCTCCTCGTGGGAGAGATGGTACCCGGGCAGGGCGTCGTCCGACACCAGGAAGCAGGGGACCTTGGCCGGGGGCATGACGGTCCGGTAGTATTCCTGGCACAGGGCGGTTTCCGCCCGGTCGATCTGCTCCGAGGCCCAGGCGTTCTGCGGGTCAAGCCGGAGCACCTCCTGGAACGCCGCGATCGCCTCGCGGAAGTTCCGGCTCTGCATCAGCTCCAGCCCCTTGTTGAAGAGCCGGGCGGGGCTCTCTGCCTCCATGGGGGCCGGGATCGACTCCAGCACCTCCACGATCCCCTTCTCGTACAGCTGGAACAGCTCGAAGTTGACCAGGAAATCGGAACCGTGCAGTTCCAGGATGATCTCCGAGATCGGTTTCTTCAGGGTCAGGAGGTAGGCCAGCTTCTTCTGCAGCGGGGTGAGGGTCTGCGCCTTGAGATCCACGCCGGCGCGGAGCGTCAGAACGATGTGGTTGCCGGGAAACACCGAGCGGATGCGGGCCCACTCGTCCTTCCGCCGGACCCCCTCGAACATGAGGGTGTGGATGTCCACCTTGATCTGGATCAGCCGGTCGAGGTTGTATCCCCCGGAGGTGAAGTGGAAGTAACCGTCGTCCCATAGGAACAGGTCGTAAATCACCTCGGCCGTCCGCGCCTTCAGGGCGGCCTCGACATCCGGTTGCGCGACGAGGTTCTCCTGGACCAAAATCTTGCCCAGCATGACGCGCGAGCGCAGGTGCAGCTCGAACGCGCGCTTGAGTTCCGGCTCGGTCACCTTCCCCTGGAAGAGCAGAAACTGCCCTAGCTGCTTGGTGGGATCGTTGGAACTGGAGGAGATGATGTCCCCGTCCCGGAAATAGATATAGACCTTGGTCTTGTCCCTCACCAGGGAAAGGGTGCCGGTCTTCCTGCCGACCGCCACCCACTGCAGGACCTCGGGCAGGTCCATCGTTTTCAGTCTTCCGGACAGCGACATCGCTCTTCCTCCCCTATCCTTATCGGCGGCCCGCTGCATCTATTCAACAATTGGCACGATTCCTGATAAGATAGGGCGGCACACGGGTGTACCCGTCGGAGGGACCGTTCGTTCAAAGGAGTCCGCGCTTGCTTCTGACCTACGCCAACCAGTTGACCATTCTGAGGATGCTGTTCGTCCCCTGTTTCGTGATCCTGCTGATCTACGATCACCCGAAGGCGGCCACGGTGGTTTTCCTCCTGGCCGCCGTCACCGACGGGCTGGACGGGCTGCTGGCCCGGAAGCTGCAGCAGAAAACGGTCCTGGGCTCCTACCTGGATCCCATGGCGGACAAGATCCTGCTGACGGCCGCCTTCATCACGCTGACGATCCCCTCGGTGCCGCTGGCGCTCCACATCCCGACCTGGCTGACGATCCTGACCATCGGCCGCGACGTGCTGATCGCCGTGTCGGTGCTCGTCATCCACATGCAGACGAGCCATTCCCAGTTTCCGCCCAGCTTCCTCGGCAAATGCACCACCGCCGTCCAGCTCCTGGTCGTGGCCGTATGCATGCTGGCCAATTTCGACCTGCGCCCCGCCGCCGCGATCTTCCCCCTGGTGGTGTACGCCACGCTGGCCCTCACGGTGGCTTCGGGCCTGCATTACGCCTCCAAATCGATCAAGATCATCGCTTCCTACCAGGAAACCGACAATGAAGGCCAGAGGGGTCAGAATTCTTGAGGTGGCCCGCGGTTCGGCCGCGGAAAGCGCGGGACTCAGGCCGGGGGACCGGATCCTGGCCGTCGACGGGCACGAAACACCGGACGAACTGGCCCTCAGGTTCCATCTCGCCGGGGAGGCGGCCGAACTGTGCGTCCTGACCCCCGACGGGGACCGCCGGCTCCGCGCCATCGACCTCGAGGCCAACCCCTTTCCGGGCCTCACCCTCGAGGAATTCGAGACCCGCACCTGCCAGAACGCCTGCCTGTTCTGCTTCGTCGACCAGCTCCCCCCCGGCGCCCGGCCGGCGCTCGTGCTCAAGGACGACGACTTCCGGCTCTCCTTCCTGCACGGCAACTACATCACCCTGACCAACACCACGCGGCAGGACCTCGGCCGCATCATCGAGGAGCGGCTGTCCCCCCTGTACGTTTCCGTGCACGCCTCCGATCCGCTCCTGCGCGCCCGGATCCTGGGACGGAGACGGCCCGACGACCTTTTCGGGAAGATGCAGAGACTCCTCCGGGGCGGCATCCGGCTCCACGCCCAGATCGTGCTGATGCCGGGGATCAACGACGGCCCCCGGCTGAAGCAGACCGTGTCCGCCCTCTACGCCCTCCACCCCGGGGTGCGATCCGTGGCCATCGTCCCGGTGGGGTTGTCCGACCACGGCCCCCCTCGTACCCGCCTGAGGGGGGTGACGCCCGAATACGCCCGCGCCGTGATCGCGGAGGTCTCCGGCTGGCAGGAGGGGTTTCGCGCGGAGACCGGGAGCCCCTTCGCCTTCCTCGCCGACGAATTCTACCTCCAGGGGGGGGCGCCCGTGCCGGAATCGGAGCATTACGGCGACTTCGCCCAGATCGAGGACGGCATCGGGATGGTCCGCACCTTCCTGGACGATTTCGAAACCGCCATGGCGCGCCGGCGCCGCCCGGCGCCCCCGCTGCGTGGCACCCTGGTGACGGGCGCCCTTTTCTTCCCCCTCCTCGAGAGATGCATCGGGCGCTGGAACCGCCGTTCCGGGATGAAGCTCCGGGTCCTCTCCGCCCCGAACCGCTACATGGGAAGCCGGATCACCGTCGCCGGGCTGCTCGCCGGCCGCGACATCCTGGAGGCCCTGGCCGGCCGGGACCCGGGCGATTGGGTGATCGTCCCCGGGGAGGCGCTCTCCGTCCCGGACGGAAAGCTGCTCGACGACCTCACGCTGCGCGACCTGTCCGCGCGCCTCGGCAGACCCGTTTACTCCGGCGGCCGGAGCGTGCGCGATTTCTTCCGTCTGCTCGGGAGACTGCGCCGGCGCAAGGCGGGTTTGGGCTTGTAATCAAGCGCTCTCTCTTGCAGAATTGAATCCCGCGGCCGCGGGCCGGGCGTGGATGGCGCGTGTCCGGCCGCGGCGTATCCTAGACAAGGGAGACAACGGCGATGGCCAGAATCATCCAGGGAACACTCGACGCAAAAGGAAGTCGTTTTGCGGTCGTGATCAGCCGCTTCAATTCTTTCATCAGCGACCGTCTGCTTTCGGGCGCGCTCGACGCGCTGGAACGCCACGGGGCCGCGCCCGACGATATCAGCGTGGTGTGGGTCCCGGGGAGTTTCGAGGTCCCGCCGGTCGCCCGGAAGCTGGCGCTTTCCGGGAAATACGACGCCGTGATCTGCCTCGGCGCCCTCCTCCGGGGGGAAACCCCGCATTTCGACCACCTCTCGTCGACGGTCACCAAGGAGCTGGGCTCCATCGGGCTGGAAGCCGAGGTCCCGGTGATCAACGGGATCCTGACCTGCAACACGATGGAACAGGCGGTGGACCGGGCCGGGCTGAAGACCGGGAACAAGGGGTTCGATGCGGCCGCTGCCGCCATCGAGATGGTCCAGGTGCTGAAGCAGCTGTAGCCGCGGCCGGAGCGGCAATTTTCCCCGGGCGGTGGATTCATGGGACATCGGAGAGTGGCGCGCGAGTGCGCGCTTCAGATGCTTTACGAACGGGATGTGGGCAGGCACACCCCCGGGGAGATCCTGCGCAGCTACTGGACGATGAACGACCACCCGAAAAGGGTGCGCGAATTCGCCGAACAGCTGTTCACGGGGACCCTCGGCCGGGTGGACGAAATCGACGGGGTGATCCAGGGTCACGCCAAAAACTGGCGCCTGGTCCGGATGGCGGCCGTGGACCGGAACGTCCTGCGGCTGGCGGTCTACGAATTCCTCTCGGGAGGCACGACCCCGAACACCGTCATCATCAACGAAGCGCTGGAAATCGCCAAGAAGTTTTCCACCCAGGAATCCGCCCAGTTCGTGAACGGGATCCTCGACAGCATCAAGAACCAACTGAACACCGGGGGGCTGGCAAACCATGGAAAACCAGACTAATCTCCTCGAGCAGCGCCGCTTCAAGCTGGCGGAGCTCAAGCGCCTGGGATACGATCCCTATCCGCACCGGTTCGAGTACACCCACACCCTGGGGCAGCTGCGCGCGGCCTTCGATCCCCTGGACGCCGCCGGGCTCGAGGAAAGAAAGGAACCGGTCCGGATCTGCGGCCGCATCCTGTCCCTGCGCCCTCACGGCAAGGCGGGATTCCTGGACCTCGCCGAAGGCGAGCAGCGCGTTCAGGTGTACGTCCGCCGTGACACGGCGGGAGAGGAGATGTTCGAGCTCTTCCGGCTGTTCGACCTCGGCGACATCATCGGGGCGGCCGGAACCGTCTTCCGCACCCGCACGGGCGAACTGACGCTGCTGGCCACCCAGGTCTTCCACCTGTCCAAGAACCTGCAGCCCCTGCCCGAAAAGTGGCACGGGCTGACCGACGTGGAGACCCGGTTCCGCCAGCGCTACGTCGACCTCATCATGAATCCCGGGGTCCGCGAGGTCTTCGTCAAGCGCAGCGCCATCATCCGCGAGATCCGCCGCTACCTCGACGGCCGGGGATACATGGAGGTGGAAACGCCGGTGCTGCAGACCATCGCGGGGGGGGCGCTGGCGCGCCCGTTCCGGACGCATCACAACGCCCTGGACATCGATCTCTACCTCCGCATCGCCCTGGAGCTTTACCTCAAGCGCCTCATCGTGGGGGGCATCCCCAGGGTTTACGAACTGAGCCGGATCTTCCGGAACGAGGGGATCTCCTCGCACCACAACCCCGAGTTCACCATGCTGGAGTTCTACCAGGCCTACAGCGACTACAACGACCTGATGGACATGTCCGAGGAGATGATCACACGTATCGCCGAAACCGTGACCGGCTCGCGCCAGGTCCGGTACGGGGAGCATGTGCTCGATTTCGACCGCTGGCAGCGGCTGACGATGAAGGAGGCGATCTTCAGGTTCTGGCCCGCATCCGTCCCCGCCGTCACCGAGGTCGACCTTCAATCGGTCGACAGGCTGCGGGCGCTCGCGGAAGCGGTCGGCGCCCGGTTCGCCCCCTCCGACGGCCCGGGAAAACTGACGGCCCTCCTGTTCGAAACGGTGGCGGAGGAACACCTGATCCAGCCGACGATCGTTTACGACCACCCCGCGGAGGTCTCCCCGCTGTCGAAGACCAAGCCGGGCGACAGCTCCACGGCAGAGCGCTTCGAGCTCTATATCGCCGGCATGGAAATCGCCAACGCCTATTCGGAGCTGAACGACCCGGCCGAACAGAAGGCGCGGTTCGAGGAGCAGCTGCTCGCGCGCGACCGCGGCGACGAGGAAGCCCACGACATGGACCAGGATTACGTCCGCGCCCTCGGCTACGGGATGCCTCCCACGGCGGGCGAAGGAATCGGCATCGACCGCCTGGCCATGGTCCTGACCGGCTCCCCGTCAATCCGCGACGTCATCCTGTTCCCGCTTTTGAGGCCGGAACCGGCGGCCGAAGAGTGACGGCGTGCCGATGAGGACCGGGAGGCGGGCGTCCGCCACAACCCGAGGGCGCGGCCTATGAAGTTCGAACTGTTCATCGCCCTGCGGTACCTGAGGGAAAAACGGAAACAGACCCTGATTTCCGTGATCTCGGTCCTGTCCGTGGCGGGGATTGCGGCCGGAGTGATGGCCCTCGTCATCGCCCTGGCCCTCTCCACCGGGTTCAAGGAAGATATCCAGAACAAGATCCTGGGCGCCACCCCGGCCGTCAACCTCTTCCGGATCGACGGCATGCCCATCGCCGACCCCGATGCCGTGCTCGCCCGGATCGGCCGCATCGACGGGGTGACCGCGAGCGCCCCCGCCATCCTCAAGCAGGTGCTCGTCTCGAGCGCCTACTCCAACCAGGGGGCGGCGCTCAAGGGGGTGGACCCCGAGCGGGAAGCGGCCGTTTCCGAATTCTTCGCCCGCATCCTGGGGGATGACGCGCGCGCCCTGGACCGCCCGGCGGCCAGCCCCGACGACGGGGGGACGCCCCCGCCCGACAGGATCTTCATCGGCAAGGAAATGGCGCGTACACTCCAGGTGGGTGCGGGGGATACGCTGCGCGTCTTCAACCCCCTGGGGCGGCTGACGCCGTTCGGGATGACGGTTTCCGAAAAGACCCTGAAGGTGGCCGGGGTGTTCGATTCCGGCCTCTGGGACATCGACGCCAACTGGGCCTATGTCCATATAGACGCCGCGCGCCGGCTGTTCGCCCACTCCCCCGGCTCCGCCCTCCTTGTCCAGTTCGGGATCGGGGATCTCGACAGCGCCGAAACGATGGCGGACACGATCCGCCGCCGGGCGGGGGACGAGTACGCGACCTCGACCTGGATCGAGCTCAACCGGCCGCTCTTTTCCGCGCTCAAGCTGGAAAAGATCGCCCTGTTCATCACCATCGGGCTGATCGTTTTCGTCGCCTCGCTCAACATCGTGACCACCCTCATCATGATGGTGCTCGAAAAGCAGCGCGACATCGCCATCCTCGCCGCGATGGGGGCCACGGCCGACAACATCCAGCGCGTTTTCCGGTTCCAGGGCCTCATCATAGGGGTGACGGGGACCGCCCTGGGGAGCGTGCTGGGTGTCCTGGCGAGCTGGATGCTGGACCATTTCCGGCTGATCCGGCTGGAGGCCGCCATCTACAGCATCCCCTACGTCCCCTTTCACGTCCGGGCGTGGGACGTCGCCCTTATCGCGGCCACGGCCATAGCCATCAGCTTCCTGGCCACGATCTACCCGGCGCGCAGCGCGTCGAAAATGGATCCGGTGGAGGCGCTGCGCTATGAGTAGGCTGCTCGAGGCCCGCGACCTCCACAAGAGCTACCCCTCGGGAGCGGGACGCCTCGAGATCCTGTCGGGACTCTCCCTGACGGTGGAGACGGGGGAGATGGTCGCCGTGACCGGGGCCTCCGGATCGGGCAAGAGCACCCTGCTGCACCTCGTGGGCGGAATGGACCGGCCGGACCGGGGGACGGTCCGGGTCCTGGACGGGGAGATCACGGGGCTCGCGGCGAACGCCCTGGCCGCCTTCCGGAACCGGACCATAGGCTTCGTCTTCCAGTTCCACCACCTCCTGCCCGAATTCACGGCGCTCGAAAACGTCTCGATGCCGCTCCTGCTCCGCGGGACACCCCCGGGGGAGGCGGCCGGCGCCGCCGGGGAGCTGCTCCGGGAAGTGGGGCTCGAGGAACGCCTCCGCCACCGTCCGGGGGAACTCTCCGGGGGGGAGCAGCAGCGGGTGGCGCTGGCGCGCGCCCTCGTCGGACGGCCGCGCCTCCTGCTGGCCGACGAACCGACGGGCAACCTGGACCCCCACACGGGCCTGGCGATGGCCGACCTCCTTCTGGCGCTTCATGAAAGGCACGGGCTGACGTCCCTCGTCGCCACTCACAACGAGCGCCTGGCCGATGTCTGCTCCCGCCGCTGCCGCCTGGAAAACGGAGTACTGACGGACAGTTAGGGCCCCCGCCCGCCTCAATCCGTTTGCGGTTGCCGCGGTCTGTCCGTATAATGATCCATAGCCACCGGAAAACGGGCGGACGTCGGGGGTAGGCGTCTATGTTCGAGAAATACACCGAAAAGGCCCGAAGGGTCATCTTTTTCGCGCGCTACGAGGCCAGCCAGTTCGGCAGCCCCCGCATCGAAACGGAGCATCTTCTGTTGGGCCTCATCCGCGAGGACAAAGGCCTTACCAGCCGCTTCCTCCCGGGCCCCGAATCCACCCTCCAGGACCTCCGGAAGGAAATCGAGGGGCGCACCCTGGTGCGCGACCGGGTCTCGACCTCGGTGGACCTCCCCTTCTCGGAAGAAAGCAAGCGGGTGCTCCAGATCGCGGCGGAGGAATCGGAAACCCTCGCCCACCGGCATATCGGGACCGAGCATCTTCTGCTGGGGCTTCTGGCCGAGGAGCGCTCGGTGGCGGCCGAGATCCTGCGCGAGCGCGGCCTGCGCCCGGGCCTGATCCGCGAGGAGCTCATCCGGACCGGCGCCGAGCGGCAGGCGCCCCCCCGCCCCCGGGAGCCGCTCACCCTGACGGAATTCTCCCGCGACCTGACCGAGGCCGCCGAAGCGGATCGCCTCGATCCCCTCATCGGCCGGGAGGAGGAAATCGAGCGGATGATCCAGATCCTGTGCCGGCGCACCAAGAACAACCCGGTACTGATCGGGGAGCCGGGCGTCGGGAAAACGGCCATCGTCGAGGGCCTGGCGCAGAGGATGGCGTCGGGCCGGGTACCGCGCGGGCTCCGGGACAAGAAAATCCTCGCCCTGGACCTGTCGCTGGTGGTGGCCGGCACGAAATACCGCGGCCAGTTCGAGGAGCGGATGAAGGTCATCCTCAAGGAACTGGCCGAGAACCGGGAGTTCATCGTCTTCGTCGACGAAGTGCACACCCTGATGGGGGCGGGCTCGGCAGAAGGCTCGCTCGACGCCGCCAACATCCTGAAGCCGGCGCTGTCCCGGGGGGAGATCCAGTGCATCGGGTCGACCACCCCCCGCGAATACGCACGCTCGATCGAAAAGGACCGGTCGCTGGAACGCCGTTTCCAATCGGTCAGGGTGGCGCCCCCTTCGGAGGAGGAAACCGTCGGCATCCTCAGGGGGATCCGGGACAGGTACGAATCCTTTCACGGGCTCCAGTACACGGAAGAGGCGCTCGAAACCGCCGTATACCTCTCCAGCCGCTACATCTCCGACCGTTTCCTGCCCGACAAGGCCATCGACGTCATCGACGAAGCGGGCGCGCGGGTCAAGCTGCGGACCGATCCGGCGCCCCGGGAGGAATCGCCCGTGGGAGCGCGCGCCGGAAGCCCTGAGGGGGAGGGGATGCGGATCTTCCGGGAAAGCTGGCAGATCCGGACCATCCCGCCCCCGGAGGTGACCCGGGGAGACATCGAACAGGTCGTCGCCCGGTGGACGGGGATACCCGTCTCCGCCATCCGGGAGGAGGAGGGCACCCGGCTGCTGCGGATGGAGGAAGAACTCCACCGGCGCGTCATCAGCCAGGACCGCGCCATCAACGCCCTGTCCCGGGCCATCCGGCGCTCGCGGGCCGGGCTGAAATCGCCCGGACGCCCGGTGGGGTCGTTCCTGTTTCTCGGCCCCACGGGCGTGGGGAAAACCGAAACTGCCCGGGCCCTGGCCGCCTTCCTGTTCGGCAGCGAAAGCTCCATGGTCCGTCTGGACATGTCCGAATACATGGAAAAGCATTCCGTATCCCGCCTGATCGGCTCCCCGCCGGGATACGTAGGGCACGAGGAGGGCGGCCAGCTGACCGAGAGGATCAAACGCCACCCTTACTCGGTCCTGCTGCTGGACGAGATGGAAAAGGCCCACCCGGACGTTTCGAACATCATGCTGCAGGTCTTCGAGGACGGCCGGCTGACCGATTCGCACGGCAACACGGTCGATTTCAAAAACACCCTCATCATCATGACCTCGAATATCGGGGCGCGGCTGCTCGAAAAAGGGGGGCCCGTGGGCTTCCGCGCGGGGGACGACGGCCTCCTGCGGAGAACCGAGGACCGGATCCACGACGAGGTCCGGCGCGTCTTCAACCCTGAATTCCTGAACCGGATCGACGAAATCCTCTTCTTCGACCCGCTCGGGGACGACGACCTGGAAAGGATCGTCGACCTGCTGATCGGGACGACCAACGAGGCCCTCACCCGGAAGGGGCTCTCCATCGCTCTCCGGCCCGAAGCCAGGAGATGGATCGTGGAGCAGACCTGCCGCGACCGCACCTACGGGGCCCGCCCGCTCGGCCGGGCGATCCGGAAATACATCGAGGACCCGCTTGCGGAAGCCCTCATCCGCAACCGCATCGGGGCGGGTTCCGCCATTGAAATCGTCCTCATCGACGACGCCCTCCACTTTGTCCCCGCCGGCCGCCCCGCCGCCGCCGCCTGGAAACTCTGAAGCCTCCGGTCCGAAAAATAATTGAACGCCGGGCCGCAAGTGGAGTCTATAGGCAGGGATCCGGTCCGCACGGGTACCGGTGCGGGAAACGGAGACCGGAGGCACTGATACTGGATTTCGGGCGCCGTTTTATCTAAGATAGGGGGTCTGAACATACGGGGGACTTCCACGCGGCGGAGGATGGATGGCTAGAACGGCTAAGTGCGGGATCTGCATCGTCGGGTTCCTTTTGTTGGGTCTCGCGGCCTACGGGCAGCAGACCGCCGACGTGACGACGGTCGAGCGGGTGGACATCCGGGGCAACCGGCGGATTCCCGAAGACACGATCCGCGCCTCGATCATTCAAACCCGGCCGGGAGAGCCCTTCGCCGCGGCGCGGGTGGAGTTCGACCTGCGCTCCCTGTACCGGACCAATTACTTCGAAAACCTGGAAGTGCAGGAAAAGGACGGGGACATCGGGAAAATCGTCACCTTCATCGTCAAGGAAAAGCCTCTCGTCCGCTCCATAGAGTATGCCGGGAACAAGTCCTTCACCGAATCCGACATCCTGGAGGCCTTCAAGGAAAAGAAGCTCGGGCTCACCGTGGACAGCCAGTACGACCCCGTCAAGATCAAGATGGCCGAACGCGTCCTGCGGGACCTTCTGCTGCAGAACGGCAAGCCGCTGGGCTCGGTCCGTTCCGATGTCGAGACCATACCTCCGTACAGCGTGCGGGTGCGCTTCATCGTCGACGAGGGGGCCAACGTCCGCATCGGCGAGATCCGCTTCACCGGGGACAAGGTCTTCAGCGACAAGAAGCTCAAAAACGCCCTCGAGCTCACCAAGGAACGCAACATGATCACCCTGTTCAAGGGGACCGACAAATACCACCGGGAAAAGCTGGAATACGACATCGAGACGAACCTGAAGGCGTTTTACCAGGAACATGGATACATGCAGATCCAGGTGGGGACCCCCATCGTCCGGATCTTCGAAGGCCCCCGCGGCATCCTCCCTCTGCTGAGAAAGACGCGCGAGCAGTTTTTCATCGAAATCCCCATCGACGCCGGGGACCAGTTCCGGCTGGGGAAGCTCGAACTGAAGGAGTGCGGCATCCTCAGCTGCGAAGGGCTCGCGGCCGCCTTCGATATGAAGAGCGGAGACGTCGTCAACTTCAAGAAGATCCGGGACACCCTGGACGAGATCAAGAAACTCTACGGCAACCTCGGGCACATCAATTTTTCCTACATCCCCGAGGCGGACTACGACAACGCCAACAAAACCTACGACCTGACCCTGACCATGCAGCCCGACAAGGGGTTCTTCGTCCGGCGGATCAATTTTCTCGGAAACACCAAAACGCGGGACAAGGTCATGCGCCGGGAATTCATCCTGGAGGAGGGGAAAGTCTTCAGCAGCGCCGCGCTGGACAACTCGATCCTCCGCCTGAACCAGCTGGGATTCTTCGACCGGATCGAGGAGAGCGACTACCAGGTCAAACCGGACGAGAAAGCCGGGTCGGTCGACGTCGACGTGACCGTGAAGGAAAAGAGCCAGCAGTCGATCGGGTTCACCGGCGGCGTCAGCGGCATCTCCGGCAGCTTCATCGGGCTCAATTATTCGACCAACAATTTCCTTGGGCGGGGGGAATCGATCGAGGTGAGCATCGTCGGGGGGACGCGCCAGACCAACTATGTGTTCTCCTTCGTCGAGCCTTACCTCTTCGACTCCCGCTGGAGGATGAGCCTGTCGCTTTTCAACCAGCGCTACCGCTACGACACCTACTCCACTTTCGGGCTGACCGATTATTCGGGAGAGGCGGAGGAGCTCTTCACCCAGAAGATGACGGGCGCCCAGATTTCCCTGGACCGGCGCCTCTCCCGCTCGTTCTGGACCGTGGGGACCGGCTACACCTTTCAGAACATCGGCGTCAGCAACATCGCGCCCGGTTTCGAGACCTTCGCGCTGGGGCAGTTTATGGGATATTCCTCGGGGGACGCGGACGACGCGCTGGAAGGCATCATCCGGAGCGAGATCTCCCCGTTCGTGCGTTACAGCTCCGTCAACGCCTATTTCAACGCCACGCGCGGCACCGAGTTCCGGTTGTCCACGGCCATCGCCGGGGGCATCCTGGGGGGGGATTTCAACATGATCCGCCCCGTTGTGGAATACCGGCATTTCATCACCGACCGGTGGCTGAGCGGCGGGCGCAACGTCTTCGCCCTCAACGCCCAGTTCCAGTACATCCAGTCGTACGGCGACTCGAGCGTCCCCTTCTTCGACCGTTTCTTCATCGGAGGGGAAAACACCGTCCGCGGTTTCGACATCCGTTCGATCAGCCCCATCGCTGTCACCTCGACCCGGCAGTTCGACCCCATGGGCAACCCGATCATCGACCTGAACACGGGACTGCCCAAGACGGTGCAGTCGCAGCCTTTCGCCGTGGGCGGAGACACGGTCGGGATCCTGAACTTCGAATACCGTATCCCCGTGGCCGGCCCGCTGTCGATCGCGGCCTTCTACGACCTGGGCCTGGCCCGGGCCAGCCGCAAGGAGTCGCTCGGGGACTTCGGCGCCAGCAGCGTGGACATCATCGGATCGACCAACGACACGCTGCGCGGATCGACGGGGCTGGAGGTGCAGTTCGTCCTCCCCGTGGTCAGCGCCCCGTTCCGGCTGATCTTCGCCTACAACCCGCAGCGGCTCGACGAATGGATCACCACCACCAACGGCACGTTTAGGATCAATGAACCGAAAAAAGACATCAAGTTCACCGTAGGCCGCAGCTTCTGATTCCGCTTTGTCGCCGGCGGGAACTGTAGTACATTGCCAGTTTTCGAATCCGCCCGGAATCATTTTGGGGACATTCAAATAATTCACCAGGGCCTTCCCTGCTGAATGATAAGGAGAACAGATTCCATGAGCCGATCAGTACTCAAAATCCTTTTTGCCGCGCTCCTGCTGCCGACGCTGGCCGCGGCCCAGACGCCCACACCGGCGGCCGCGGCCGCCGGCGCCCCGGTCAAGATATCCTGGGTCAATATGGACCAGGCCATCCTCACCTGCGACGAGGGCGCCAAGATGTACGCCGAAATCCAGCAGTTCATCGAAACGAAAAACTCCGAACTGGATCGGCTGCGCCAGGAGGCGGAAAACCTCCGGACCAAGCTGAACGTCCAGGGCGCCAAGCTGACCGACGAGGCGCGGCTGGAACTGGAAGGGCAGGCCGAGGTCAAGGACACCGAGCTGCAGCGTTTCCAGCAGGACACCCAGAGGGACATCAACAGCCGCCGGGACCGCATGACCAACACCATCGGCAAGCGGATGATGCCCGTCGTCGAGACGGTGGCCAAGGCCCGTGGTCTCGATGCGATTCTCCTCTACAACCCCGCGCGCGACATCTGGATCAACGCCGAAAACCCCGCGCTGAACGTGACGGAAGACATCGTGAAGGCCTATAACCAGGCGTACCCGGCGAGCGCGCCCAAAATCCCCGCCAAGCAGTAGGGGCGCGGCGGCCGTATGAAGGAACCGGCCTCCCCCCGTCCCCCGCGAGCGGCGGAGGGCAATCGGGGGGAGGCCGATCGGAGAATGCCATGGACAGCGGAGGCCCGGTCAGGGATATTCGCGACATCCTCAAGGTTTTGCCCCAGCGCTACCCCTTCCTGCTGGTCGATCGGATTCTGGAAACGGACGGATCCACCTACATGGTGGGGCTCAAGAACGTCACCATCAACGAGCCCTTCTTCCAGGGACACTTCCCGGATCATCCCGTCATGCCCGGAGTCCTGCTGGTGGAGGCCCTCGCCCAGGTCGGGGTCGCGCTCCTGCTGGGAAACCACCCAGACCGGGAGTCCAGGCTGGTGTACTTTTCGGGAATCGACAAGTGCCGGTTCCGTCACCCCGTCGTTCCGGGAGACCAGCTCCGAATTGAAGTGAACGTCCTCAAACAGAGGGACCGCTACTACAGGATGAAGGGACAGGCGTTCGTCGAAAGCGGCCTGGCGGTCGAGGCGGAACTTTCCTGCTCCCTCGTGGACCGCCCCTGATTCCGTTCGCGGGTTCCCGTTTTGCCGCCGGACCGGAAGAGTCCGGCACCTCTTGCCGGAATTGCCATGCCCATACACCCGACAGCCATCGTTGACCGTTCGTGCGACATCGCCCCCGACGCCCTCATCGGCCCCTACTGTGTCCTCGGCCCCCAGACGCGCCTGGGGGCCGGTTGCGTCCTGGATTCCCACGTCGTCATCCACGGGCACACGACCGTGGGGGAGAGATGCCGCTTCTACAGCCACTGTTCGGTCGGCGCCGACCCCCAGGACCTGAAATACCGGGGGGAGGAAACCTTCCTCCGGATAGGGGACGACAACGTCTTCCGCGAATTCGTCAGCCTCCACCGGGGCACACGGGGGGGGCACGGCGTCACGGTGATCGGCAGCGGCAACTTCGCCATGGCCTACAGCCACGTGGCGCACGACTGCGTGGTGGGGGACGGCGTCATCATGGCCAACGCCGCCACCCTGGCCGGTCACGTCACCGTCGGCGATCACGCCACCGTGGGCGCCTTCTCCGCCGTACACCAGTTCTGCCGGGTGGGCCCCCACGCCTTCATCGGGGGTTTTTCCGTCGTCACCCGGGACGCCCTCCCCTACGTCAAGACGGTGGGCGAACGGAACCACGCCCGGATCTACGGCATCAACGCCCTCGGGCTCGAGCGCAAGGGCTTTTCCGCGGAGACCATCCTCGAACTGAAGCATGCATACCGCATCTGCTTCCGCTCGCGGATGAACACGGGGGAAGCGCTGGCAAAATTGCGGGAACAGGAGTGGTCGGCGCCCGAAGTGGCGCTACTGGTCACCTTCATCGAAAGCTCCGAGCGGGGATTCATCCGCTGAGGCCTTTGGAACCGGGACTCTCCGTTGACAGACGCCAAGGAAAAATTCGGACTGATCGCGGGTAACGGCCGCTTCCCCTTCCTGGTCGTGGAGTCGGCCCGGAGGCGGGACCTGGACATGGTCGTCGCCGCCATCCGGGAAGAGGCCGACCCGGAGATCGCATCGTGCGGATACCCCGTTCACTGGCTGGGGCTGGGGCAGCTGGGCACTCTCATCCGGATCTTCAGGCAATCGGGGGTCCGCAAGGCCATCATGGCCGGCCAGGTCAGGCACGCGCAGATCTTCGGCCCTTCCTTCCCCGACCTGACCATGATCCGCATGCTCGCCGGCCTCCGGCAGAAAAACACCGACGCCCTGATCGGGGGAGTCGCCAGGGTGCTCGAGGAGGCCGGGATCGCCCTCGTCAACAGTGCGATCCTGCTCGAACCCCACCTCCCCGCCGCCGGGACCCTGACGTCGCGCCCTCTCACCGCATCGGAACAGGCGGACGTCGATTACGGCCGGCCCCTGGCGCGGCGGATCGCCGCGATGGATATCGGGCAGACCATCGTGGTCCGGGACCGGGCCGTGGTCGCCGTGGAGGCCATGGAGGGAACGGATGCCGTCATCCGGCGCGCGGGGCGGCTGGGAAACAGGACGAGCCTGACCGTGATCAAGGTCAGCAAGCCCGGACAGGACATGCGCTTCGACCTTCCCGTCGTCGGGCTCGAGACCATCAGGAACATGGCCGAGTGCGGCGCCACGGCCCTGTGCATCGATGCCGGGCGCACCCTTCTGTTCGACCGGGAAGAAGTCGTGGCCGCGGCGGACCGGCACGGTATCGCCATCGTCTCCCTGCCGGAGGCGGAGTGACCGGGACCGCACATGGCCGCCAATCATCCATTGCCAGGAGCATTTTCATGGACAGGATTCGGGTAGGAGTTGTGGGAGTCGGGGCACTGGGACAGCACCATGCCAGGGTTTATGCCGCTCTCCCCGAAGCGGAGCTCGTGGGCGTCGTCGATCCCCACCCGGGCCGGGCGGAAGCCGTGGCCCGCCCCCTGGGGACGGCGGTCTTCCCACATCACCGCGATCTCTTCGGCAGGGTGGATGCCGTGAGCATCGCCACCCCCACGCTGCTCCACGCCGAAATCGGCGCCGAGTTCCTGCGGGAGGGGGTGCACGTCCTGGTGGAGAAACCGATCGCCCCCTCGCTCGAGGCGGCCGACCTGCTCATCCGGACGGCGGAGCAGAACGGCCGGGTCCTTCAGGTCGGGCACCTGGAGCGCTTCAACCCGGCGGTGATCGAGCTGCGCAGGATCGTGCACAACCCGCGCTTCTTCGAGGCCCACCGGATGGGGCTGTTCTCCCCCCGCAGCCTCGATATCGACGTCATCCTCGACCTGATGATCCACGACCTGGACATCATCGGGCTGCTGGTCCCCTCCCCCGTGGCGGAGGTCAGCGCGGTGGGGATCGCCATCCTGAGCCGCCGGATCGACATCGCCAACACCCGCCTCCGGTTCGAGAACGGCTGCGTCGCCAACATCACCGCCAGCCGCGTCTCGATGGAAAAGATCCGCAAGCTGCGCCTCTTTCAGCGGCAGGAATACATCTCGCTCGATTACACGCGGCAGGACCTGTCGGTGTTCCAGCTCGACCGCAAGGGGGGGAGCGCCATTCCCGAAATCGCGGGGCGCACCATCACCCCCGAACGGCAGGAACCGCTCCAGCTGGAGCTCCGCGCTTTTCTGCGCGCGGCCCGGGGGCTCGGGCCGGTCGAATGCACCGGCGCGGAGGGACGGGGGGCGCTTTCGCTGGCGCTGGTGATCCTCGAGAAGGCCGAAGCGGCCCAAGCCCATGAAATTGACAGGGATTAGGAGCCTTTCCTATACTTTAAACAACGCCGCGAGCGGAGCGATCCGATGTTTGACGATGTCATATCCAGAAGCCGGAAGGGAGCACCCAGCGGGCGAACCCTCGCTTCGGTGATCGTCAGCGGCCTGGCGCACGGCCTGCTGCTTCTGCTCCTCGTAGAATTCCCGCAGATCCTGCAGGGGGGGCGGGGGACGCCGTTCCGTGTGCTCATGGGCCCGTCGGATCAGGACCGCGACGAGCGGGAATGGCGTACGGTCACGATCCTCGAAAGCCCCGCGCGCATGGCGATGCCCTCGGCGGAGACCCTCGAGCGGAATCTGCCCGATTGGGACCACGAGGGAGCCGGCGCCCCCCC
Source organism: Acidobacteriota bacterium (assembly GCA_016934555.1). Lineage (GTDB taxonomy): Bacteria > Acidobacteriota > UBA6911 > UBA6911 > UBA6911 > UBA6911. The sequence goes on along the minus strand of JAFGSS010000146.1, from coordinate 53,420 downwards.
CATCCGGGTCCGGTTCGGGGACCTGAACGCCGCCCTGGCCGACCTGCCTCCCATGCCGAAGGCCCCCGGGGAAGCGCCCAAACCGAAGGTTTCCCTTCCGGAAAACCCGGTCCTGTCGGGGACCAGCGAACCCAGGATCGCGGGCGAAAACCTCCGGGCCACCGAGGAGGATGACGGCCGGCCCGATGCCGACAGCGGCAGGAACTCCGACCGCCCCCCCCCCCGGAAGGCGCCGGCCGCCGCCTCGGCCGCCGACCGGGCCCCGAGCCGGATCCCCGATTCGATCCCGCCCCCCACGCCTCCCAGGGCCGGAAAACCGTCCGAGGGCGTCTTCGAGGATGAGACGAGCGCCCTCGAAAGCCCCGGTGTCGGCCTGTTCGACACCAAGGGCTTTCCGCTCGGAAACTACAAGGACATCATCGTGGAGCGGGTCAAGGGGAGGTGGTTCATACCCTCCAACCTCAAAAATTCCCAGGGGCAGACGACCATCGTCTTTTACATCGACAAGGAGGGTCGTTTCGCCGACGCCCGCATCGTGGCCTCCTCCGGGAACAATTCGCTGAACCTGGCGGCCCTGAACGCCGTCATCGAATCCAACCCGTTCCCCCCGCTGCCCAAGGGCTTTCCGGGAGACCGCATCGGGGTCAAGCTGATCCTCATCGTCGATCCATGATCCATCGCCCGCTTCCAAGGAGTCCCCTCTTGCCCTTTTCCAGGTTCCTCCCCCTTTCGGGGATCCCTCCCTGCGTCCTGCTCCTCCTGTTGCTGACCGGATGCGGCGGTCCGAAAGCCACGGTCCAGGGGCCGGGAACCCGACCGGCTCCCCCCGCACAGCCCGGGGCTCCGCCGGCGGCCGAGTCCCCCCGCGCGCAACCGCCCGCCCCCCCCCTTCCGGAAGTGGCCACCATCGCCCCGCCGACGGAGGAAGCGACTCCGGGGCCCCTGATCCGCATCGGGCTCGAGACCGGGGCGAAGGAACTACGCATCTCCTCATCGGCCGAATTCCACCTGATGGAGAAGACGCCGGACGCTCCCCGGTGGCGGGTCGGGAGTGAAATCCGCATCCGGACCGAGGGGGGGGGCGCCCCCGCAACCGCCGCTTACCAGATCCAGGTGGCTTCCCTGTCGAGCGCCGATCGCGCGGCCGAACTTGGCGCCCTCCTCGAGCGTGAACTGGAGGTCCCCGTGGCGGTCCAGGTCAACGCCTCCACGGGCGCCCACCGGGTGCGCGTCGGCCTCTTTGCCGCCAGGGAGGAGGCACGGGAGCTGCTCGAGCATCTGGCGCGCTCGGGCTACCCGGACGCGTTCCTGACCCGGGCCGAACCGTCGGGCGGGGGCCCGGGGGGCGGCAACGGGGCGGAACTGGTCCTGTCGAGCCCGGACAACCTGTCGCTGAAGAGCCGGGCCGGGTTCTTCATCACCCCCTCGTCAGGGGCCGATTTCCTGTGCGTGGACGGGAAACCGTATCGGGGCGCCCTGGACGTCATCCCCGAAGGCGGCGGGATGACGCTCGTCAACCAGCTGGGGCTGGAAGAATACCTCTTCGGCGTCGTCCCGGCCGAGATGAACCCCGCGACCTATCCCGAACCGGCCGCCCTGGCCGCGCAGGCGGTCGCCGCCAGGACCTACGCCCTCAAGAACCTGGGCCGCTACCGCTCCCAGGGGTTCGACCTCACCGACGACACCCGGACCCAGGTCTACGGCGGCGTCAACGGGGAGCGGGAGATGACGAACGACATCGTGCGCCGGACCGCGGGGATCGCCATCTATTACCAGGACGGATTGATCGACGCCATGTTCATGTCCACCTGCGGCGGGCGCACGGAGGACGCCTCCCTGGTCTACGGCTCCGCGCCGGTCCCCTACCTGAAAAGCGTGGTCTGCGCGGTCGAAAGCGGCCCCGGGCCGGGCGAGATCGTGCTGGAGGGACGCCACGGGCTCGAGGAGCCTTTTCTGGCCGACGACGGGCACCTGGCCAACCGGAACCTGGAACTCGCCCGGGTCCTGGGGATCGGGCCGTCCGACCGGGAAGCCCGCTCGCCCGGGTATTTCGCCGCTCCCGCGGAAAGGGACGAGATGAGGGACTGGATCCGGGCGGCCGTCCTGACCATCGGCGGTTCGCCGCCGGAGGAGGCGGCGCGCGGCGTCGACATCGCCACCCGGGGGGGATTTCTCCTCTACGCGGCCGAGTCGTTTTTCGGTTCCGGCACCCTCTCCCGGCGGATTTCGACGGGCGACATGGATTACTACATGGCCAACATCAAGGACGGGGAACGGGTGCGCGACCCCCTGCGCGCCATCCTCAGCTACCTGATGCAGAACGGCCTCTGGCGCCCCAACGCCGACAACACCGTGCGGCCGGAGGACAGGCTCCGGCGGGGGGACGCACTCTCCCTCCTGCTGCGCTGGATCGAAACGGCCCGGCCGGGGACGCTGCGCAAGGGGGTGTTCACCGGACTCCGCCGGGAGGACGGGGACGACTCCGTCATCGGAATCCGGTCCGGAAACCGTACCCACGAGTTCCGGCTGGCGCCGGACCCCGCCCTGTTCCGCATGGATCAAGGGCAGGCGACACCCATCCACAGCATCCGCATGATCGGGGCCGAAAAGATCACCTTCCACGTCGGACCCTCGGACCGGATCGATTTCCTCGAGATCGAGCTGAGCCCTTCGGGCGCCTCGAGCGACCGCCACTCCCCCGCGGCGACGTGGGAGACCCTCGCGACGCGCTCCGCGGTGGGGGAAAAGCTCCGGCCGCTCACCGGCGACATCGGGACGTTTCTGGATCTCGAGCCGCACCGCATCGGGGAATCGGGGCGGGTGGTGGAGGTGCGGGCGGTGGGGAGCCGCAGATCGGTGCTGCTCAACGGCTACAAAGTCCGAAATGCGCTGGGCCTCAAGGACACGTTATACACGCTCGGGCGCGAATTCGGCGCCGACGGCCGGATCCAGACCTTCACCTTCAACGGGCGGGGATACGGCCACGGGATCGGCCTGTGCCAGACCGGGGCCTACGGCATGGCCCGGGCGGGCCGGAGCTACGAGGATATCCTCAGAACCTATTACACCGGAGTGGACATCCGGAAGGCGTACTAGACCATGCAACGGATGCGTTCGCAGACGCGGGGGATCCTGGCCCTGGCCCTGCTCCTCCTCCTGATCGCCTCCCTCCGCTACTACCTTGAACTCGGGTGAGGGCGTGGCAGACAAGGATCCGGTCATCGCCGTTGTCGGCCCCACCGCCGCGGGGAAAAGCGACCTGGCACTCGAGCTGGCGCTGCGCTTCGGAGGGGAGGTCGTCGGCTGCGACGCCCTGCAGGTCTACAGGCATATGGCTGTCGGCACCGCCAAGACCCCCCCCGCCGCCCGGCGCGGCATCCCCCACCACCTCATCGACGTCCGGGAGCCGCACGAGGAATTCACCGCCGGGGACTACCAGCGCCTGGCCCGCGCGGCGATCCGGGAGATCCGCCTCCGGGGGAACCTCCCCGTCGTCGCCGGGGGGACGGGATTCTACCTGAAGGCCCTTTTCGAGGGGCTCTTCGATGGCCCCGAAAGAAGCGACCCCCTGCGCCGGCGCATGAAACGCGTCATCGGCCGGAAGGGACCGGAGGTCCTCCACCGCGCGCTGGCCCGGGTGGACCCGGAATCGGCCTCGAGGATCGGCGCCAAGGACGCCGGCCGCATCATCCGCGCCTACGAGGTGTACCTCCTGAGCGGCAGGACGATGACGTGGTGGCAAAGCCGGCCCAGAGACGCCTTCTCCGGGGTCCGCCGGCTCAAGATCGGCATCGACCTGCCCCGGGAGCTCCTCTATGCCAGGATCGACCGGCGCGTGGAGCGGATGTTCGCGGGCGGCCTCCTCGAGGAAGTCCGCGCACTCCTCGACCGCTGCCCCCCTTCCTGCCAGGCCTTCCGGGCGATCGGGTACCGGCAGGCGGCCGAATACCTCCAGGGGCGGATCGGGCTCGACCGGGCCATCGAATCGACCCAGCAGGAGAGCCGCCGCTACGCCAAGCGGCAGCTCTCCTGGTTTCGGGTCGACGGGGAGATTCTGTGGCTCGATGGGCGGGCGGAAGCCGCGGAGCTTGCGCACCAGGCCGCGGCGGCCGTCTCCCGGTTTCTGCGGGAAGAATAGGCGGAATCGAAGCGCCGCCCCCACGCCGGAATCCGGCGTTCCCTCGAATATGTTCACCCCAGCCGTTCCGACATGGGGAGCGACGCCTCACCCTTGTTCTTAGCATTTTCCGTGCCCATGGGCGGCATTCCGCCTGATTTACCTATATGATTTTTATAATCAACCGTTTGCAAGATTTTGTCCCGGCACCGGGACGGCGCGAAAATCAAAGAAGTGCGTCCGCGAGCGCACTTTTATTGTGTGCGGACGCATATTTCTGAAAATCCGGGATCCCCGTCATGGGGGCTCCCGTTTCCGGGGTTCCCGTAATATAATGCAGCCATGAAATTTGAACCCGTGATCGGACTTGAGGTACACGCCCAGTTACTGACGAGGAGCAAGCTGTTCTGCAGCTGCAGCACCCGGTTTGACGCACCCCCCAACTCGCAGACCTGCCCCGTCTGCCTGGGACTTCCCGGGGCGCTCCCCGTGATCAACCGGCAGGCCGTCACGATGGCGGTAAAGGCGGCCCTGGCCCTGGGCTGCCGCGTCCGTACCGTATCGATTTTCGCGCGCAAGAATTATTTCTATCCCGACCTGCCCAAGGGCTACCAGATCTCGCAGTTCGACCGCCCGCTGGGGGAGCGCGGCAGTGTGGCGGTGTTCTCCGGGGAGCGGGCGGACGGCGGGAAGATCGTCAACCGGCGCGAGAAGGTGTTCGGCATCACCCGCCTTCACATGGAGGACGACGCGGGCAAGTCGATCCATGAGGGGCTTCCCGAGACGGCGTCCAAGAGCTATGTCAACCTGAACCGCACCGGGGTGCCGCTGGTGGAGATCGTGGGCGAACCCGATCTCCACAGCAGCCAGGAGGCCTACGATTACGTGGTTCACCTGCGCAAGACCCTCCTCTACCTGGGAGTGTGCGACGGCAACATGGAGGAGGGGAGCCTGCGGTGCGACGCCAACGTATCCATCCGGCCGGAAGGGTCCGACACGCTCGGCACGAAGGTGGAAATCAAAAACCTCAACTCCTTCCGCTTTCTGCAGCGGGCGCTCGACTACGAGATCGAACGGCAGACCCGGGTCCTGTCCCAGGGGGGGCGCATCGTCCAGGAGACCCGCCTCTGGGACGAATCCGAGGGGCGCACCTTCACCATGCGGAGCAAGGAGGAGGCGCACGACTACCGCTACTTTCCGGAGCCTGATCTCCCCCCCCTCCGGCTCGACCCGGAGTGGCTCGAGCGGATCGAGGCGGAGCTCCCGGAACTCCCGGGCGCCAAAATGAAGCGCTTCATGACCGAATATGCCCTCGGGGCCGACGACGCGCTGCTTCTGACCGCCACGGTGGAGACCGCGGCCTATTACGAGGAATGCGCGCGCGCGTCGGGCAACCCCCGGGCGGCGGCGAACTGGGTCATGGGGGATCTCGCCTTCGCCCTGAAAAACTCGGGCAGGGAGATCGGGGAGAGCCCGGTTTCGGCCGGGGACCTGGCGGAGCTGATCCGGACCATCGACTCGGGAGAGATCTCGGGCAGGATCGCCAAGACCGTCTTCGAGGAAATGAGCCGTACGGGCGAACCCGCCGCCGGCGTCATCCGCCGCATGGGACTGCGCCAGGTCAGCGACGAAGCCAGCCTGGCCGCCGTCATCGACGGGGTGATCGCCGCCAGCCCGAAACAGCTCGAGGAATACCGTTCGGGGAAAACCAGGGTCCTGGGCTATTTCGTCGGCCAGGTGATGAAGGAGACCCGGGGCCAGGCCAACCCCGGGGTGGTCAATGAGCTGCTGCTGAAAAAGCTCACGGGGGCCTGATCCCCGGCGGGGATCGGGCGCTACGGCATGGGAAACGCAGCCACCAGGAGAGAGGCGGCCCGGGCCCGGAACGAGCTGATCCGGGCGAAGGCGGCCGTGTGCGCCGGTCCCGCGGCGGGGGCCCCCCGATTCGTGGCCGACGTCATGCTGGGACGCCTGGCGAAATGGCTGAGGATCGCGGGATTCGACGTTCTCTATTCCAACCGGTTCTCCGACGACGAGCTGGTGCGGATTTCCCGGTTGCAGGACCGGGTGCTGCTGAGCCGGGACACCCGGCTGCTGGTCCGGAGGGAGGTGAAGAATTTCATCTTCCTCGAAAGCCAGGACCCCCTGACCCAGTTCCGGCACGTCATCGAATCGACGGGTTTGTCGGCGCTCCCCGCCCTCCTCACCCGGTGCCTTTCCTGCAACCGGATCCTGGTGCCGACGGAGCGGGAGAAGGTGCGGGATGCGATCCCCCCCTTCGTCTACAGCACCCACGCCCGCTATAAGTCCTGCCCCGGGTGCGGGAAGATTTTCTGGGCGGGGACCCACAGGGATGCGGCCGTGCGGACGCTCCGGGACCTGCTGGGGGGAATCGCGGACATCCGCGCATGAAGAGGAGTCTATGAAGACCATCCGGTTCTGTTTTATGTTTCTGTGTTCGGAAGCCGTGCTGCTCGGGGGCGCGTCGGCGCAGGCGCCGGGCACCGCGCCGAGTGCCGCCGCACCGGCCGGGGTCCCGATCGCCGGCATCCTGGAATGCGGCGAAGGCTACACCTCCCACGAACTGTACGACATGACGATCACGCTCGAGGAGGTGCTCCGGGGGGACGAGGCCCGCGAACACGTCCGGGCGGCCGACCCCCGCAACCCGGCCGAACCGCCCGGCTTCGACTACGTCCTGGCCCGCGTCCGTTTCGGGTACCGGGCCCGGGGGGTCCCGGGCACCTGCGTCCACCCGCTCGCGCCCGGGCAGTTCACCGCCTATTCGGCGGAGGGGGAGGCCTACGCGGCCGCCGCCGTCACCCCCCCGGAACCCGGGATGCGCCGGGAGATGAAATCGGGAGACACGACCGAGGGGTGGCTCGCATTCCTGGTCCCCGAAACAGACCGTGCGCCCCTGCTGTCGTTTTCGGCCGACCGGGGGGGCGCGGTCCAGCATGGAGAACCCAAATGGTTCCTGCTCCGATGATGCCCCCGATCCCCGCCCCCCTGCACCGGAAACACCGATGCTGACCCCGGACCAGAAAGAGCGGGTCTTGCGCTTCATCCGGGCCCCGAAAGCGGGGGACCCGGGGGAATTCACCTTCCGGGACGCCGTCCGGGCGCTGGATCTGGACAGCGACGACCGCAGGGACCTCCAGCGGTTCCTGGAGGACCTGGAGGACGAAGGCGTCCTCCGCCGCATCCGCCGGGGGCGCTACTCGACGGCGGCACGGGAGGCCCACGTTGCGGGGACCCTCAGCCGCCACCGGGACGGGTACGGCTTTCTGATTCCGGATGACGGCTCCGGCTACGGGGACGACATCTTCATCCCGGCGCGGAACATGGAGGACGCCGTGCACGAGGACCGCGTCCTGGTGCGGGTCGAACAGAAGACGCTGCCGGCGCGCCGCCCGCGCGAGGGGGGGCGCGTCACCCGCCGCACCCGGGCGGAAAACGGGGACTCCCGGCGGAGGCTCGAGGGGCGCGTCGTCCGGGTACTGGAAAGAAAACACCCCGTCATCGTGGGCCGCTACCGGGCCCATTCCCGCTTTCCGTGCGTCCAGCCGCTCGATGCGCGGATGGCCGACGACATCCGGATCCCCCCGGGGGCGGGGCTCGAGGCCCGGGACGGCCAGATCGTCGCCGCCGCCATCACCCTCCCTCCGGGGCGCCACCGGCTCCCGCAGGGGAGGATCCTCGAGGTCCTGGGCAACCCGGACGACCCGGGGATCGAATACAGGATCGTCGAACACAAATTCGGGCTTCCGGTCGATTTCCCCCCGGAGGCGCTCGAGGAGGCGGAAGCGATCCCGGACCGGGTCCGGGAGGAGGAATGCCGGGGGCGGGAGGATTTTCGCGCCGAGACGGCCGTAACCATCGACGGGGAGAGCGCGCGCGATTTTGACGATGCCGTCAGCCTGCGGCGGCTCGACTCGGGCAACTGGCTCCTCGGCGTGCACATCGCCGACGTGTCCCACTACGTCCACGAGGGATCGGAACTGGACGCGGCCGCCTTCACCCGGGGCACCTCGGTCTATTTCCCCGATCGGGCGATCCCGATGCTGCCCCCGAGGCTCTCGAGCGGGATATGCAGCCTGAAACCGGGGGTGGACCGCCTCGTGCTGTCGGCCCTCGTGGAGGTCACGCCGCGGGGGCGCGTCGTCGCCCGGCGCTTCACCAAAGGGGTGCTCTGCAGCCGCGCCCGCCTGACCTATACCGCCGTGGCCGGGATCCTGCTTGGCGGGGCCCCCGATGAACGGGCGCGCCATGCCGATCTGATCCCCCTCCTGGAAAACATGCAGGGGGTCTGCCGCGCCCTCGCACGGAAACGGTACGCCCGGGGGGCCGTGGATTTCGATCTGCCGGAAGCCGATATCCGGTTCGACCCGGAGGGGCGGGTGACGGGCATCGTCCCCTCCGAACGCAACATCGCCCATCGCATCATCGAGGAGTTCATGCTCCTGGCCAACGAGCAGGTCGCCCTGGCCCTCACCTCCTCGGGGGGGCCGGCGCTCTACCGCATCCACGAAAAACCCGACCCGCGCAAAGTCGAGGAATTCGCCGAATTCGCCCAGGTCCTGGGCCACCGGCTGGCAAGGAGCGGGGAGGACTATGTCCCCGGGGATTTCCAGAAATTCATCCGGGGACTCGAGGGGAGGCCGGAGCAGAAATTCCTGGCCTATCTCATGCTCCGGTCCTTCATGCAGGCACGCTACTCGACGGAGAACGCGGGCCATTTCGGCCTGGCGCTGGAAGAATACACCCACTTCACCGCCCCGATCCGGAGATACCCCGACCTGGTCGTGCACCGCCTGCTCAAACGCCTCCCCGGCGGCGAAGAGTCCGCCGGGTGGCGGGCGCGCCTGGCCCGGCGCCTCCCCGAAATCGCGCGGCACGCCTCCGAGCGCGAAAGGAACGCCGACGAAGCCGAACGGGAAATCGAGCAGTTCAAGAAAACGCAGTTCATGGCCGGAAGGGTGGGCGAGGAGTTCGAGGCCGTGGTCTTCTCCCCCTCCCGCCAGGGATTCTTCGTGGAGCTGCTCGATCCCTTCGTGGAGGGATTCGTCCCGGCCGAGACCCTGATCGACGACCGGTACCGCTACCTGGAAAAGACCCGCACCCATGTCGGGGAACGGCGGCGGCGGCGGTTCCAGCTCGGCTCGCGCGTCCGGGTCCGGCTCGACCGCGTGGACCTCGAGGCCGCCCGCCTGACCTTTTCCGTGGCCGGCGGCCGTTAGCCCCCCTGCGGTCCGGGAGCGGGCTCGAAACCGGGGGAGACCACTTCGAGGAGGCTTTCGGCCAGGACCTTCTCCTGGACCGGGAGCACGGTGCGCAGATCGACGAGCGCCCGGTCCCCCTCGATCCTTATGATCACGGGGGGATCGAGCGAACGCAGCCGCGACTCGATCAGGCCGGGGCGGACCGCTTCCGACTCCAGGGAGACCAGGATCGAGGGGAGGGCGCTTTCGGGACAGGATCCGCCCCCGACCACCGATTCCCCCTCGACGAGATGGACCGCCGCCCCCCCGGGAAGACGGGGACGCAGCCGGCGGGCGAAGCGGCGGGCGCGCCGCCGGGTTTCCTCGACGGTCATGGCGATCATGCGCACCACGGGGATCTCCGCGGCCGCACGGCCGAACCGGTAGCTCCCGAGGGTGGCCTCCAGGGCGCCGTAGACGAGCTTGTCCACGCGGTAGGTCCGCATGAGGGGATTTTTGCGGATCGGCTCCACCAGGCTCCGCGCGCCGGCGATGATCCCGGCCTGCGGGCCGCCCAGCAGCTTGTCCCCGCTGAAGGAGATGAGATCGACGCCGGAGGACAGGCTCGCCTGGACCGTCGGCTCATCCGCGATGCCGTAGGGCCTGAGGTCGACCAGGCAACCGCTGCCGATATCCTCGACCAGGGGGACCCGGCGGCGCCGGGCGAGATCGACCAGGGCCTCGAGGGCGGGCTTTTCCGTGAACCCGTGCATCCGGTAGTTGCTGGGATGAACCTTCAGCAGCAGGGCCGTGTTTTCGTTGAGGGCCGATTCGTAGTCCCCGATCCGCGTCTTGTTGGTGGTCCCCACCTCGCGCAGCAGCGCGCCGCTGCGGGCCATGATCTCCGGGATACGGAAGGATCCGCCGATCTCCACCAGTTCCCCCCGGCTGACGATGACCTCCCGGCCGCGGGCCAGGGTGTCGAGGATCAGGTAGACGGCGGCGGCGTTGTTGTTGACGACCGCGGCATCCTCACACCCCAGCACTTCCCGCAACAGAGGCTGGATCAGCTTATCCCTCTGGGACCGCTTCCCTTCGGAAAGATCGTATTCCAGGTTGGTGTAACCGGCCGAATGTGCCGATAAAGTCTCACGGGCTCCATCCGACAGCGGCGCCCGTCCCAGGTTGGTGTGCAGGATGACACCGGACGCGTTGATCACCGGACCGAGTCCCGGGCGCAGACGCCGCCCCAGCCTTGCACCGAGGGCGGCCTCCAGCTGTTCGGGCGTGGTCCCGGCATCGGCATCCTCCGACAGGATCGCGGCGCGGACCTCGGCCAGCAGGCGCTGAATTTCGGCCACGATGAACTCGTGCCCGGTGGACTCCACCCAGGAGGCGATCGCCGGGCGCAGGAGCAGTTGGTCAACGGCCGGGATCCGGCGCAGAAGTTCCTGGGGAGGCTCGTTTTTCATTGGGGCATTTCAGCACAGCCGGGGGAAGGCTGTCAATCGGCGTTTGCGGGGGGCGGACGGGATGCATGACGAGGAACTGACCAGCCTGGAAGAGGGACTGCGGCGGCTGAAAATCGAGTACCACATCTTCTTTCACGGAAACCAGGGGAAGGCGCCCGATGAACTGCGCCTGCGCATCGAAAGGCTGGTCAAGAAACTGTCCGAAAGCTCGGACCTCTCCTTTTCCCAGCGCTTCCGGTTCAATACCCTGGTCGCGCGCTACTACGTCTACCGCGACCTCTGGCGCCGCACCCAGCAGGAGCGGGAGATGGGGGCCGACGGTGCGGGGGGCGCCGGTTCCAAGGCCGCCGTGGCGCCCACGCCGTCTGCGGCGGTTCCGCCGGCTCCGGCGCTCCGGGTTTCCATATCCGACCCGGAGGCCGAGGAGGGAAAGGTGCGGAAACTGTACGAAGCGCTGGTGGCGGCCCGAAAGACGGAACGGGGGAAAGCGCAGATTTCCTATCCGCAATTTGCAGAGCTTGTGGCCACCCGGACCCGGAGCATCCGACAGCGGCACGGATGCTCCCGGGTGGCCTTCACCATTGCGCTCAAGGAAGAGTCGATCCGGTTCACCGCCGCGGCGGAAACCGTTGAAACCTGAATCCGCCCGAAAGCGGGAATTCTAGACCGCAGGCTGCTCCGGCTGCGGTTCGAGCCTCACGACGTGCTCCGCCTGCGGACCACGGGGACCCAGCTTGACGTCGAACTCCACCTGCTCCCCTTCACGGAGAGTGCGGTATCCCTTTTCCTGGATGGAGCTGTAATGCACGAACACATCCGCTCCGGTGGGCTGGGAGATGAAACCATATCCCTTGGTGTTGTTGAACCACTTGACCGTACCCGTAATCTTACTCATAGAACATCCCCTAAAAAAACCCAGAACATTCCCTCGCACATCCTGAAATGAGACGGCATGCCGTCCCAAAATGCAATGCTGTCCAGGCCCCCTGTTTAAACCAAACAAATTACTAGAGATTTAATTGGATTGAGCGTAGTCGACACGATTTATTTTTGTCAAGCGGAAAATTGCGACCCGGCCCCGGGCGCTCGACGGGCGGGGACCGGGAGGGGCGCATTCTACGTCTGGCGCCGGGCGGGGGATCGCGTATACTGTTTCTTTTATCTTCATCGACACGAGGAGGTGGAGCTTGATCCGCATACAACGTGCTTTGATAAGTGTTTCCGACAAGAGCGGCCTGGCCGAACTGTCCGGGCGCCTTCGGGAAATGGGGATCGAACTGCTCTCGACCGGGGGCACCGCCGCCTTTCTCCGGGAGCGGGGGGTCCCCGTCGTCGACGTGTCCGACTATACCGGATTCCCCGAAATCATGGACGGCCGGGTCAAGACACTGCACCCCAGGATTCACGGCGGCCTGCTGGGCCTGAGGGACAGGCCGTCGCACCGTTCCCAGATGGAACAGCAGGGGATCCTGCCGATCGACATGGTCGTCGTCAACCTCTATCCGTTCCGGGAAACCGCGGCGCGGGAAGGGATCGCCTATCCCGAAGTCATCGAGCAGATCGATATCGGCGGGCCCAGCATGATCCGATCGGCGGCCAAAAACCACGCGGGGGTGGCCGTCGTTACCGACCCCGCCGACTATGCCTGGGTCCTCGGGGAAATGGAACTCCATGACGGCGCCCTCGGCGCCGGCACCCGTTTCCGGCTGGCGCAGAAGGCGTTCGCGGCCACCGCTTCCTACGACAGTGCCATCGCCGCATGGTTCGCTGAAAGGGCGTGGTCGGGAGAGGGGGCCGAAAAGCGGGAGGGCGCCCTCCCCGCCTCCGAGGTGCTGGCTCTGGACAAGGTCCGCGACCTGAGATACGGCGAAAACCCGCACCAGCGCGCGGCCCTCTACCGCCGGGCGGCGGAGCAGGCGACGGGCGTGGCCGGGGCCGAGGTGCTGCACGGAAAAGAGCTCAGCTACAACAACCTGCTCGATTCGGACGCCTCATGGAACCTGGTGCTGGAATTCGACCGCCCCGCGGCCGCCGTCATCAAGCACACCAACCCCTGCGGCGTGGCCCAGGCCGACACGCTCGCGGAGGCGTACGCCCTGGCACGCGACAGCGATCCGGTCTCGGCCTTCGGCTCGGTGGTGGCGCTGAACCGCCCGGTGGACCGGGACACGGCGGAGGAAATCAACCGGACCTTCGTGGAGGTCGTGCTGGCCCCCGATTTCGCACCCGACGCGCTCGACATCCTGCGGCAGAAGAAAAACCTCCGGCTGCTGCGGGTGAGGGGCGCCGCCCCGGTCAGGCCGCAGCACCGCCAGATCAGCGGCGGCTTCCTCATCGAGGACAAGGACACCTATTTCCTCGGCCCCGATGAACTCAAGACGGTCACCAGGCGCGCCCCCTCGCGCGAGGAACTGGAGGCGCTGCTGTTCGGCTGGCGCGTTGTCAAGCATGTCAAGAGCAATGCCATTGTCTTCTCCGGCCCGAGCCGGATGCTCGGAATCGGCGCCGGGCAGACCAGCCGTGTGGACGCGGTGAAGTGGGGGGCGATGAAGGCCACGCTCCCGCTCGAAGGCTGCGCCATGGCCTCGGACGCCTTCTTCCCCTTCCCCGACGGGCTGCTGGCCGCCGCCGAATACGGCGTCAGGGCCGTCATCCAGCCGGGCGGGTCGGTGCGCGACGCCGAGGTCATCGAGGCCGCCGACAGCAGGGGGATCGCCATGGTCTTCACCGGGATCCGGCATTTCAAACACTGAACTCCGCCGGAACGGGCGGCCCGCCGGCGGGCCGCCCGCGCTCCCCGCCCCGACAACCATGCCTCCCGATCCCCTCCCCCAGAACGCGCGACCCCCGCTGCCGGAGACGGCAAGGGCGCTGGCTCTCTGGTACCGCCGCCACGAAAAATATTCGGGCATCGCCCTGTTCGGCGCCGGGTTCCTCTGGGATTCGCTGACCCTGACGCGCGTCGACAATCTCCTGGACAACGCGCTCCTGCTCTCCTACCTGGCGGTCGCGGGAGCCCTGATCGTCCTCATCCTCAGGAGCCGGGCGGGGATCCCCCTCCCCGGGCCGGCGGCAAAACTGCGCCCCTGCTTCCCCTGGGTCCTGCAGTTCCTGTTCGGCGGCCTGTTTTCGAGCTACGTCATCTTTTATTTCAAGAGCGCCTCCTTCACCCGGACCCAGATCTTCTTCCTGATCCTCGTCGCCCTCTGGATCGGCAACGAATTCCTGCATGACCGGCTCGAGGACGGCCGCCTCCTCGCCGTTCTCTACACCTTCTGCCTCCTCTCCTTCTTCGCCTTCTTCCTGCCGGTGATCCTGGCGGCCGTCAACGGCGCCATCTTCGCGCTGGCCGGGGTCCTCAGCCTGGGGGTGAGCCTTGCGGTCTTCTCCCTGGGGCTCGGGCGTGCGGGGGTGCCGCGGCGCCTCGCGCTGCGGCCCGTCCTCCCCTGGATCGGGCTTACGCTCCTCGCGGTGAACCTCCTCTACCTCGCCAGCCTCATCCCCCCGGTCCCGCTGGCGCTGAAGTCGGCGGGGATCTACCACCACGTGGCGCGCACCCCGGGCGGGTACGAAGTGATGCACGTACCCGGTCCGCGCTGGCGGTTCTGGAAGAAATGGGACGACCCCTTTTATCTGGCGCCGGGAGAAAGCGCCTACTGCTATACCGCCATATTCGCGCCCCCGAAGTTCCGCGTCCCCATAAGCCATGTCTGGAGCCGCACTACCGCCGGCGGGGAATGGGTGCAGACCGACCGCATACGGTTCGAGATCCGGGGAGGACGGGAACGGGGTTTCCGGGGCTATACCCGCAAACAGGGGATCACGCCCGGACGATGGCGGGTGGAGGTCGAAACCGAATCGGGCCAGACGCTCGGGCGGATCGATTTTACCGTCGAGGCCAGCCCCCCTTCCCGCCCCCCCCTCCAGGTCGGCCTGATCCCCTGAGAGCCCACGGGCCGCCGCGGCTCCCCTTCTCCCCCTTTTTATGGCACAATCCCCTTTTCCGGTTGGAGAGGATGAACTACTACAATTACTTCACCGAAATCGAGGAACATTTCGTGCGGAGGCGGGGCAAGCACCTGCTGATCTCCCCGACGGACTGGAACCTGATCGCCGCCTGGCGCGACGCCGGTATTCCGCTCCATATCGCACTGCGCGGCATCGACATCGCCATGGACGGCTTCAGCGCGCGGCGCCCGCAGGGCCATTCCAAGGTCAGCAGCCTCTGCTACTGTCATGACGCGGTCCTGGAGGCCTACGCCGACTACGCAGACTCTCATGTCGGGGAGGACACCGGGGACAGCGCCCGCGGGGGGGGCGAGGATCCGGAAGATCCCGGGGGCGGCGTCCCGGGGGGGGAAGAGATCGGCGCCTTCCTCGCGGCGAGAATGGCTGAAATAAACGCCCTCTCGGCGAAACTATACCCCGGAGACCCTCCCGAAGGCGTGGTCCGCGTGCAGGCCCGACTCGAGGAGATCGAGTGCTCCCGCCGCGCGGGCGCACGCATCGACCTGGAAGCGCTCGAACGCGACCTTCGAATCCTCGACGATCTGCTGATGGAGGAGCTCGGCGGCCGCGTCCCGGCCGAAGAGGCTGCCGAATGGGAGACTGAAGCCCGAAAAGAGCTCAAGGAGTACAAGAAGAGACTGCCGAAGGAGACCTTCGCACGGATCCGCGAAAACTACATGCACGACCGGATCCGGCGGAAGTACGGGATCGGGGAGCTCAGCCTTTTCCGGCTCTGATCCGGACCGGGCGGCGGGCCGGGAGACCATCATTCATGGACGGGGAAGAGATGCCGCACACGTTCACGCTCCGGATCGAACGACTGGTCTACGGAGGTGCCGGCCTGGGCCGACACGAGGGGAAGGTGGTCTTCGTCCCCTTCTCGGCCCCGGGGGACACGCTCCTGGTGCGGCCGGTCGAGGAAAAGAAAAACTTTGTCCGCGCCTCCGCCGTGCGGATCCTGGATCCCGGGCCGGGGCGGACAGACCCCGCCTGTCCCCATTTCGGCGCCTGCGGGGGATGCCACTGGCAGCATCTCGAATATGCCCGGCAGGTGGAAGCCAAACGGGGGATCCTCGAGGAGCTCCTGCATCATAGATTTCCCGAAACCGCCGGCCTGCCCGTCTCCATGGCACCCTCGCCGCAGCCGTTCGGATACCGCTCCCGGGCCCGGATGCGGTTTGCCGGGACCGGGGCCGGCGCCGCCGTCGGCTTCTTCCGGGGAGGGTCGCATACGATCCTGGACATCGATCACTGCCCTCTCTTCCAGCCCTCGCTGAACGAGGCCCTCAAGGCGCTGCGGGTGCGCCGCCGGAGCCCCGGAGCCGAACGGGAGCCCGGGGAGATCGACATCGCCTGCTCCGAACAGGAGGGCGCCTGGGCCGTCGGTCCGGGGCGGACGCTGCGGCGCCAGGTCGGCGGATTCACCTACCGGCTGACACCCGACGTCTTCTTTCAGGCCAACGATTTCCTGGTGGAGGACCTGGCCGTGCTGGTGGACGCCGCCGCCCGGGATTGCGATCCGGCCGCGGCGCTCGATCTCTATGCCGGGGTCGGGGTCTTTTCGCTTCCCCTGGCGCGCACCTTCCGGAAAGTGGTCGCCGTCGAAGGTTCTCCGTCCGCGTGCCGGCTGCTGCAGTCCAATGCCGCCGGGGCTGGCTTCGGTCATCTCCAGACGGTGTGCGCCGATGTTGCCGATTGGATGCAGGGGGCGGAGGCGCGCGATTTCGGCCTGGTCGTCCTCGACCCTCCGCGCACCGGCGCCGGGGAAAGGGTCATGGAGCAGCTCCGCCGGTGGCGCCCCGGCACGATCACGTACGTCTCCTGCGATCCCCAGACCCTCTGCCGGGACCTGGCCCGCCTCGTGCCCGATCACTACCGGATCGATTCGGTGGCGGGGCTCGACCTGTTTCCCCAGAGCTATCACTTCGAAACCGTCGTCCGCCTCGCGAGGGTGTAGCCACGCCGGACCAGGGCCCCCTGCAATCCGCACGCCCCGCCCTCCCCTTCCCCGTCGCCCGCGCTCACTCCGCCCGCCCCATGGCGGCCGTGGCCCTTTCCTTCTCCCTCGGGATTCTCCTGGCCGAGGCCTTCAGGGAATATGCCTTCGGCGGGATCCTCGCGGCGGGCTTTCTGCTGGCCGCCGCCTCAGGCCTGGCCCTCCACCGCAACCTGCCGGGCCGGGCCCTGGCGCTCGGGCTGGCGGCCGTGGCGGCGGCAGGATTCCTGGCGGCCGCGGCGCGTCGCGACGGGGTCCCGCGCGCCCATCTCCGGCACGCCCTCGCCCGGGGGGAGTTTCCTCTGGACGAACCCTCCGCCTTCGACGCCTGCGTCGCCGATGACGGACGGATCAGGGGAGGGGAAAGCGTGCACACGCTCCGGCTGCTCGCCCGGCGCCGGGGGGAGGGATGGACCGCGTGCCGGGGCATGGGGATTCTGCGCGTCGCCCTCCCCGGGGCGCAGGGCGAGGGCGGGAGAACGCCTCTGCTCGCACGGGGGGACCGGGTCAGGGGATGGGGCGTCTGGCGCCGCCCCCGCAATTTCGAAAACCCGGGCTCGGAGGACCGGGTCGCCCGGCTGGCCCGGCGCGGCGTCTGGATCGTCGGAAGAACCAAATCCACCCGACTGCTGGAAACCGAACCGGGGGGTTGCTCCGGTCCCGTGACCGGTCTCGCGGTGCGTGCGCGCACGCGCGTGCAAAACGCCTTCCGCCCCCTCGCCGACCGGGGAAACAGGGTAGAGGCCGCCATCCTGGCCAGCCTGACCATCGGCGACTACTCGGGGCTGACCGCTCCTGTCAGCGAGGCCTTCAGAAACTCCGGAACGCTCCACGTCCTGGTGGTGTCCGGCCTTCACGTCGCCTGGATCGCGGGGGTTCTCCTCTGCCTGGCCCGGCGCGCCCGGCTCCCGGAACGCCTCCGCTACCTGACGGCGGGCATGGCCATCCTGGCCTATACGGTGATCGTCGGCTTCCAGGCGAGCATCACCCGCTGTTTCTGGGTATTTGCGCTCTACCTGCTCGGGCGCATGCTCTTCCGGCACGCCGATTCGGTCAACCTCCTTTTCGCCGCGGCCCTCATCCTGCTTGCGGCCAACCCGGGCTGGCTGTTCGAAATCGGGTTCCAGCTTTCTTTTCTTTCCGTCCTGGCCATCGTGATGACCGCATCCCCCCTCATCGAAGGCTGCTGGAACCCCGTCTGCGCGCCCGCGCGGCATGCGGGCGAGGCGGACCGCCTCTTCCTCCGGCCGGGCCGATGGCACCGCCTCGGCCGGCGCCTGCGCTTCGGGCTCGAACTGACCGCCGAGGCGATGGCCGACCGGGTTTCCCCCGGCGCCGCGCGGGCGTTTCAATGGGCCTGCCGTCGTGCGGCCGACGCCGTGGCGGCGGCGGGGAGCCTGGTCCTCCTTTCGCTCGCGGTCGAGCTGTGGATCGGGCTCCTGCTGGCCCACAGCTACAACCGCATCAGCTGGATCGGACCGCTGGCCAACGTGGTCATGGTTCCGCTCTCCTCCCTGACCCTGGCCGCCGGCCTCGGGGCCGCCCTGGCCCCCGGAGGGCCCGGGGCGGCCCTTGTACCGATCGCCGGAAAATGCGCCACCCTCCTCCTTGCCTGCGCCCGCGGCGCGGCCGCGATCCCCGGCGCCTGGCAGCGATGCCCGACCCCGCCGGCCGCCTGGGTGTGGGGCTCTATCGGCCTCCTTTTCCTCTGGTCCTTCCTCCGGTGGCGCCGACGCTGGGTCCCGGCGGCTCTCGTGGCCGCCGCCCTCCTGGTCCCGGCCACGGCCTCGACCTCCCTCGTGCAGTCCACCCTCGACCGGCTCCGGCCCCGGGCCGCCCTGGCCGGCCGGGGCGCCGGGCGGGACCCCGCCCCGGTCCTGGGATTCACTTTCCTGGATGTCGGCGAAGGGGATGCGATCGTCATCCGTTTTCCCGACGGCGGCCTCTGGCTCCTGGATGCGGGGGGCCTCGTCCTCCCCCCGGCGGAGGAGGAGAGCGGGGAGGGGTTCGACATCGGCGAAGCGGTCGTAAGCCGCTTTCTCTGGCACCGGTGGATGCTCCGGCCGGAGAGGGTTCTCCTGTCGCACGCGGACATGGATCACGCCGGAGGGATCCCCGCGGTCCTGTCGAACTTCGCCGTCCGCGAATTCGGCTGCGCTCCCGCGCGGGAGGATGCGCGCATCCTGGCCAGGATCCTCGAAACCGCGGAAAGAAAAGGGATCCCCGTGACCCGGGTGGGCCGGGGGGCCGTGCTCGACCGGGGCCCGGTCCGCATCCGGGTCCTTCACCCGGGCCGGGAGGGCGCGCCGACGTCGGCCAACGACCGCTCGCTCGTGATCCGCTTCGCCTTCCGCCGCTTTTCGGCCCTGCTGACAGGCGACCTCGAAAAGCGCGGAGAGGAGGAACTCCTGGCGCACGGCTTCCGCCTCGAAAGCCCTCTTCTGAAGGTCGCGCACCACGGCAGCCGGTCGGCCACCTCGGAGGCGTTTCTGGAAAGCTCCGCGCCGCGCTGGGCCGTCATCTCCGCGGGGAGCCGCAACCCGTTCGGCCATCCCTCCGCCGAGGTGTCGGGGCGGTTGCGCGACCACAACGTCCGGACCTTCGTCACGGCGGACCTGGGGGCCGTCACCTTCGAAACCGACGGCGTCCGCTACGCGATCTCCAGCCACCTCCGGGGCCTCCTGGAACGGGGCACGCTGTGACGGCCGCCGGCTCACTCCCGCCGGTAGGACATCAGGGTCTTCATGTACTGGGCGCGCTCGAAGGCGGCCGGGTCGGAACAGTACTTCTGGCTCATCGACCCCTGCAACTGCCGCACCGACTGGTAGTCGTGCTCCGCCATCCAGTTGCTCATGTCGGTCTCGATCTGCCGCAGTGCGTCCAAACCCCGGGTCAGCAGCACCGAACAGAGCATGGTGACATCGGCCCCCGCCATCAGCATCTTGAGGACATCCTGGGCCGAATGGATCCCGCTGGTGGCCGCCAGATCGGCTT
Organism: Acidobacteriota bacterium; assembly: GCA_016934555.1. GTDB lineage: Bacteria > Acidobacteriota > UBA6911 > UBA6911 > UBA6911 > UBA6911. Next base: position 33,632 of record JAFGSS010000146.1, on the reverse strand, counting down.
TCACCCGGCTGTACAGGATGGCCACCCACCGCAGCGGCAGGCGCATGTCTTGCGGGGTGCTGAGGTTGACGCGCGGCCGCACCTCGAGGTTTTCCAGGTCGATGTCGGGCTGATAAAAGCGGTTGAAGAGAACCAGGGCGTCCGCTCCCTCCCGGTCCAGCCGCTTGGCCATGTGGGCCATGTTGCTGAAAAACGGGTGCAGCTTGATGGCCACCGGCAGGTGGACCACCGATTTCACCCCTTTGAGGATGTCGATGCACGACTGCTCCACCTCGGCGCCGTTGCGGTCCATTTCCGTGGGCACGGAGTAGACGTTCAGCTCGAGCGCGTCGGCTCCCGCCTGTTCGATCTGCCGCGCGAAATCGACCCACCCGCCCAGGGCCGCGCCGTTCAGGCTGCCGATGAGGGGGATCTTCACCGACTCCTTCGCCTTGCGGATCTTGTCGAGGTACTCCTCGGGACCGGTGGCGAACTGGGCAGGCTCGGGGAAAAAGGAAAGGGCCTCGGGAAAGCTGTCCGTACCGTACATCCTATGGTACTCGACCGCCTCCTGCTCGCCCCGCACCTGCTCTTCGAAAACCGAATGCAGCACCACGGCCGAAGCGCCGGCGTCCTCCAGGCGTTTTATGGAATCCACGTCCTCCGAAAGGGGGGAGGCGGAAGGGACCAAAGGCGTTCTCAAATTCAATCCCAGGTATCGGGCACTCAGATCCATATCAGATTCTCCGGCGCAAAAGTAAGGGTCCGTTCACAGCATTTTACCCCGCATCCGCACCCGCGGTCCGGATGCATCCCTGCAGTTCCCGCTCGGCCCGGACGACCCCTTCTTCCGCGCAATAGTGGCGCCGGAAACCGAGCTTGTCGCACACCCGCAACATGTCCCGGTTCTCCGGGAGGATTTCACCGTAAACACGTTCGAGTTTCTCCTCGCGCCCGACTTCCAGCAGCCGCTTGAGCAGCTCGTGGCCCAGCCCGCGGTGATGCCAGTTGTCGCTGACGAGGATGGCAAATTCCCCGTCCCGGGTCCCGGGGACCTTGATCAACCGGCCGATGGCGATGATGTCGTCCCCGCCGGGTCCTTTCTTCAGAATGACCAGGGCGATCTCGCGCCCGTAGTCGATGAAACAGATGCGGGTGAGCTGTTCGTGCGCAATGCGCTGAGCCAGGCGCAGGTTGTGGAAATAGCGGAGGTAGACGCTCCGTTCCGAAAGGGTCTCGTGAAACCGGACCATCAACGGCTCATCCTCCGGCCGGATCGGCCGGATGGTGACGGCGGTGCCGTCCGGCATGGTCCAGGGAAAGACATAGCGGGTGGGATAGGGGCGGATCGCCAGCCGCGGGAGCGATTCCGGAAGCGTCAGCGCTTCGTGCACGATGATGCGCGCGTCCAGGGCGAGGATCCGGTCGGCGCCGACCAGCAGCGGGTTGATATCGATTTCCCGGATCCAGCGCTGTTCCACCACCAGCAGGCTGAACAGGACCAGCAGCTGCTCGAGCGCCTGCAGGTCGATATCGGTCCGCTTCTTCATCGCCTCGTAAACCCTCGTCTGCTCCATGAGCCGCCGCGCCAGCGTCATGTTGAGCGGTGGGAGGGCCAGGGCCCGGTCCTTGTAGATCTCCAGCTGCCTCCCCCCGGAGCCGAACATCAGCACCGGGCCGAACTGCGGATCGAGAAAGCTCCCGATGATGAGATCGAACCCGTCGGAGCGCATCATCGGCTGGACGGTAACCCCCTGGAAATGATCGGGGCCGTAAAGGTCGAGGATCGTCTCCCGGATCCCCTGGAACGCCCGGCGTACGGCCGCCGCATCCCCGAGATTGAGCCGCACACCCCCGGCCTGGTGCTTGTGCGCGATCCGGTCGGAGGCGAGCTTGAGCACCACGGGATACCCGATCTCCCCAGCCAGCCGGACGGCATCCTCCTCCGCGGACGTCATGCGCGTTTCCACGGAGGGGATGGCGTAGGCTTCCAGGATCTTCTTGGATTCGAATTCATTCAGCAGCGTCCGCCCCGCCTCCCGCGCCGCGCGCACCCTCTCCTCCGCCAGCGTCCGGTCCCTCACCCCGTCCAGGGAGGGGGTGAGCATGGGCGTTTCGTACAGGCCGCGCAGGTTGTAGGTGTAGCGCCACATGTAATTGAACGCCCGCACGGCGGTGTCCGGGTAGGGGAAGGTGGGGATGTTGTTCCGGTTCAGGATGGCCTCGCCCGCCGCCACGGCCGCCCCCCCCATCCAGCTGGCCAGGATCGGCTTGTCGCCCAGCCTTGCCAGCGGCCTCAACTGCTCCGCGGTCCGCGTGGAATCGGTACCGGCCTGGGGCGCCAGGATGACCAGGACGCCGTCGCTGCCGGGATCCTTGGCGGCGATTTCCACCGCGCTCTGGTAGCGCTCGGGGGAGGCGTCGCCGAGGATGTCGACGGGGTTGATGTGGCTCCAGTATTCGGGCAGAAGCCGGTCGAGTTCCTCCACCGATTCCGCCCCCAGGGTGGCCAGTTCCCCCCCCCCGCTGATGAGGGCGTCGGTGGCCATCACCCCCAGCCCCCCCGCGTTGGTGACGATGGCCAAACGCGGCCCCCTGGGTTTGGGCTGCTTGGCCAGGACCTCCGCCATGTAAAAAAGGTCGGAAATGTTGTTGACGCGCAGCACGCCCCCGCGGCGAAAGACCGCGTCCAGGACGTCATCCGACCCGGCCAGGGAACCGGTGTGCGATGCGGCGGCGCGCACGCTCGGCTCCGTCCTCCCCCCCTTGATGAGGATGATGGGTTTGGTAAGGGCCACCTCCCGGGCGGCGCTGAGAAAGGCGCGTGCATCCCCGATCGATTCCATGTAGATCAGGATGCTGCGGGTCCGCTGGTCCTCGCCCAGGTAATCGATCAGATCCCCCCACCCGACATCGAGCATCGACCCGACGGAAATGAAGCAGCTGAAGCCCACCATTTCCCGCAGGCTCCAATCGAGCACGGCGGTGCACAGGGCGCTGCTCTGGCTGAGAAAGGCCACGTTCCCCGCCCTCGCCATGCCGCCGGCGTACGTGGCGTTCAGCCCGGTCAGCGGGCTCATGACGCCCAGGCAGTTGGGGCCGATGATGCGCATCGTTCCGCGCCGGGCGTTAGCCAGGATCGCCTCCTCGATTTTCAGGCCGGCAGGACCGGTCTCCTTGAAGCCGGCGGAAAGGATGACGGCCGCCTTGACCCCGGCCTCCACGCATTCGGCAACCAGATCGGGGACCGATTCGGCCGGGGTCGCCACCACGGCCAGGTCCACTTTTTCCGGGACGGCGGAAACGGCGGGGTACGCCTTGATCCCCAGAACGCTCGCATGCTCGGGGTTGACGGGGAAAACGGTGCCGCCGAACGGGTTCGTCACCAGGTTCCACAGCACCGCCCTGCCGATGCTGTCGGCGCTTTCCGTCGCGCCCAGGACCGCGACCGTCCGAGGGGAGAAAAAGGCGCCGAGCGGCTGTTCATGGCGATGGAGCATGCTGTCGGAAAGATCGGTGCGCGGGGGGACGGGACGGGTGAGGTCCGGTCCTGCAGGGCTTTCTGGAATCATGCGTAACCTCGGGAAATGGATACCGTTATCGGATCCCCGGCGACCTGAAAGCGTCAGGGGGATTGTATCAGGCCCCGGGGCCCTTTATCCACCACTGTATCCCAACGCCCCCCGCAGGCCCCCCCCGGGGATCCCCGTCTTCCGCCGGCTCCCTGTCGGGACCGGGGTGGAAAAATTGAACCCCGCGCCCCGCGGATCCCGTCTATAATTATACAATCTGCCGGGCGCACCCCTGCGGAAGGGGCGCCGGGGGGAGGAAGATCATGCCGATATCGGGTTGGCGCGCTCTGGTTCCATTGCTGCTCCTGTCCGGGTTGACGGCCGCGGAGGCGGCGCCGGGGGAGGAAGCCACAACCCGGCCCCTGGAGGAAATGGTCGTTCCCGCCGGGACGGTTATCCCCATCGCGCTGTCCGACTACCTGAACACGCACAGCAGCAAGGAAAGCGACACCTTCTACGCCGACACCACCTACCCCGTCTGGATCGATCAGCGGCTCGTCATCCCCCGGGGATCCACCATCAGGGGAACCGTGACGATGGTCGAGCGCCCCGGGCGGATCCGGGGCAAGGGGAGGATCGCGCTGCGCTTCGACGACATCCTGCTTCCCAACGGGATCCGCCGCGACCTGGCGGCCTCCTTCCGCGGCCTGCACGGACCGGGGGACGAAAGCATCGACCGCGGCTCCGAAACGGTCAAGGCCGCGGGCTCGGAGGGAGAGGACGCCGGGACGATCGTGGGCACCACCGCGCAGGGGGCCATCATCGGGGCCGTCATCGGCCGCGGATCGGGAGCCGCCGTCGGCGCCGGGGCCGGGGCCGCCGCCGGTGTCGCCTCGGTCCTCTTCTCGCGGGGGCGCGACCTGGTGATCGCGCCCGGCACCCGGTTCGATCTCGAATTGCTCAAACCGTTGCGGTTCTCCTACCTTGAGCTGGAATTCACGGCCGATGAAATCCGCGATGCCGGCCGCAACGCCGAGCGGCGCCCCCAAGTCGTGCAACCGCAGCCGCCCGCCTCGAACCGGAGGACCATAGGAATCTCCCCCGGAATCGGCTTCCCCTGGTAGATGCGGCTGCCCGTGCGGCTTCGAATCGGCCCGGGCCCGCATTTACCGGTTGATTCTGCCTTCCACCTCGGTAAGAATAGCGCCCATGGATGCTGCGATCATAGGTAGAATTGCCCTGGAAACCGCGATACCCGAAGCTTCCGTTTCGGCCGTCGTCACCCTTCTGAAAACCGGGTTCACCGGTCCCTTCATCGTCCGCTACCGCAAAGAAGCCACCGCGGGGATGGATGAAACGAAAGTCCGGGCCATCCAGGACCGCATGGCCCACTACCGGGGGGTGCTCGATCAGCGGTCGTCCCTGACGAAGACCCTTTCCGAACAGGGACGGCTGACCGAGGAACTCAGGACGCAGATCGAAAGCTCCTTTTCCAGGGCCGAACTGGCCGATCTCGAGCACCAGTTCCGCTCCCGGAAGAAGACGCGCGCCATGGAAGCGATCGAAAAGGGGCTCCAGCCCCTGGCCGAATACTTCTGGAACCAGGAGCTCGACGCCTGGAGCGCGGAGGAGCACATCGACGTTTTTGTCGATCCCTCCAAGGGCATCCTCAACCGCGAGCAGGCGCTCGAAGGGGTCGTGGATATCCTCGCGGAATACGTGGCGGAAAACTTCGAGCATCGCAAAAAACTGCGCGAGATGCTCTGGAGCGAGGGCCTGCTGGCATCCTCCGTGGTCCCCGCCAAGGCCGGGCAGAAGACCAAGTACGCGATGTACTACGACCGCAGGGAGCCTGTCACCACGATCCCGTCTCACAGGGTTCTGGCCATCCGCAGGGGGTGCAAGGAGGGGGTGCTCATCTCCTCCATCGAGGGGGACAACGCCAAGGCCATCGAATACCTGGCGTCGGCCCACATCAGGGACCGGGAGTCCCTGTTCACCCCGGTGATCGAGGCGGCCGTCCGTGAAAGCTACAACCGCATCCTGCGGCCGATGATCGAGTCGGAAGTCCGGAGCCAGCTCAAGGAACGCGCCGACCGGGAAGCCATCAGGATATTCCAGGAAAACCTGGCCAACCTGCTCTTGTCTCCCCCGGCCGGTCCGATCGTCGCCATGGGGGTGGATTGGGGCAAGGGAAACGAATGCAGCGTGGCCGTGATCGATGAAACAGGCAGGTTTCTGGAAGGGGCCAGGGTCCGGTTCACCCCCGGGTCCGGGACTTCCCCCGCGCCCCCCACCGCTCCCCGAGCCGAATCGCTTGCCGGACCGATCGGTGCGGTGCTGGGTGACGCCCCCGCGCTCGACAAGCTTGAAATCTCGTCAGGGCGGGATGAAGTCCCATGCCCGCCGGCAGCCGACGCCGGGGCCGACACGGAAACAGCGGTCCCTGATGCGGCAGTGCCCGAACCTGCTCCCCCCGAGGCAACGGCTTCTGAGGCTGTATCGCCCGAGGCTGCAGCGCCCGAGGCGACGGCACCCGAAGCCGTAGCGCCCGAGGCGACGGCACCCGAAGCCGTAGCACCCGAGGCGACGGCACCCGAAGCCGCAGCGCCCGAGGCGACGGCACCCGAAGCTGCAGCGCCCGAGGCGACGGCACCCGAAGCCGCAGCGCCCGAGGCGACGGCACCCGAAGCTGCAGCGCCCGAGGCGACGGCACCCGAAGCTGCAGCGCCCGAGGCAACAGCACCCGAAGCGGCAGCGCCTGAGGCGGCAGCGCCTGAGGCGGCAGCGCCTGAGGCGGCAGCGCCTGAGGCGGCAGCGCCCGAAGCGGCAGCGCCCGAAGCGGCAGCGCCCGAGGCGGTAGCGCCGGCTGGGGATGCCGGAACCGTCCTCCGGGACCTTATCGCCCGGCACAAGGTGCGGGCGGTGGCGTTCGGGACCGGAACCGGGGCGCGTGAACTGGAAAACCTCCTGCGACAGATCGTTACAGAGACGGGCTCGAACGATATCATGATCGCCAGCGTCAACGACGCCGGCATAGCCATCTACGCATCGTCCCGCATCGCCCGTGAGGAGCTGCCCGATTCCGGCGCGTCGCTGCGCTGCGCCATGAGTCTCGCACGGAGACTGCAGGACCCGCTCGCCGAACTGGTGAAAATCGACCCGAAGCTCATCGGTGTCGGACAGTACCAGCATGACGTGGATCAGAAGGAGCTGCACCGCGGGTTGATACAGACGGTCCAGTACTGCGTCAACAGCGTGGGCGTCAACCCGAATACGGCCAGGGAATCGCTCCTGCGCTACGTGTCGGGTCTCAATGACAAGCTCGCCCGCAAGATCGTGGGCTTCCGCAACTCCCAGGATTTTTTCAGATCGCGCGAAGGGCTCAAAACCGCAATCGGGCTGGATGACGCCAGCTACCGGCAGGCAGCCGGTTTCCTGCGCATCCCGGACGGGGACCATCCGCTGGACCGCACCGCGATTCACCCCGAGGCCTATCCGGTGGTCGAAAAGATGGCCGCGGCCCAGGGCGGGGAGGTCCGGGAACTCCTGGAGAACCGGGAAAAAGTGACCTCGCTGAAGCTCGATGATTTCGTGACCGACGAAATCGGGCTCCCCACCCTCGACGACATCCGGGAAGAGCTCCTGCACCCCGGACGGGATCCCAGAAAGGCGTTCCGGGTTCCCAAGTTCCGGTCCGACGTCAGGCAGATGTCGGACCTTGAACCGGGCATGACGTTGGAAGGGACGGTCACCAATGTCACCAATTTCGGAGCCTTCGTGGACATCGGGGTCCGCCAGGACGGGCTGGTGCACCTGAGCCAGATGTCCAACCGGTTCATCCGCGATCCGCGCGAGGCGGTGAAAGTGGGCGACATCGTGCAGGTGAAGGTCCTTTCGGTCGAGATGGAAACCCAGAGAATAGGGCTGTCCATGAAGGCGCTCCTGGGAGGAGGCCGCCGACGTCAGAAGCCGCAGCGCCGCGTGCGGAAGACGCCCCCGACGCCCCGAGAAGCGCAGAACGGCGGCGGGACCGGTCCGGATGCCCGGAACGCCTCCCGCCCGGACCGGCCCGGGGCCGGCCGTTCGCGGGAAGCCTCCGGCCGCAGACGGGGCCCCCGAAAACCGGAGGGTTCCCGGAAGCCGGAGAACACCCCTGCGCCCGACCGGAACGAGGATCCGGCTTCCGACGGGCCGGCACCCACCCTTCAGGAGAAGATCGCCATTCTTCAGTCCAAATTCCGTGGAATCCACTGAAAAATCCCGGGGCGCCTCGGCGCCCGGGATCAGGGAGCATGGAAGCACAGCCGGGGGGCATGGCGGCATGCGCCAGAGCGACTATCTGGATATTCTCTGCAACACGGCCGACGGGGTCTTCATCACCGACGCCCACAAGCGCGTCGTCCGCTGGAACCAGGGGGCGGAAAAGATCCTGGGCATCCCCGAATCGGACACCCTCCACCGGAGCTGTTACCAGGTAATTTCCGGGAAAGCGCCCGGCAGGGGGGGGCCCTGCGGCCAGGATTGCGCGGTTCACCGGAGCGGGGTCGAAGGAACGCCCCGGGGGAATTTCGACCTCGAGGCCGTCCACAGCTCCGGCCGCCCGGTCTGGATCAATGTCACCCTCCTGTCGAGCACCGGTTCCGAGTCCCCCCTGGTCACGCACATCCTGCGCGACGTGACCCGGGACAGGAGGATGGAGTTCGCCCTCGACCGCTTTCTCGCGGAACTGAAATCCTCCGGATCGAACGCGGCCGCGTCCTGTGCCGGACCGGCGGAAGGATGCGGCATCCAGCCTCCAAGGCAGGCAGGCCGGCCCGCCTTCGCGGCGCTGTCGGCGCGTGAATTCGAGGTACTGACCCTGCTTGCCGAGGGTCTTTCCACCAAGGCGCTGGCCCGAAAGCTCGATATCAGCCATTACACGGCCAGAAATCACATACAGAACATCCTGGTGAAACTCGACCTGCACAGCAAGGCGCAGGCCGTCTCTTTCGCCTTCAAACAGGGAATCCTGTAACCTCCCGACTTTTAGCGGACATGCGTCGCGTGGCAGACAAAGATCTCTTTTCGGACTGGCCCCGGGCGGTATTCTGGCCCCCGGACGGGTCGCGGACACCGGTCGAGAACCTGGTGGAATTCCTCCTGACCGGGCAGGGCTCCGATACGCCTGCCGAGGAGATGCACAAGCAGGCGGAGGAGGTACTCCGCTTCGACCCGCGGCATGCGCGGGTCGCGGTCCTGGGAGGGGGAACGGGCCTGTCCACGATCGTGGGGGGCAACTCCCAGACGCCGGGCTGGCCCGACGATCCGTTTGCGGGACTGAAGCGGTTCTTCCCGCATCTTACCGCCATCGTCTGCACGACCGACGACGGCGGATCGACCGGACGGCTGCTGCAGTCGCTGCCCATGATCGGCGTGGGCGATATCCGGAAGCTGCTGCTTTCCTATATCCTTCCCCGGAATCTCGAGCGCACATACGCGCTTTCCGGGGACAGGGCGCTCGAGCTGGTCCGGCTGGTTCACCGCCTGTTCAATCACCGATTCGACGAGCATCCCCGAAACCGCCGGCAGGCGGCCGACCCCCTGCTCGTCCTCCCCCGGGCCATGCGCCCGTTGTGCCCCGAAAGCCTTGCCGGGGCGCTGACAGAGCTGGGCGCCTACGCCTGTGCGCCGACGCCGGGCCTGGGCATCCGCCCGGCCGGCCACGCCCTGGGAAACCTGCTGCTCGCGGCCGCCATATTCCGGGCGGCGCGGGGACGAATCGACCGGCCGCCGGGGCTGGGAGAGATCCAGGGGGGCATCGACCATATCGCCTCCCTGATCGGGGCCCCGACCGGTCGTATCCTTCCGGCCACCTCGACGCCGGGGCAGCTGGAGTTCCGCTATGCCAACGGGGTGGCGGTCTACGGGCAGAGCAAGTCGGCATCCGCCCGCCGGGACACGCCGGTGGACAGGGTGACGGCCCTGTTCACCAGCCGGCCCGTAGTCGGCGCCGCGGTGACGAGGGCGATCCGGGAGGCGGACCTGATCCTCCTCGCGCCCGGAAGCCTGTACACCAGCATCATCCCCATCCTCCAGCTGGAGCCGATCACCGCCGCCATCCGCGCCAACCGCGGCGCCCTGAAAATTCTCGCGGCCAACTCCTGGGTCCAGGAGGGGGAAACGGACATTTCGCTCAAGAACCAGGCGCGCGGGTTCCTCGTCTCGGAACTGGTCGAAGCCTATGACCGGAATGTGCCGCAGGGGATCCGGGGACTGTTCGACGTCGTGCTGAGCGCCAACCTGGAGCATATCCCGGGAAACATCCTGCGCAATTACGCGCTCGAGGGCAAGAGCCCCATCCACCTCGACCGCGGCGCGGTGGAGGCCATGGGCGTCCACCCGGTCGAAGCCACACTCTTCTCCCCGAACCGGCCCGAGACAACGCTCGCTATTCATCACGACCCGGGCAGGTTCGCCCTGGCCATCCGCACCCTGCTCTACACCGACCACCATCCCGGAAGGGGGGCGGCGTGGAACCTCCGCAGCGGGGAGCCCCCCCGCCGGAAGGAGGAGGGACGGGAGCCCCAGGCGGCCGGCGGCCGGGCCCCCCTCCTCTGCCGCCATCTCGATTCCATACGGACCGCCCTGGACGGCAAGGTCTTCAGGCCGGCCTGGCTGCGCGACCTGTTCATGAAGGTCGCGTGGGACAACCGCGACATCCGGAGCCGCCACCTGGAGTTCTTCCGGGGGGTGCGCCTCCGGCCCGCAGCCCACTGGGACCGGAGCACCGACTGGGACAACGTGCTGGGATATTTCAGCCCGGAGGACCGATTTCTCTACCTGCACGAGGATCTTCAATCCCATCCCTCCAGGCTCAGGGACGACCTCCTGGTGGCGCTCGGCGAGTCGCTGCTGGGGAGCTATGTCCGCCAGCGCCGCTGGATCCGGCAGAACGGCTCCCGCCGCTACGAAATCGTCCTCAGCCCCCCCGGCGAGAGGCGGAGTTTCCTCTCCGATGACGGGCTGAGGGCCTACCTCCGTCTGGCCCGCATGGTCCCCGACCAGGCCGATCCGGGGGTCTTCGGCATCACGATCAACGAGGACGGCGGATTCATCCCCCCGGGGCTGCTGTTCGGGCTGCTCTTCTGCTGGTACCTTACCGGCAGGGGGCTCACGATGGAATACGAAATGACGCTGCTCCGGTGGCCTCCCAGGAGCCTGATCCCCCTGCACGCCGGGGACCGCCGCCGCAAGGAGGCCCTGGTCCGCTTCTTCCGCACCGAGATTTTCGGGCACGAGGCCTGACCCGCCGGTCCGAGGCGGGGGGCAGAATCTTTCCCCGGCGTTTGACTCCGCGGCTTTTCGATATTATCTTTGCAACGGCAATCAAAGCAATGTATGGAGGTTGGAGCCGTGCCTATCTACGAGTACCAGTGCACCAAATGCGGCGAAATTTTCGAGGCTTTCCAGAAGGTGTCCGACGAGCCGCTCACCGAATGCCGGTTCTGCAAAGCCAGGGTAGAGAAGTTGATCAGCCATTCGAGCTTCCAGCTCAAGGGGAGCGGATGGTACCTCACCGACTACGCCAAGCGTTCCTCCTCCCCGTCGGGGACGGAAACGTCGAACTCAAGCGCGAGTCCGTCCAAACCCGCGGAATCCGGGTCCACGGCGGGGGCCGGGAGCACGGTTTCCGAAAGCAAGGTCTGACCTTTTTGGGGGGGCCATGCCGTTTTCGCATCCACAGAGAAGCCTGCTGGTCGAGGCCCTGAACGACGCGGAAGAACGCACGATGGAGTATTACCGCATCCCCCCCTTCCGCTGGGAACAGCTCCGCTACGATCTCCTGACCCAGAAGGACACCGAGTGGGAACCCCTTCCGGACCCGGCGCTGGCGAGAGTCCGCCCGGTGCAGCAGGCGCACCGCGACCGCCTTTTCGATTTTTACCGCATCGAGCTCAACGACCCCGGCATCCTGGCCGCGGCCAGGCGGGAACGGCTCACCGACCGCCTCTACCCCTTTTTTGTTTATATCCTGACCCATGAAATCGTCCACATGGTCCGGCTGAGCAGCATCCTGGGGGAGGGCGCGGACGCCCTCCCCCCGTGCGATGAAGCCGAGGAGCGCCGCGTCGAGGACATCTCCCGCAGGATCCTTACCGGTTCCGATTTCGAGCCCGTACTCCGCAGGTTCTGCACCGGCGCGATCCCGCTTTAAAAACGGGCCGGGGCATGGCATCATGGCTCCTTTACAGGAGGGAGTGCGGAGCCATGACGAAACGAAAGCTGCCGGATTCAGCGGCGGAACACAAGGCCCACGCCGACGTCCGCGCCGGAGTCGGGGTCCTCACCCTCTCCTCCTCACGCACCCTGGCCAGCGACAGGTCCGGGGACGTGATCCAGGAGCTTCTCGAAAGCCACGGCCACGAGGTGACCGTGCGCAAGGTCCTCCCCGACGATCGCCGGCGGCTGCGGGCGGCCGTGCGCGCCCTGGTCCGGAACGGGAAGATCCAGGCCATCATCACCACGGGCGGGACGGGGCTCGCTCCGAGCGACGTCACGATCGAGGCGGTCAGGGACATGCTCGACAAGGAACTCCCAGGCTTCAACGCCCTCTTCATGTTCCTCAGCTACCCGCAGGTGAAGAGCGCGGCCATTCTTTCCCGCGCCCTGGCCGGCACCATCGGGGGAAAGATCCTCTTCTGCCTGCCCGGGAGCCCCCGGGCCTGCCAGCTGGCGATGGAATCGATCATCCTGCCCGAACTCGGCCACGCGCTGTCCATGATCGGAAGCCGCTAGATGCCGCCGCGGGAAACCCGTACCTGCCGTCTCTTCCTGTTCGATCTCGACGGAACCCTGATCGATTCCCAGGAGGATATCGTCCGGTCGCTCGACCTCACGCTGGGCCGCCTGCGCCTGCCCGCGATCCCCGCCGCGCGGATCGGAAGCTTCGTCGGGGACGGGGTGCAGGCCCTCGTCGAACGGGCCTTCGCCGAATCGGCCGGGCGCGATCCTCTCCCGGAGGAGACCGTGCGCGGCGTGGAACTGTTCCGGGAGGAATACGGCCGCCACCTCCTGGACCGCACGCACCTGTGCGCGGGCGCCGCGGAAGCCCTCGAGCGGCTCGACTGGGCTCGATACGCCCTGGTGTCGAACAAACCCGCGGATTTCTGCAGGCGCATCCTCGAGGGGTTGGGGGTGGCCGGCCGCTTCGACACCATCCTGGGGGGGGACAGCACCCCCAACCGGAAACCCGACCCCGGGCCGCTGCTGGAAGCCATGCGCCTGTGCCGGGTCCCCGCCTCGGAATCGGTCATGGTGGGCGACAGCCGGGTGGACATCGAGGCCGGGAAGCGGGCGGGAGTGTTCACCTGCGGCGTGCTGGGGGGCTTCCGGCCCGAAGAGGAGCTCGAGTCCTCCGGGTGTGATCTGCTGATCCGGAGCCTGACGGAGCTCTGCGACCATTTCCGCCCGCTAGAGGCCCGCGGCGGACAGCATCAGCGTCCGGACCGTGTCCGACGGCGCTCGGGGGCGGGAGATTAAAAATGACCCGGGGCGGGGGCGTCTGATAGAATGCAGTCAAAAGCCCGGTCGGAACGGACGCCCGTGGCTCCCCGCCCGCCGGAAGAAGGTGACGCATGGCCCTCGACGATGCCCCGGGGAAGTTTCCACTCAGCCGCACCATCCGGGTACTGGTGGTGGACGACCACCCGGTCATGCGGCGGGGGCTCGCATCCTCCCTCAACCAGGAGCCGGATATCGCGATCGTGGGGGAGGCGGAAGACGGCAAAGCCGCGCTGGAAGCGGCGCGCCGGCTGAGGCCCGATGTGGTCCTCATGGACCTGGGGATGCCGGGGATCGATGGCATCGAGGCCACCCGCCGGATCCGCGCCGAGATGCCCGGAATCCGCATCGTCGGGCTGTCGGTGTTCGAGGAGGAGGAGCAGGCCTCCGCGATGCTGCTGGCGGGCGCGGCGGCCTATTTGAGCAAATGCTGCTCCATCGCCGAGCTTACGGCCGCCATCCGCCGGTCGATCCGGTCATCCCCCGACCTCCAGACCACCCCCCGGCTGGCGCCCAGTAATCCGCGTAACCGGCCACAATCGAAGGAATGAAGAGCCTGACTTCCCTCCGCCCGATTCCCAGGACATGTTCCGCGAGCGCTTCCGACAGGGCGCTCTCGGTCGCCTCGATTTCGTAATAATCGAGCGCCAGGTGCCGCTCCATTTCCGCGGAGACCCCCTCCCGGAAATTCAGATCGCACCAGTCCCCGAACAGCCCGTCGGAGAGATCGACCATCGGGATCCCTTCGAGCAGACACGCAAGCGGCCGGAAGTCGTAGATCAAGCACCGCTCCTCGCCGTCCAGAAACGGGCAGGCGGTTCCCGTCAGCGCTTCCACCAGCCGGTCGATTTCGTCTTCGGAAAGGGAGGTCAGGAAAAAAGGGGGGCCGAGACCGGGCGCCTGCAGCAGGAGCCGGCGGTGGATGCGGGCGGCGCGGCCGGCCACGGAAGCCCGGACCTCCTCCCCGAGCGCGCCGTAGGCCCGGGCGACCCGGAAGGCGTCCGGGAGCGGGATGTCGAAAAGGCCCCGGCAGCAGCGGGCGCAACCCCTGGAACACTGCATCCGGGAGGCGTAACGCATCCGGATCTCGTGAAAACGCCTCTCGAGGCGCTCCCGCATTTCCCGGTGCTTCCCCAGCAGGGCGGAGACTGTCACCGGAATTCCGCCAGGACCTCTTCCGGCGTCCATTCGTTCCCCGCATACACTCGCACCAGCCTGCCGTCCGGCCCGACGAGCGCGGTGACGAGCGAGTGCACGAACTGGTCCGATTCCTTCCAGTAGCTGAGCCCGAACCAGTCCGCGATCTCCCGGATTTCCTCCGGCGAACCGGTCGCGAAGATCCATTCGCCGAACGCCTCCGGCCGGACGTAACGCCGCCCGTAGCGCTTCATCACCTCCGGCGTGTCGTACTCCGGGTCGAAGCTGACGGTCAAAAGGCGCGGCCTCCGCCCGTCCGGGAGCGCCGCGACCTGCCGGTGAATCCGGTGGAAGTGGCCGCTGGTCCGGGGACAATAGTCGGGCAGCGGGCAGCGGGTGTAGATGAAGGTCACGAGCAGCGGTCGTCCGCGATACCCGGCAAGACCGATCCGCCGGCCGTCCTGGTCCAGGAGCCCGAAGTCGGGGACCTCCGCTCCGATCCGGGGACCGGGGCCCGTCACCAGGGTGTCCCCCGAACTCTTCGTCTCGGATATCCGGATCCCCTCGATCCAGGAGCGTTCCCCGGCAACAACCAGGGTGGCCTCGATCTCCTGCCCCGGGGAGAGCACCTCGAGTGCCCACTCGTCCCGGACGCGGAAAGGCATGGTCATCGCGTCCATGAAACCCGGAATCGGCTCGTGCGCCACCGTCACGCGCCCGGCCGAAGGGTCGGAGGCCACCACGCGCCCCTTCAGTGCATAGCGCTCCGCCGGCTCGGTCCGGCATCCGGCGGCCAGCAGGATGCCCGCAAACACCGTCAGCATGCACAGAGACCCTTTTTCCATCCTGGTAACCCCCATCATGGCGGCGGCCCGAACAGCGGAGCCGGCACGAGGTCAGATCAGCCGATCGCCCGCGATCCGGGTGTCGTAGCCCCCCAGGCCCTCGAGTTCCCTGCGGAAGGCCGTGCGCCCCAGCGTATCCAGCAGGATCTGCACGGCCGGGTGGCCGAGGTTCTGCTTCCCGATCACCAGGTCGTAGCGCTCACTCTCCAGGGGGATGAAGTCGAGCCCGAATACGCAGGCGGAGGTCTTGGTGGCCAGGCAGCAATCCGCCCGGCCGCTCTTGACCTGCCAGGCGGCCGGCAGGTGTCCCGGTGCGATCTCCCGGTAGCCGTTGACGCTTTCCGGGGGAATACCCCCCCGCTGCAGGTGGTTGTCGAGCATGAGACGGCTGCCCGAACCGGGCTCGCGGTTGGCGATGGTCACGTCGCTGCGCGCCATGTCCTCGACCCCCCGGATCTTTTTGGGGTTTCCGCGGGCCACCACGATCCCCTCCTCCCAGATCGCGTAGGAGATGACGGCGACCGATCCCCTCGGGAACTGCTTGCGCACCGCGGGAAGATTGGATTCCCCGGTCGCCGCGTCCCGCAGGTGGGAACCGGCGACATGGATCAGGGACTGCTTCAGCAGGTCCAGCGACTGAGAGCTGTTCCGGTAGGCGACCACGGCCTCCACCCCCTCCCGCTGCAGGTGGCGCAGGAGGACGGAGATGCCCGGATCGCAACCGGCGATCAGCAGCCGTCTGCGATACTGCCGGTCCTCCTGAAAAAGCTGGACCTTGGCCCGGCGCCGCCGCTTCCCCGCCTCGATGAGGACCGCGTCGGCCGGCGGCAGGCTCCAGGCGGCCGGTGCCGGCAGTACTGCAACGAGGCGGTTGTCGACGTCGCACAGCTGTACCGGCAGGCCCGGCTGCGCCTCCTGTTCCGAGGGAAGCAGGTCGGCCGTTTCCGTGTGGACCGGAACTTCGGCGCTCTCCAGCCGGAAAAGGTCTTCCACCCGCACTTCGAGCACCCGCGCCAGTTTCAAAGCCACCAGCGTGTTCGGCACATAGGTCCCCGTCTCCATCGCGTAGATGGTCTGGCGGCTGACATCGACCTTCCGGGCCAGTTCGATCGCCGAAAGCCCCCGCTTCTGCCGGTACCGTGCAAGATTGTTCTCGATAGACATGGACGCCTCTTTCGCTCCGGGGCGAACGCCCCGGCATCCCTCACACTCTATCACGGCGGGTGTTGCGGTGTCAGCCCTCTCGCCTCCCCCGCCCCGGGCGGCGGATTGACGAAAGACGCTTTCCGTTCGAGCCCATTTGTTTTACACTGTCTCTTTCGCAAGACAGGCACCCGCCAGGCAAGGGGTGCGACAGAACGGGGGCAAGCCATGAGGGGGGGACGTTTCATCGAGACAGCGCTGCTCCTTGCGGCCGTCCTGGGTTTCGCCGGCCGGCCCCTCCCGGCGGCCGGCCGGGAAGACATCATCGTGTCCACCGCCGTCAGCCTGAAGAACGCCTTCGGGGAAATCGGCTCGCTCTTCGAAAAGCAGACGGGCGTGCGCGTCCGGTTCAACCTGGGCTCTTCGGGGCTGCTGCAGAAGCAGATCGAGGCGGGGGCCCCCGCCGACGTTTTCGCCAGCGCGTCGGTCAGGCAGATGGATGCGCTCGAGTCCAAGGGCCTGATCCTCCCCGATACCCGGAAAAACTTCGCCCGCAACGAACTCGTCCTTATCGAACCCGGCGGCTCGCACGCGCCGCTCTCTGCATTCACCGACATCGGAGGGCCCGGTGTCGCGAGGATCGCCCTGGGGAACCCGAAAACGGTTCCCGCGGGCCAGTATGCCCGGGAAACGCTCGTGCACCTCGGCCTGTGGGGCCCGCTCGAACCGCGCTTCATCCTGGCGGAAAATGTGCGCCAGGTGCTGGACTACGTAGCCCGGGGGGAGGTGGACGCGGGGATCGTCTATTCCTCGGATCTCGCCGTCGCTTCGGGAAAGGTCCGCACCGTGGCCAAGGCCCCTCCCGGGACGCACAGCGCCATCGTGTACCCGATGGCGGCCGTGAAGGGGACCGGCGCCCCGAACGAAGCCCGCCGTTTCATCGCCCTGGCGACGAGCCCGGCCGGGCAGGCGATCCTCCGAAAACACGGGTTTCTCGAAATACGCTGACCCATGATAGTGCAATCGCTCCGGCTCTCGCTCCTCGTGGTCAGCATCGCCACCGTCGTCATCGCCGTCCTGGGCACCGCTTTCGCCTACCTGCTGGCCAAGCGCCGGTTCCGCGGCAGGGAGCTGCTCGACGCCCTTCTCACCCTGCCGATGGTGCTGCCTCCGACCGTGACCGGGTATTACCTGATCCTGCTCCTGGGCCGGCGGGGAGTGCTGGGGGAGCCGCTGTATGCCCTGACAGGGTGGACCGTCACCTTCACCTGGGTCGCCGCCGTCATCGCCTCGACCGTGGTCGCCCTTCCGCTGATGATCAAATCCGCCCGGGCGGCGATCGAAAGCGTCGACCCCGAGTATGAAACCGCCTCCCTGCTGATGGGCAAGAGCGAACCGGAAACCTTCTTCCGCATCACGCTCCCCCTGGCCGGCAGGGGGATCCTGGCCGGTGTCATCCTCAGTTTCGCGCGCGCCTTCGGGGAGTTCGGCGCGACCCTGATGCTGGCGGGCAATATCCAGGGGAAGACCCAGACGATGCCGCTGGCCATTTACGAGGCCGTGGCGGGGGGGGAGGACGCCACCGCGAAGTGGCTGGCGCTGATCCTGACGGGAATATCGGTCACCGTCGTCTACCTCACCAACCGGCTGTCGCGCCCGGCGCCGAGGAGCTGACCCATGCTGGACGCGCGCATCCGGAAACGCCTGGGATCCCGCGACGGCCGCGGTCCCGTCATCGACGTTCATATCCGGGCCGCGGACGGGATCACGGTGCTCTTCGGAGCCTCGGGCGCCGGCAAAACCAGCATCCTGCGCGCCGTCGCGGGGATCACGGATCCGGACCAGGGGAGGATCTCGCTCGGCGACACCCTCTTCTTCGACTCCGCCTCGGGCGTCCGCATGCCCATGCGGAAACGGCGGGTGGGGTACGTGTTTCAAAACCATCGCCTCTTCCCCCACCTTTCCGCCCTCGACAACGTCCTCTACGGCGCGCGCGCGCGGGAGGGGCGATCGCCCCGGGACCGGGCGCGGGAGCTCTTTTCGCTGCTGGGGATCGAGCGGACGGCGGACCGGCACCCCGGCCAGCTGTCGGGGGGGGAACAGCAGCGGGTGGCGCTCGCGCGCGCGCTGGCGGCGGACCCCGCGATCATGCTCCTGGACGAGCCCCTTTCGGCCGTGGACGTCGCCACCCGTTCGCTCCTCGTCGAGGAGATCGCGGAGATCCAGAGAAAATCGGGCATCCCGTTTGTGTACGTCACCCACAACCACACCGAGGCGATCCGCCTGGGAAAGAACATGCTGGTGATCGACGAGGGACGGATCGTTCAGGAGGGCGCGCCGCTCGAAATCTTCAACGCCCCCCGGACCGCCCCGGTGGCGAGGGTCGTCGGCGCGGAGAACATCTTCGTCGGCCGGGTCCTCGGGCATCACCCGGAGGACGGCATCACCTCCATCGAACTGGGTTCGTGCAAAATCGAGGCGTCCTACTGCGGCCTCCCCCCGGGCAGCCGGGTGACCCTGGGCATCCGTTCCGAAGACATCCTGGTCTCGCGCGAACGCATCACCCAGACCAGCGCCCGCAACGTGCTCGAGGGAGTGATCCGCCACATCATCCGGGACATGGACCGGGCGGAACTCATTGTTTCCTGCGGGGTGGACTTCAAGGTCAGCGTCACGCCGGCCACGGTCCGAATCCTCGAACTCGAGCCGGGAGTGCGGGTCTACCTCCTGGTCAAGGCCAGGGCCCTCCACCTGCTGGCCTGATGCGCCCCGTCCGCCGCGGCGCCGCCCCCTTTCCGTCCCCGCCGCCGAACCGGGGGCCGGAAGAATCCGGGGCCAGAATGGACTGGCCCCAATCCCTTTTATGATGTAAAGAATAAGGGCTCCCCCGGCATGGGAGGGAGCGAGACTCGACAGGAGCGGCGATTATGCATGATCAGATAAAACAGCGATTGGAGTCGGGGGAAACGCTCGCGATCGCCACGATCGTATCCACCTTCGGCTCCACGCCCAGGGAGATCGGGGCCAAAATGGTGGTCACCGCATCCGGCGACATCATGGGAACCATCGGAGGGGGGTGCGGGGAGGCGGAGGTCCGCCGCGAGGCGATCCAGTCGATCCGAACGCGCACGCCCGCGCTCGTGAAGGTGGAACTCATGGACGACATCGCGTCGAACAGCCCCGCCGTGTGCGGCGGAGTCCTCGACGCCTTCATCGACCCCTGGGACCCCGAGGACACAAGGGCCAGGTGCCGGGAACTGATCGTCCCCCTGACCGAAATCTCGTCGCGGGGCGAGGCGGCGGTGCTGGCGACCCTCCTTGCGGCCGACGGGATCGAGGGCGCTGCCCCGGGCGACAAATGCCTGATGCGCGACGGGGCCGTGCTGGCCGGAAACATCGTCCACCCCGGATTGCTCCAGGGCATTCTGAAGGAAGCGGCGGTCCGGCTCGAACTGGAACAGAGCCGGAGAATCACGATCGAGCTCGGGGAGACGGGGGGACGCGCCGACCTCTTCTTCGACGTCATCACCGCCATGCGCCGGGCCGTCATCGTCGGCGCCGGGCACCTGGCGATCCCCCTGGTGCGGTTCGCGAAGATCCTGGGCTATCACGTCACCGTTCTCGACGACCGGGTCGTCTACGCCAACCGCGAGCGATTTCCGGAAGCGGACGCCGTCCTGACCGGCGACATGGCGGAAACGCTCGGCGGCATGGACATCACGCCCCAGACCTACATCGTGCTGATCACCCGTGGTCACCAGTACGACGAACCCTGCCTCCGGAAGGTGCTCGACAGCCCGGCCAGGTACATCGGGATGATCGGGAGCCGAAGGCGGATCCAGGCCTGTTTCCTCCGGTTCCGGGACGAGGAGGGGATCCCGGAGGAACTGCTCCGGAGGGTGCACGCCCCCATCGGCCTGGATATCGGGGCGGAATCACCCGAGGAGATCGCACTGGCCATCGCCGCGGAAATGGTCAAGGTGCGCCGCGGCGGCAAGGCCCGGTCCCGGGCCGGCCGCCAGCCGGACTAGAGGGCGCCGATCAGCTTCCAGTACCCGAAGCTGAGCACCAGGGCCACCAGCACCATGGCACCGTAGACGCTGGCAAGACGGGCGCGCTGCCCGGCGCTGAACGCCTGGCCCGACGTCATGCCCTCCCCCATGGCGACCCAGAAATTCTGATGGGAAAGCCAGAAGGGGGAGGTCGCCAGCAGAAGCGGGGCGACCAGCACCAGCGGGGGGATGGCGTCGGCGCCGATGACGTCGGCCACGGGCAGAAAGAGGACCGGAATCGCGATGAAGCCCGTCGGGTCGAAAAAGCGCAGGAGCAGAAAAGCCAGCGCCGCCACCAGAAGCACGACCAGGGGGCTCGATGCCAGAGCCTCCGCCGTGGGAACGATGTAGCCCGTCAGCCAGTCGGTGATCCGGTACTCCTGGATGATGTTGGCCAGCCCGAAGATCCCCCCGAGAAACAGGAGCAGCGTCCAGGAGACCCCGCCTCCGATATCCTCGTCCCGCAGGATCCCGGCCAGGGCGAGGACCGCCATCCCGAACATGCCGGCCAGGAAACTGGGCATGTGGTGCACGCGGTCGCCGGCCCAGAAGGCGATGGAGACGACGACCACGGCGGCCGTGATCCATTCCGGGCGCGAAAGCGGCCCGAGGGCCAGGAGCCTTTCCCTGGCGAACGCGGGCGATGCCTCGAGG
The DNA here is from genome assembly GCA_016934555.1 of Acidobacteriota bacterium. Classification (GTDB taxonomy): domain Bacteria; phylum Acidobacteriota; class UBA6911; order UBA6911; family UBA6911; genus UBA6911. The sequence continues at coordinate 12,767 of JAFGSS010000146.1, read as the reverse complement.
CGCTTTTCGGGCCGGAGCACCAGCGGGTTGACCGCCAGCACCAGGCCGCACAGCAGCAGCGTCGGGACCGCCATCACCCTGGCGTACTCGAGAAACGCGATCGGGATCTGCCGGGTCTGGAAAACCGATTCCACGAAGGGCCCGAACAGGGAGCCGTAAAGGAGGGCGGTCCCCGGGATGACGGCCATTTCGATCGACGTCAGCATGATCAGGGCGCAGCCCCGGCTGCGGGGCGCGAGGCCCAGCGACTGCACCAGCGCCCAGGCGATCGGCACCATGATGGCCGTGCGCACCGTCATCGAGGGAATGCCCAGGGCCAGCACCGACCCGATGACGAAAAGGGCCGCCAGGATCCCGGCGTACGTCCCCGGGAAGAGCGTCAGCACGTAATAGGAGAGCCTCCCGGCCAGCCCCGTCCTCTGCATGGCGCACCCGTAGTAGAGGACGCACAGGAGGATCCAGAACTGGGGGCTGGAAAACCCGCTCAGGACCAGCTGGGGCTTCACCCCGACGGCCACCATGAGCCCCATCATGAGGACGGAGGCGACGCCGTTGTTCATGGACTGGAACAGCCAGAGAACGATCGCCAGGGCGGACACGGCCAGCACCGGCCGGGCGCCGGCGGCGAGCCCCGCGGAGGCGGGGAGGAGAACGATGCCGAGGGCCACGGCGAAGGCCGCGGCGATGCCGATCCATCGGGAATACTTCATCGGGGTCCTTTACGGAAAACCATGACTATAAATTTTGCGCTCGCTCCTTGTCAAGGAAGCCGCCAGGGCCGACAATGATCCCTTTGCGGCAGGCGCGGGACGCGCCGCCGGGGAGGGCGGGATGAAAGAGGGGCGCAACATCGTTCTCTGCGGGTTCATGGCGACCGGGAAATCCTCGGTGGGGAAACGGCTGAGCGAACTGGCCGGGTACCGCTTCCTCGATCTCGACGCTGCGATCGAAGAGGAGGAGGGGGTGAGCATCCCCGAGATTTTCGCCTCCCGCGGGGAGCCGGCATTCCGCGCCCTGGAGCGGAGCATGGTGGAGCGCGTGGCGGGGAAAACCGGCCTCGTCATCGCCACCGGCGGGGGCACCATCGTCAACCCGGAAAACCTAGACCGGCTCCGGCATTCGGGCGTGATCGTCACCCTGGCCGCCGATGTCGGCGTGATCCTCGAGCGCGCCGGGGGAGGGGACGACCGGCCGATGCTGCGGTCCGACGACCGCGAGCGACGGGTCCGCGCGCTCCTGGAGGAGCGGGCCCCGGCCTACGCGCAGGCCGACATCACCCTGGACACGTCGCGCCTCGGCATCGAACAGGCGGCCCGACGCCTCCTGGAGCTGCTGCGGGAGCTGGGAGTCCCGCTGCCGGGACCGCCGGAGAATCAGGACTGACCGCCCCCCCCGTCCGCAAGGAGGCCGAGCAGGGCGTCGAGGGCGGCGGCGTAGCCGCGCCACCCCAGCCCCGCGACGGTGCCCGTCACCACCGGCGCGATCACGGAGGTCCGGCGGAACTCCTCCCGCGCATGTACGTTGGAGAGGTGCACCTCGACGGCCGGCAGCCGGACGGCGGCCAGGGCGTCGCGCAGGGCGTAGGAATAGTGCGTGTAGGCCCCCGGGTTGATGATGATGCCGTCGGCCCAAAGCCGGGCTTCCTGGATCGCGTCGATCAGCGCGCCCTCGCTGTTCGATTGCAGCGCACGCAGTTCGGCGCCGTGTTCTTCGGCGAGGCGCTCCATCCGGGCGTTGATCTCCTCGAGCTTCATCGTCCCGTAATGGGACGGCTCCCGGTCCCCGAGCAGGTTGAGGTTCGGTCCATGTATCAGCAGTATGCGGTACGCCACTTTGCCTCCTTCTCCCCGGGCCCTACTCCATCCCGATCAGGATCTTCCCCTCGTTGCCCAGGGCCGCCAGCCGGAGCGCCTCCCCCAGCGATTCGAACGGGAAGGTGCGCGTGACGACGCGGGCGGGCTCGAGCGCCCCGGAGGCGACCCGATCGATCGCCTGGCCGAAATCCTCCGGGTGGTCGTATATCATCGAGGTCCGGACCTGGATCCCCTCCCGCACCAGCCGCATCGGGAGGAAACTCGCCGGCTCGGAGGAAAGCCCGAGCAGGATCACCTCGGACGCCCGCGGCGCCGCCGACAGAGCCAGTTCCACCGTCGCTCCCGCCCCCGCGCACTCGAACACGGCCGTGACCCCCTCGCGCTCCCAGAGCGCGGCGGCCTCCTCGCCCCCGGAGACGATGGCGGCCCCCATCCCCCGGGCCAGTTCGCGCTTGTGCACGATCCGGTCATGGGCGATGACGCGGACCCCCATCGCCGCGGCGGAGTGGACCAGGAGGAGGCCGATCACGCCGCACCCGATCACGGCCGCCGTATCCCCCTTCCCGATGCCCGACTGGAGCAGGCCATGAAGCGCCACGGTCAGGGGTTCGATCGTAACGGCGTCCCGGTCCGAGACCCCGTCGGGGATCCTCCAGACAAACTCTGCGGGGGCCGTGGCATATTCCGAAAAACAGCCCGGCAGGTTCACCCCCATGCTCCCCTTACGGGCGCAGACGGCCCCCCGCCCCCTCCGACACAGGGCGCACTCCCCGCAGGGGTAGTTCGGCTCGACGATCACGCGATCGCCGACCCTCAACGCACCGACTCCCGGGCCCACATCCGCGACCCGGCCCATGACCTCGTGCCCGAGAATGAAGGGATAGGGCGCCGGCCGGTGCCCCAGGTAAATGGAAATATCCGTCCCGCAGATCCCGGCAAGGGCGGGCCGGATCCGGACCTCCCCGTCCCCGAGCGGAGGCGGGGGCGCCTCCCCGATTTCGATCTTCTCCGGGCCGACCAGAAGAGCTGCTTTCATGCGTTGTCTCCAGGGTGAAATACCGCCCTTCAGCCTACCACAGGATCGGGCTTTTCCCCATCCTGGAAATGGGCCCGGGGCGGGGCGGGAGGCGCGGCCGGAGGCCGCGGGAGCGCGGCCCGAGGCCGCAGGAGCGGGAAAAATATTCAGCGCACCCTGCGGTTCCATGCTACTATGGAGCCGGTTTTGACAAAGGACTGTTTATTCGCTGGAGGATGACACACCATGGCCCTGAAGATAACGGATACCTGCATCAGCTGCGGCGCGTGCCAGCCGGAATGTCCGAGCGAGGCGATTTTTGCGGGCGGCGAGGATTATGAATTCGAGGGCAAGACCATACCGGCTCTTTCCCAGGACTTTTATTACATCGCCCCTGAAAAGTGCACCGAATGCAAGGGCGTTCATGACGAGCCGATGTGCGCATCGGTATGCCCGACCGATTCCTGCGTAAAGGAATAGGCGTTTCCCCGGGCCGGCCCCGGACAGCGGGGGGACTCGGAAAATCGACGGATCGTCACAAGCCCGCGGGGGCGGAAACCAAGCCTGGGCCCCGCGGGCTTTTTTGTGCCTCCTGGACCCTCCCGCCCGAAGGAACCCGCGGCACGATTTTTGTCAACCTCCCCGTAAACGGCGCCGATAGGTAATAGTACGCACTACCTTCTGGCCACTACTACGCATACGAAATTGGGTATTTTGGCGGATTGATCGCGGGGCCGAAGAAAAGTTGAATAGGCTTGGGACCGGACAGCCGCGCGGGAACGCGATTCCCCCGCCCCGGGCCCCATTTCGAAATCGCCGCCGGGCCGGCGGGAAAGGGAGGGGGGCATGACAACCTGCAGTTTCCGTAACCTGGTGCTTCTGCTCGAAAACAAGCTGGAACTCGATGAAAAGCTGGAGGTCCTGGAACATCTGGACCGGTGTCCCATCTGCCGCGACGCGGTGTACCAGATCGCGCGCGACCGCGACGAAGCCCTTTTCATCCCCCAGCCGCGCAGGGCCGAAAAGATCGTGGCCTGAGCAACGGGGACGCCCCATCCTAATCGACCCTGCGGTCGAGCGTCCGGTACTGGATCGCTTCGGCGACGTGGCGCGGCTGGATCTCCCCGATCCCCTCGAGATCGGCCAGGGTCCGGGAGACCCGCAATACCCGGTCGTAGGCCCGGGCCGACAGCCCCAGCCGCGTGACGGCGTTTTCCAGCAGTTTCTCCCCCCCGGAATCGAGCCGGCAGAACCGGCGCAGGAGACGCGGCGCCAACTGCGCATTGCATGCGATGCCGTACCCCCCGAGCCGCTCCCGCTGAAGCTGCCGCGCGCGCAGGATGCGTTCGAGTACGGCACGGGAATCCTCCCGCTCCCCTTCCCCGGCCATCTCCCGGTATTGGACCGCGGGCACCTGGATATGCAGGTCGATGCGGTCGAGCAGCGGGCCGGACACGCGCCCGAGGTAGCGCTGGATCATCGGCGGCGTGCAGGAGCATTCGTGCTGCCGGTCTCCCCGGTACCCGCAGGGACAAGGGTTCATGGCTGCGGCCATCAGGAAGCGGGCGGGAAACTTCAGCGTCCTGGCCGCCCGGGCGATGGAGACTTCCCCGTCCTCGAGCGGCTGCCGCAGGAGATCGAGCACCTGACGGGGGAACTCCGGCAGTTCATCCAGGAAGAGCACGCCGTTGTGGGCCAGGCTGACTTCCCCCGGTCGCGGGATCGCCCCCCCCCCGACGAGGCCGGCGGCCGAAACGGTATGGTGAGGGGCGCGGAAGGGACGGCGGGAAATCAATCCCCCCCGGTCCGAAATCAAACCGGCGACCGAATGGATCTTGGTGGTCTCGATCGCCTCGTCGAAACTCATCGGCGGCAGGATGGTCGGGAGCCGGCGGGCCAGCATGGTCTTTCCCGAGCCTGGGGGACCGACGAGCAGGACGTTGTGGCCGCCGGACACCGCCACCTCCATGGCGCGCTTGGCCTGGTACTGCCCCCGGACGTCCCGGAAATCGGCCTCGGGGGAGGAGGGGACTTCCATCAACCGGGCGCGATCGACCGTGTGGGCGATCCAGGGCCGCTCCCCGTTGAGCAGGGCCACGACCTCGAGCAGGTTCCGGACGGGAAAGGCCCGGATCCCCTCCACCACCGCCGCCTCCGGCGCGTTCGCCTCGGGAACGACCAGGGATGCGATCCCCTCCTCCCGCGCCATCGAGGCCATGGGGAGCGCCCCCCGGACCGGGCGGACACTGCCGTCGAGCGAGAGTTCCCCCATGAAGAGGCAGGACGCCGGATCCCGCGTACGCACCAGGCCGGCAGCCCCCAGGATGCCGACGGCCATGGGAAGATCGAAGGCCGAACCCTCCTTTTTCAGATTAGCCGGCGCCAGGTTGATGGTGATGTTCTTCGACGGAAGGGCGAACCCGCAGTTGCGCAGCGCCGCCTTGACCCTCTGGTGGCTTTCCCGCACCGCCGCGTCGGGAAGGCCCACGGTCCTGAATTTCGGCTTCTTCCCCGACTCGAAATCGACCTCCACCCAGATGGGGTAGGCGGTGATCCCGAAAACGGCCGCCGACTGCACGCGAAAAAGCATATCCGGCCCCCTCAGGATATCTAATGCAGCATCCGCTCTTTGAGCCGTAATTTTGCAGGGAGCGTGCAAAAATTTCGAACCCGAGCCCCCCCTGCCGGCGAATGTTGCTATAATCAAGGTTTCGGGACCGAAAAGGGGGACATCATCCAGTCGATAGCGGGCAACACCCAGGGTCTGAAACCCTCCCAGCGGAGCGCGCTCGAACGCACCTTCCGGCGCCGGGTGTCCCCCCGGCAGGTCGTTTCCCCGGAGCTGGCGCGCCACCTGGCCTCCATCTCGGCCGAACTCGGCCGGCAGGTGGGCGTGCTCCTGTCGCGCGACGGCGTCGTGCGCAGCGTGATCCTCGGGGACGCGCAGCGCCTGGAACTTCCCGACATCGGGAGGCTGCGGGGGGGGACCGGCCGCTTCCGGGGGCTGCGCCTGGTCCATACCCACCTCGGCGGCGAACGGCTCACCCAGGACGACCTGACCGACCTCGCCCTGCTCCGCCTGGACCTGGTCGCGGCCGTGCAGGTGGAGGAGGACGGGAACGCGGGGGCGATCGAACTCGCCCACATCCTCCCCGTCCAGGATGGCGCCCCCTCCCCGGCCGAGCCCTTCCGCACCATCGTGGCGCGCGATGTCCACACCCTGGATTTCGACCCGGAGGAGGAAATCCGCGCCCTGGAAAGCGAGTTCTCCCGGATGACGGCGGCGCGCTCGGACCAGCCGGAGCGGGAGCGCGCCCTGCTCCTGGTCACGGCGCCGGGGGAAAACGCCAGGCTGGAAATCACCGAACTCGCGAAGGCAGCGGGGGCCGATATCGCCGAGACCGTCCAGCTCGCCCGGGGAAAGATCCACCCCCGCACCATCGTCGGGCAGGGGCGGCTCCGCGCCCTCGCCCTTTCCGCCATGAGGCGCGGGGCCGACACGGTCCTTTTCGACATCGACCTCAAGCCGGCGCAGGCGCGCGCGTTCGAGGACTCCACGGGGCTCAAGGCCGTGGACCGCACCCAGCTGATCCTCGACATCTTCGCCCAGCGGGCCCGCAGCCGCGACGGGAAGCTGCAGGTGGAACTGGCGCAGCTGAAGTATTCCCTCCCCCGCCTGACGGAGGAGGACGCCGGGCTGTCACGCCTGACCGGCGGCATCGGGGGACGGGGCCCCGGGGAGACGGTGCTCGAGATCGGGCGCCGCCGCGCCCGCAGCCGGATCCGCCACCTGGAAAAGGAGATCGAAAAACTCTCCAGACAGCGGGGGGTCCGCCGCCAGCGCCGCATGCGCCAGGGGCTCCCCGTCCTCTCCATCATCGGGTACACCAACGCGGGAAAAAGCACCCTGCTGAACGCTTTGACCAGAAGCAGCATCGACGCAGCCGACCAGATGTTCGTCACGCTCGACCCCACCTCGCGCCGGCTGCGCTTCCCGCGCCAGGGAGAAGTCATCATCACCGACACCGTCGGCTTCATCCGCGATCTCCCCCCGGACCTCGTGACGGCCTTCCGAGCCACCCTCGAGGAACTGACCGACGCGGACCTGCTGCTGCACGTCGTGGACGCTGCCGACCCGAGCCTGGAAAATAAGATGGAAGCCGTCAACCGCGTCCTGGGGGAACTGGAGCTCGGGGCCATTCCGAAGCTCACCGTGCTGAACAAGGCCGACCGGGTCCCCGCCGAGCTGCTCGAAGCCCTGTGCCGGCGCTACGAGGCCGTCGCCGTCAGCGCGCTACGCCGCGACGGGCTCGACCGGCTCGTCGAGGCGGCCGAAGAAGTGGTCCGGCTGCGGCTGGCCCCCAGGGAATGAGGACCACGGGCGTCCGCTGCCTCCGGACGTCCCTTTCCCCTTGTACGAAAAGGGGATATTGTGTTAAAAGAGGCCGGATCGAAGACATGTCCACCGGCGGCCCCCGCCGGGTGACCGATCGCCATATATCGGAAGGGAAGGAAAACGTGAAGAAAAAGCGACTTTTGACAGGCATCACCTTAACGATTGCGGCGGCCCTGGCATTCGCCGGGCTGGCACCGCTCCCCGCCCAGCAGGGCAAGGGCGCATCGGGGCCGCTGATCACGGTCCTGAATCCGGCCATCGAGAGCAAGATGGTGGACCGCATCCCACTCTCCCCGCGCCTGGACACGCTCGAAGGGAAGACGATTTACCTGGTGGATATCAGCTGGGGGGGGCCCGAAGCCGCCTACAGCGTGTTCGAGGAAATCCAGTCCTGGTTCGCTCAGAACATTCCCAGCGCGAAGATCATCATCAAGAGAAAAGCGGGCATGTACACCCAGGATGACCCCGCCCTCTGGAAGGAAATCGCCAAGAACGGAAATGCCGCCCTGGTCGGCATATCGGGTTGAGATGGCTGTACGTCGGCCGTGAGCCAACATGCCAGAACCCTGGAACAGATGAACATCCCCACCATCGGCGCCGCGGGCGCCAATGTCGTCAACTACGCGAGGGGGTACGATTTCGAGTATACCAACGGGATGCCGATCCGCTACGTGGGCTTCCCGTTCCCGGTTGCCGGCCAGCCCCGGTCGGTGGCCCACAGCTACGTGTTCGAGCGTAACGACGTCGTCACCGGGAAACCGATGATGCAGGCGATCGTCGACGCCTGGACCAAGCCGTTGACCGAAAAGGAAAAGATTTCCGGGAAACCCCCGGAGGCGCGTCCGGAACCGCGGCTGCTCAAGGCGGACACCGAGGACAACCTGCAGCAGCTGTTCAAGGACATGGACTGGACCGACTACAACCCGATCATCCTGCCGACCGAAGAGCGGGTGTCCGCGATGCTCAAGGGGACCAGCCGCAAGGCGGACGAGGTCGTGAAGGTCATCAACTGGCCCGGCGGAGCCCGGGCGATGACGGTGGAAAAAGTGGCCGTCTGCGCGGTGATGGCCGGGGCCAAACCGGCGCACTTCCCCCTGATCCTGGCCGTTTCGACGGCGGTGCCGTTCGGCAACTCGACCAGCTCCATGGCCAACATGATCCTGGTCAACGGCCCGGTCCGGAACGAGCTCAAGATGAACTACGGCCTGAACGTCATGGGGCCCCACAACGAGGTTAACAGCGTGGTGGGCCGCGCCTACACCCTGCTGTCGAAGACGGCGGGGAACCTCCATTCGGGCAAGACGACGTTCAGCGGACTGGGGAGCAACATCCAGTACAACAACCTCTGCATCGCCGAAAACGAGGAAGCCCTGCCGGCGGGGTGGCAACCCACCCACGTGCTGAAAGGGTTCAAGCCTGCCGACAGCATCGTCACGGTGGGCACGGGATGGAGCTACATCTCGAGCGTCGGCGAGGTCCAGTTGCACTACCGGCCGCAGCACCTGATCCGCGACTACATGCGGTCGCTGACCGGAATGGGGGCCACCGTCATCGTGACCCCGGAGGTCGCCGGCATTCTCAAAGACGCCCAGGGGTTTGCGACCAAGCGCGACCTGAGCAAGTGGCTGGCTGAGAACGTGGAAAAGACCGTGGGCTCCTACTGGGGCAACGGCGTCATCTCCACGATGTATTCTTCCATGGCCATGCAGGGCCTGGAGCCCTTCGCCTCCCAGCGCAAGCAGGACCCGGAAACGATGATGAAGCCGTTCCAGGCGGGACAGGTGAACATCGTCGTGGCGGGACAGGGACAGACCACCTGGTTCGTAACCGACTTCGGCGTCGGCCGAGGCACCAAGGTGGACGACTGGAAATAGCCCGGCCGCCCGGGGCGGGACAAACCGGCCGCGGATCCGGGACCCCCGGGTCCGCGGCCTTTTTTTTGGACCGCTCCCCGGGCGGAGGCGCGCGCCCCTCTGCTATGATTGGGGATCATGACCGGGATGACGGACGACAACGGAACGGTTCACGATCCTACCCCCCCCGGTTCGCCGGAGATTCCGGCCGCGAGGGACCGGCTGTTCGCGCGGGACTTCGTCCTGGCGGCGCTGGCCAATTTCAGCAACTCCTTCGGCATGCAGATGCTGGTGGCCACCATGCCGGTCTACGTCATCAGCCTCGGCGGGAGCCAGACCGACGCGGGCATGGTGAGCGGGGCCCTCGCGCTGACGGCTCTCCTTTTCCGCCCGCTGATGGGGTGGCTGACCGACGCCTGGCGCCGGCGTCCCCTGATCCTGGTCGGGACTTCGTGCTACGGGTTCGCGAGCGTCATCTATTTCCTGACCGGGTCGATCCCGCTCCTGCTCGTCGGGCGCTTCGTGCACGGCTTCGGGTTGAGCTGCTACACCACGGCGAGCAACGCCTACATCGCCGACATCGCCCCGCGTACCCGCCGGGGGGAGGCCGTGGGGCTGTTTGCGGCCGCGCAGGCCATGGGCCTGATCATCGGCCCGGCCATCGGCTTTCTGCTGATCGACACGATCGGGTTTCACCGCCTCTTCTACTTTTCCGGGGGGCTGGCTTTCGCCGCCTTCTTCATCTCCCTCTTCACGCGTGAACGGCGCGCGCCGGGCGATGCTGCGCACGCCCGCTGGTCGCTGCGCACGGGGCTGGTGTCGGTCCGGGCCCTGCCCGTTGCGTGGATGGCCCTCTGCATGGGGATGGGGTTCGGGGCCGTCAGCGCCTTCATCGCCATCTTCGCCCGCACCCGCGGGTTCCCCAATCCCGGGTTCTATTTCATGATCCAGGCCCTGGCCCTCATCGTCTGCCGCATCGCCGCCGGCCGCCTGTCCGACCGCTACAACCGGGTGGTTACCATCGTGCCCGGGCTGGTGCTGGGCGCCGCGGCCCTGGCGCTGCTGCCGCTGGCCCACGGCACCGCCCTCTTCGTGCTCTCCGCATCCCTGTTCGGGTTCGGGTTCGGCTCGGCCCAGCCGGCCACCATGGCCCTGCTCATCGACCGGGTGGGGCCCGCGGAGCGCGGCCTCGCCGTCAGCACCTACTACGCCGGGTTCGACGCGGGGGTCGCGACCGGCTCCTTCCTGCTGGGGGCCGTGAGCCAGCGCCTCGGCTTCGGCGTCATGTGGCCCCTGGCGGCCTTCTGCATCCTGCTGGGGCTTGCCGGCTTCCTCCCCTCCGGGCGCGGCAAAAAGATTTGCCCGGATGCGCGCAATCAATGTTAGACTCGCCGGGTCATCTTTCGCGCAAAAGGAGAAAAATCATGAGTTCGACAAAAGACGAGAAACCGGGCCGCAGGGCGTTCTTCCAGGAAATCACCGCGGGGACCGCGGGGTTCGCGATGGCGACGGCCCTGGCCCAGATGGGCACCCCGGCCGCGGCGGCGCAGGAAGCCAAGGCTCCCAAGAAGGCCGAATCGGCATTTTTCAAAAATCCGCCCCCATGGCCCAAGGGGACCGAGGGGAGCAAGTACGATCACCTGTTCAGCAACAAGCTCCGCGAAAACACCATCGTGCCCGACATCGTTCCCGGCCCCCAGGCCTATTTCCGGGGGGACAGCGACCTCCCGGGGGCGAAGATCAACATGGGGTGGCAGATCTTCACGAAGCCCTACCGGCTGGAAATGGAATCGCATCACCACGACACGGACGAATACCTCTTCTTCCTCGGTTCGACCCTGCCCGACCTGGCAGGTTCCTTCGACGCCGAGATCGAGTACTTCATGGGCAAGGAGTACGAACGGCACATCATCACCAAGGCGACGGTGCTCTACATCCCGGCGGGACTGGAACACAATCCCTGCGACATCCGCAGGGTGGGCAAACCCCTGCTCTTCAGCGCGCTTCAGCTCGCGCCCTACTTCAACGGGGTCTACCAGACGCAGGGCTACATGGAAATGCGGGGGATGAAGAAAATCGATTGATCCGGATCCGCGCAGGGGCCGGATACCGGCCCCTGCGCGGACTCGTCCTCAGGCCAGCCCGAGCGCGTTCTTCACCTCGTCGAGGAACGCATGCTCCGCCCCGCTCACCCTTTCACCCCCGAATCCCAAAAATCCGCCTTCCTTTGCGGCGCTCGCGGCTTTTTCAGCCACCCCCAGGATCAGGTGCCGGTACGCATCGGCCTCTTCCGGCGCCGCCTTGCGCCCAAGCAGCTCCATCGCCTCGGCGACGTGCGCGAGCACGGCGGATTTGAGGTTTTCCATCTGCTGCCGGCGGTCCCCCTCGCCCAGCAGCGTTTTCGGGTCAGGCGTCCCCGGCGTGCTCCGGTCCTCCAGCATCGCGCCGAGAAGTTCATGCCCCGCCCCCTGCCGGAGCGACCCGATCAGCCCCGTCGCCCCGGCCGCCGCCTCCTTCACGGCGCCGATGATGCCGCTGGGATCGGCTGCCGACACCCCGCTCGAAACCAGGGCGGGCAGGATCCTGAGCAGGTTCCATTCCTCCGACGAAAACGCGGCCTTCGTAGTCATGGAGTCTCTCCTTTCAGAAAACGCCCTCTTCCCGAACCTCACGATCAGGCACTGGGGATTTTGAGCACCTGCCCCACTTTGATCAGGTTCGGGTCGGTGAGCTGGTCCTTGTTGGCGTCGAAAATCTTCATGTAGGCGCCGGCGTTGCCGTAGAACTCCTTGGCCAGCTTCGAGAGCGTGTCCCCCGGCTGGACCGTGTAGGTCTTTGCTTCCGGGGCGGCCGCAGGGGCGGGCGCCATCGCGGGATCTATGACGATGTCACAGGTCAGGTCGGCGTAGGTCGGGTCGACGAGCTTGATCTGGCCCCAGACGGCGTTTTTCTGTTCCTCGGTTCCGGCCGAGGCCTTGACGAAGAGCTTGTTGTCCTGCAGGTGAAGGTTGTGCATCCGGAGTTTCTTCTGCTCGATAAGGCGCAATACCGACTGATACTTCGCTTTGAGTTCCTCGAAACGGTCCATGCTGCCTCCTTTATGAGAAAGAATGAGATTTCATGCGGCGGGTCCGGATTGCGGTTGCCGCAACCCTAGCATTTAGCATACCCGCCCGCGCGCCGCTCCGTCAAACCCTTTGCCCTCGCCGGTCGGGGGCGCCGCGGCCGGGTCAGGCCGGCAGCGCCGCTTCGAAGAAATTGCTTTGCAGCTCGCGGCTCCGGAAACTCTCGTATTTCTCCGGGTCGATGGGAAAGTCCCAGGAGCCGACCCGGTGCTCGATGCGGCCTCCGAAACCGGTCTTGAACCGGTAGAGGCCGTAAAAAGGGTGGAGCGGATCCCGCAAAGCCGACACCGCCCCCATGTCGTAGGACACACATCCGCTCCGCCGCGCCTCCCGGATGGCGTGCCACTGGACCGCGTAGGCGGCCATCAGTTTGCGACAGAGGCTCGAGGAAGCCCCGAATAGATAGGTGGCGGCCTTCCCCGAACGCGCCACGATCGCGCCGGCCAGCGTCCGCTTCCCATGGACGGCCAGGTAAAAAGCCAGCGTGGGGCCGTTCCGTGCGCCGGCCAGGGTATCGAACAGGGCGGCGAAATGGGCGTAATCGCGCGCGGGAAAACGGTTCCG
>JAFGSS010000024.1 GCA_016934555.1 Acidobacteriota bacterium | reverse complement strand
CCAGCATATTCATGCAAAAATAGGCGATGAGGAGCCACAGGCTGCGCGTGCGCAGCGCCTCCCCGAGGGTAAAATCGACCGCGGTCCGGTAGCCCGTCATCGGCCGCGCCGCCGCGCCGGGGGATGCGGCGTCAGGGGCGATGCCGTCAGGGACCTGGTTCATGTCCTCCGGCCGGTTCCGGATCAGGCAGGCGGGCAGGATCACCGCGAAGACGAGCACCATCAGGGAAATCACCAGAAACGTCGCCCTCCATCCGATGGTCCCGATCAGCTGCATGATCGCCGGCCCCAGGACCATGCCCCCGAAGCCTCCGGCTGCCAGAAACAGGCTCAGGGCGAGCGACCTTCTTTTTATGAACCAGTTGTTCACCACCGTGGTGGACGCCAGCATCCCCCCCAGCCCCGCCCCGGCTCCGACCAGGAGGCCGTATCCGAGAAAGAGCTCCCAGAGCCGGGAATGAAAATAGAGGAGAAGGAAACCGGCGCAGCCCAGCAGATTCCCAAGCACCATGGCCCGGCGGGCGCCACGGCGGACGATAAACGCACCCGCCAGGGGGCTGCTCACCCCCAGGGCGATCAGGTTGATGGTAGCGGCCAGCGAGACGACGCCGCGGTTCCAGCCGAATTCCTCCACCCAGAACGGGAGGAAATAGCTGAAGGAGATGATGTAAAATCCTCCGATGATGCCCATCACGGCGGCGATGGCGAGGTTGACCCACCCGTAAAAACGGGGTCCGTCATTTCCGGCAGGCATATGTCCCACCTCCAGCTGAATCCTGATTTCGGGGCTGCGAATGAGTTACCCGCCTTATAGGGCATTCCCCGCTCCCGGCACAAGGGAAAAATCACCGGCGGAAAATCACCGGCGGAAAATCGCCGGCAGAACGCCGTCGCGGAGAGACCGGATTTTTTTCGGACAGGAAGCGGCACTCTTTCCTATAATGCGGACGCGTGACCATCGCCGCGAACGACCGCGGCGGACGACCGGATCAAACGGCTGCGGCGAACGACCGCGGCGGAGGACCGAAGCAAACGACTGCGGCAAGCGGCCGGGATGAACGGCCGGGGTGAAAGATCGGGGCTGGCACTACGACGGACAGGGGGTCATGGGCATCTACGGGGCGACGGTGTTTCTCAGCGCTTTTCTTCTCTTTCTGGTGCAGCCGCTCCTGGCGAAGTATATCCTCCCCTGGTTCGGCGGCAGCCCCGGAGTCTGGACGACGTCGCTCCTTTTCTTCCAGGTCGTCCTCACGGCCGGCTACGGCTGGGCCCACCTGGCGGCGCGCCGCCTCCCCCCGCGGGGGCAGGCGCTGGCCACCTGGGCGCTGCTGGGGCTGACGCTCGCCCTCCTGCCCCTGGCCCCCTCCCGGAGCGGGCTGGCGGCGGATATCGCCACCCCCACCCTGGACATCCTCCGGGTGCTGCTGGCCAGCGTGGGGGCCGCCTACTTTCTCCTCTCGGCCACCAGCCCCATGCTGCAGGCGTGGCACAGCCGCATCCGGCCCGGGGTCGAACCCTATCGCCTCTACACCCTCGCCAACCTGGGGTCGCTCGCCGCCATCACCGGCTACCCGCTGCTCGTGGAACCCAATCTGAGGCTGGGAAACCAGACGCTGCTCTGGTCGCTCCTCTACGCGGGCTTCGCCCTGATGTGCGCCGGCTGCGCCTGGCGCCTCTGGAAATCCTCCCCGCCTGCCGCGGCCGAGGCTTCCCCGGGGGCGGCCGCGCTGACCCCACTGCCCGGGAGTTCGACGCCCTCCGTCCCCGGGAGTCCGACGCCCTCCATCGCGGGGAGTCCGATGCCTGCCATAGCGGAGGGAACATCCGAATCGCCGACGGCGCGGCAGCGCTGGCTCTGGCTCCTCCTCCCCGGGCTCAGCTCCCTCATGCTGCTGGCGACGACCAACCAGCTCTGCCTGGACGCCGCCGCGATCCCGCTCCTCTGGCTCCTCCCCATGGGGGTGTACCTCCTCTCGTTCATCCTCTGCTTTCACAGCGAGCGCTGGTATCCGCGCGCCGTTTTCGGCCCGGGCCTGGCCGTCGCCCTGGCCGGGATCTGTGTGATCCTCTACAGGGACGTCTACGTCCCACTCCCCCTCCAGATCGCGGCCTACACCCTCACCCTCTTCGTCTGCTCGATGGTGTGCCACGGCGAACTGGTGCGGCTCAGGCCCGCGCCGCGCCATTTGACGTCGTTCTACCTGATGATCTCGGCGGGAGGGGCGCTGGGTGGGGTGTTCGTGAACCTCCTGGCGCCCCGGCTGTTCCGGGGTTACTGGGAGTTCCACCTGGGCCTCGGCGCGGTCGCCCTGGTGGCACTGGCCCTCCTGTTCCGGGACCGGGGAGCAGAAAACTGGCTCCTTCCACCAAGGGTTTTTGCCGCGCTGTTCCTCATCGGGCTGACGGCCGCCCTCGGCGTTCACATCTCCAGGGGACTCGAGGACGCCGTGGAGGTGAAGCGGAACTTCTTCGGGGTGCTCAAGGTCTTCGACGACGACCGGGGGGACCCCGGGGAGCATCACCGGACCCTCATGCACGGGCGCATCGTGCACGGCTACCAGTATTACCACGAGGAGAAGCGCTACTGGCCCGTCTCCTACTACGGCCCGGCGAGCGGCATCGGGGTCGCCATCATGAACCACCCCCGCCGGCTCGACCCGGACCGGCGCAGCCTGCGGATCGCCGTCATCGGGCTGGGGACGGGGACGATCGTGACCTACGGGGAGGAGGGGGACTATTTCCGCTTCTATGAAATCAACCCCGAGGTGACGCGCTTCGCGCAAAAACATTTCACCTACCTCGAGGACACCCCGGCCCGGACGGAGATCGTGCCGGGCGACGCGCGCATCTCGATGGAGCGGGAACTGCGCGAGGGGCGGGAGGGCGCGTTCGACCTCGTGGTGCTGGACGCCTTCTCGAGCGACGCCGTGCCGGTGCACCTCCTCACGCGGGAGTGCTATGACGTCTACCGGCGCCACCTGCGAACGGACGGGATCCTGGCCGTGCACACCAGCAGCCGCTATTTCAACCTGAACCCGGTCCTCAGGAGCCTCGGGCGGATTCACGAGGAAGAGGGGACGGAGGCGATGCTCGTCGAGGACGCCGGCAGCGGGCTGCAGGAGACCGATCCCACCAGTTGGGTGCTCCTCACCTCGAACCGGGAATTTCTGTCGAACCGGGACGTGCGGGCGGCCGTCACGCCGTGGGGGGCCGGGGACGACAGGCCCCTCATGTTCACCGACGACTACAGCAACCTCTTCCGGTTGTTGAAATAGCCGCAGAGAGGACGGCGGACCCTGGGCAGGGGGACCGGGAAGTGAAGCCGGCCGGGGGAAAAGGGTCACACCCAGGATTTGGCGGGTTGATAATCGAAGGGCTCCATCGCAAAATTCCCCCTCCCCTGCGTAATCGACCGCATCTGGGTGGAGTAGCCGAACATCTCCGAAAGGGGCGCCAGACCCCGGATAAGGGTGAAGCCCCCTTCGAGCCCCGTTTCCCTGATTTCCACCCTCCGGGCCCCCAGGTCCCGCATGACGGCGCCCAGGGAGTCGTCCGGGACCCTCACCTCGAGGCGCATGACCGGCTCGAGCACCCGGGTCTCGGCCTCCGCGAGCGCATGGCGCAGCGCCAGGGTCAGCGTCCCCAGCAGCGGGACCGAAAGATCGGGCGGGTCGTTGTGCCGGAACTCCAGGACGCTCACCTTGAGGTCCACCACGGGGTAACCGTGCGTCCCCCCGGAAGTGCAGCCGCGTTCGAGGATGTCGCGGGCGTCGCGCTCGAGCGAGGGGGTGAGCGCCCGGGCGATCCGGGAGACATCCACCTCCACGGGGGGGAGGCTCCGGTCTCCCATCTCCCTGGGACGGGGGACCACCTCCACCACCGCCCGCCCGCTGACGGCGACATCGTTGATGCGCTTGTCGAACTCCCCCTTCCCCACTCCCCTGCCCAGCACCGTCTCGCGGTAGGACACCCGGGGGCGCCCGAAGAACGCCACGACGTTGAATTCCCGCTCCATCCGGTTGCGTACGACCTCCAGGTGGAGTTCGCCCATCCCGGAAAGGATCATCTGGCCGGTCTCCTCGTCCGTCCCGACGCTGAGGGTGGGGTCTTCGCGCAGCAGCCGGTTCACCACCTCGAACATGCGGTCCCGGTCGGCCGACGTCCGGGTCTCCACCGCCATCGACACGACGGTCTGCGGGAAATGGATCGGCTCGTAGGTGATCGGGTGTTCGGGATCGCACAGCGTGTCGCCCGTCACCACGTCCCGGAGACCCTGCACGGCCACGATATCCCCGCAGCGCGCCTCCTCGACCGGTTCCGTCCGGTCGGCGTGCAGGCAGAGGATCCGCCGCAGCCGCAGCCGGTTTTTGAGCCGGGGCTGGTAGCAGCGCTCTTCCGTCGTCATGGAGCCTGAATAGACCCGCAGCCAGTGAAAATCGGTGCTGGAGGTCGCCACCACCTTGAAAACCAGCGCCGAAAAGGGGGCCGCGGGAGAGGAGGGCCGGCGCTCCGGCTCCCCGCTGTCGGGATGATGCCCGTCGGAGGGGGGGCGCTCGAGGGGAGAGGGGAGATAATCGCAGACCGCGTCCAGAACCGGCTGAACGCCGAGGTCGCGCAGGGCGGCGCCGCAGAGGACCGGGACCAGCCGACCCGACAAGGTCGCCTCGCGAATCGCGGAGCGGAGGTCTTTCGAGTCGACGCGCTCCCCCGCCAGGTAGCGATCGGCCAGCCAGTCCACGCTTTCCGCCGTAACCTCCACCAGGCGGTCCCTGGCCTCCTCGGCCATCGGGACGAGGTCGGGGGGGATTTCGCGCGCTTCGAAACGCTGCCCGCGCGTGGAGGAATCAAACACCACGAGGTTCCAGGCCAGAAGATCGATCACGCCGTCAAGCCCGCCCTCCGACCCGTGGGGGAGGTTGACGAAGGCGGCGTTGGCTCCCAGCCGGTTCCGGACCTGCCCAAGCACCCGCACGGCGTCGGCCCCGGCACGGTCCAGCTTGTTGATGAAGGCGATCCGGGGGATCCGGTATCGGTCGGCCTGCCGCCATACGGTTTCGCTCTGGGGCTCCACCCCCTCGACCCCCGAAAAAACAACGACGGCCCCGTCCAGCACCCGGAGACTCCGTTCCACCTCTGCGGTGAAATCTACGTGTCCCGGGGTGTCGATGAGGTTGAGCCTGTGGCCGTTCCAGGCGAAGGTGGTCGCGGCGGCGGAGATGGTGATGCCCCGCTCCCGCTCGTCGGCGCGGAAGTCCATGACGGCCGCACCGTCGTGCACCTCCCCGATGCGGTGGGTCTGCCCCGAATAGAAAAGGAAGCGTTCGCTGACAGTGGTCTTGCCCGCATCGATGTGCGCGATGATGCCGATATTGCGCGTTTTCTCAATCGGAATGGACGCCATCACCCCCCCCCGTTCACCGCTGCCAGGCCAAGTCCTAGTACTTTTGCAGCTTATAGAAAATCCGTCAAGAATTTAGTAAAACCGGCAACAGTCATGAAGACAATCATGGACATCCACCTTTCGAGGCGGTTGTGGACACCCACTTTTTGATCAGGCCATGGACAATACAGTCCTGGACACCCACTTCTCGAGGCGGCCATGTGACAATACACCCCTTTCGCCCCCCCAAACGGGAGGGGCCGGGGGGAAAGTATTTGCAGCCATCTTCTTTTCCGGGCAGAATCTGGGGGAAAACGAGGGGGGGGAATGAGAAAGGTATTTCGTCTCGACGTCAAGGACATCGTCCCCACCGGAGAGGAGGTGCTGCAGTACCAAGGCATGGCGGGAAGGAAGAACCTGCCCGAAAAAATTTCCCGCCTCCTGTATACCGCCATCGATCTGTTCGGGCAGCTTGCCGACCCTCGGGGGCTCTTTGAGGACCTGGACATCCCCGATTTCGAAGCTCTCTATGCGGGAAAAGGGTTGAACGCGGCCGACGGCCCGGTGCCCGGCATCGTCCCGCGGGCGGAAGCCGTGGCCCTATTCGCCGCGACCATGGGAGAAGCCCTGGCCGCGAAGGCGGGCAACCTGTTCAAGGAAAAGGAGGCGGCGCTCGGTTTCATGCTCGACGCCGTCAACAGCGCGGGGGCGGAACGGCTCGGCAGGCTCATGTGCCATAAGTTCCTGGAGCGCCTGCCTGAAGAATCGACCCGGGAGCGCAATGTCAGGGTCCAGTATTACTGCCCCGGTCACTGCGGCTGGCATATATCGGGCCAGGAGAAGCTGTTCGAAAGGCTGCGTCCGGAGGAGATCGGCATCACCCTCAGGCCCAACTGGGTTATGGAGCCGTTCAAATCAATCTCAGGCATCCTGGTCGCGGGCGACATCGAGATCCACCGGTTTTCACCCGGCTTCTCCTTCTGCCCCCATTGCCGGGAAAAGAAATGCATTCAGAGGCTGAGAATTCTGGAGCAGGAACCCGGCTGACGAGCGGCGGGCCACCGCGCGCATCGAAACCAGCAACCCGAAAACCGAAAAGGTGCCTCATGGAAAGCATCCTGGAACGTCTGCACCGGGGCGATGTCATCGTGGGGGACGGCGCCATAGGAACCGAGCTCATGAAGCGGGGGCTCAGACAGGGAGACCCCCCGGAATCCTACAACCTCCTGAAGCCGGAGGCCCTCGAACAGGTCGCCGCCCTTTACCTCGCTTCCGGCGCGGAGATCATGACCACCAATACCTTCGGCGCTTCCCCTTTGCGGCTCCGGCAGTTTTGCCTGGAAAAGGACACCGAAGCCATCAACCGCCTCGCCGTGGAAGCGGTCCGTCGGGCTGTTTCCCGCAAGGCCTACATCTCGGGTTCAGTCGGACCCTCCGCCCTGTTGCTCCGGCCCCGTGGAGACGGGGAACCGGCCGAAATTTCCGCGAGCTTCGAGCGGCAGATCCGCGCGCTGGTCTCGGCCGGCGTCGACATGATCTGCGTCGAAACCATGACCGACACGGCGGAAGCCGTGCTCGCCGTCCGGGCGGCGCGGGTGGTCACCCCAAAGATCCCGGTCATGGCGACCATGACCTTCCGGAAGTCTCGCCAGGGGTTTCTGACCATGACGGGCGATTCTGTTCGCGGCGCGGCAGAAGCGCTCCTGGGCGCAGGCGCCGACATCGTCGGCTCCAACTGCGGCAACGGGATGGAGGACATGGTTTCCATCGCCCGGGAATTTCGCGCCTACACCCGGACGCCCATAGCCATCCAGGGAAACGCGGGGCTGCCCGTTGTGGTGGAATCGGTGCTGGTCTATCCCGAAACACCGGAGTTCATGGCCGCCAAAACGGAGGAACTACTGGAGATCGGGGTTCAGATCATCGGCGGCTGCTGCGGGACCGGCCCCGAGCACATCCGGGCCCTCCGCCGGACGGTGGATGCGCGCCGCTGAACAGTGGGAAAGAACGGGAAAAAAAGGCGGCGAGAGGATCTCCGGTGCCGCCAGGGCTTGCAGAGGATCGGATATGGCGGACATGATCGCGGCGAGGCACCAGCGGGCGTCCGAAGGGCTCCCGGACGAGGCGGACTGGGAGCGGGCCCCGGAGGTCCGCTTTTCCACCGACTGGCGCGGAGAAACATCCGACCCTGAGCGCGAAACGCGCGTGCGCATGCTCTGGTCGGACGATGACGTCCACATCCGGTTTCATTGCCGCTACCGGAATCTATACCTGTACGAAGGCCCCCCCTGCCGGAGGGACGAGCTCTGGCTGCGGGACGTGGCCGAGGTTTTCATCCAGACCGGAGCCGACGCGCCCCGCTGCTACCGGGAATTCGAAGTCGGTCCCGGCGGCGACTGGCTGGATCTGGCAATCGCCCCGGGAGAAAAACGGCACCTCGAGTGGGATCTGCGGACCAGAGTGCAGGTGCGGCCCGATTCCGGCTGCTGGTCCGCCGAAATGGCCCTTCCCCTCCGGCTTCTGGACGCCGCTTTTGATCCCGCGAAAGTATGGAAAATCAATTTTTTCCGCATCGAGGGGCCCGAACCCGATCGCTTCTACTCCGCATGGCGCCCGACGTTCACCCCCAGGCCCAATTTCCACGTCCCCGAGCGTTTCGGCACACTCGTTTTCCAATAAGGGGCATCCATGATCCGCCATCATGCCCCCAAAAATGGACATCCATTTCATCAGCCCGCCTGCAAGCGGGACATCCGCTCCGCCGGCCGATTCTCCGATTGTGGACACCCATTGCCGGCCTGGCACTGTGAAGATCGTGGACACCCATTGCCGGTCATAAGGAGTCTGCCATCGATCCCCCTCTACCCGTACCAGGGTTCGTGCCAGGCCAGGAAACCCGCGACACGAATGCCCCCTGGCAGTTTTTACCTTCGATATCGTGTCGCCAAGTATTTATCTAATGTAATACTTTATATATATATTTCTATATAGTTTTAACATTGATGTTTTTAATATACGCACAGCAGCGATATCGCATACCAGGATTTGACAGGCTCCCTCTCCTACCCACACCCTTCCCGCCTCCGGTAACTCCACGCGGAGGAACCACCCTATTTCTGGACACCCATGCAAGGGGGGGGAAGGAGCAAAGTCCGCCAGTCTTTGGATGGTTTTGACAAGTGTCGCCCCCGCCCGAGGCTGGCCGGCCTTCCCAGTCCGGTGCCCTGAACCGCCACAGGCCCACTCGAGCGATGGATACGAAATCCTGATTTTCCGGAAATT
>JAFGSS010000023.1 GCA_016934555.1 Acidobacteriota bacterium | reverse complement strand
CCGGCTGAGGTCGTACATGACCCGGAAGGGCTGGATGTCGGTGATCCCGTCGACGAAGCGGGCGCTGTCGATGGCGATCTTCTCCGCGCTCTCCCCCGCCTCCAGGCGCGCGAGCAGCCCGCGGTGGTACTTCTCCGTGGCCTTCATCGCGTACTCGAGGTGCTCCCGGACGTGGCCGTACAGGACGCAGTTGTGGCTCAGGACGGCACGCGTGGCCGGCAGGGTGGCTATTTTCCGGATGCTGTCGAGGTAACCGGGGAGCGACACGAAATAGTTCGGCCACAGGGCGTCCTTTTCCGGGACGTAGAAGCCGGTGGCGTCGCCGATGACCAGGGTTCCCTCCGAGCGCTCGAGGTAGCAGACGTGGCAGGGGGAGTGCCCGGGGGTCTCGTAGACGTCCCAGACGATGCCGCCCCCCAAGTCGATCTGCTCCCCCTCCTGCACGACGCCGTCCAGCCCGAAATGGTAATCGGTCAGAAACGGCGGCAGGTCCTCGATCTCGTCCTTGGCCTTCATCATCTGGGCGATGGCGGTGTCGGCCAGGAGGTATTCGTGGAAGAGGTCGCGCTTCTGAAAAATCTTCTCCGCCGCGGCGCTCCCGATGACGCGGATGTGGGGCCAGATGCGCTTGAAGTGGGGGATCCCCCCGATGTGGTCCGCGTGGGTGTGGGTCAGGGCGATGAACCGGATTTTTTCCGGGCTGACGCCGAGCGACCGGATCTGTTCCACCAGGATCGGGAAGGTGGGGCCGGTGCCCCCCTCGATCAGCATGGCGATCTCCCCCACCGACAGGAAGGCGGGGAAGGCCGGGGTCCCCAGCTGGAAAAGGTTGGGCGTCAGGGCGATGGGCGGGTGCTGCCTCCGGTACATCGAAAACCTCCTTGGGTCGATGAAGCGGATATTCTACCGCATCCCGGGGCGGATTGCGCCATTATCTCCATTGGCCGGGGTCCGGGGGCGGAGAGTGTGATATCCTTTTTCCCCGGAACGGCGGCCGCCGGCGGGCGGCGCCATGAACCTGTGAGGGACGGTTGCCTATGATTACGATGAAATTTGGCGGAACCTCGGTCGGCGACGCAGAGCGCCTGTGCGAAGTCGCGGCCATCGTGCGCTCCAACCTCTCCTGCCGGCCGGTCGTGGTGGCCTCGGCGATGTCGGGGGTGACCGACCTGCTCCTCGGCACCGCGCACATGGCGCTCGAGCGGAGAAAGGACGAGGGCCTCCGTAACACCGGGCTCCTCCGGCAGAAGCACCTCGAAATCGTAACGGCGCTGGTGGATCCGGGGGAGGCGAGGGACCGCCTCGTCCGGGAGCAGGGGGAGCTCGTCGACAAGCTCGAGACCCTCCTGCGCGGCGTGCACCTGCTCGGGGAACTGAGCCCCCGCTCGCTCGACGCCATCGCCTCCTTCGGCGAACTCCTCTCCTGCATGCAGATCGCCGCGATCCTCGAAGCGCGCGGGATCCCGGCCCGCTTCGTCGACGCGCGCCCCCTGATCCGCACCGACAGCGGCTACGGCGAGGCGGCGGTCGACTTCGAGGTGACCAACCCCGCCCTGCGCGGCGCTCTCCTCCCCCTGGTGGAATCGGGCGTCGTCCCGGTGGTGACGGGCTTTGTGGCTTCGAACTCCGAGGGGATCACCACCACGCTCGGGCGCAGCGGGTCGGACTACACCGCGTCGATCGTCGGGGCCGCCCTGGGCAGCGACGAGATCTGGATCTGGACCGACGTCGACGGGGTCATGACGGCCGACCCCCGGGTGGTTGAGGGGGCGGCGCCGCTGGGCGAGATCTCCTACCGGGAGGCGGCGGAGATGTCCTACTTCGGGGCCAAGGTCATCCACCCGAAGACCATGCAGCCGGCGATCGAGCACGGCACCCCGATCCGGATCAAAAACACCTTCAACCCCTCCCACCCGGGGACGCTGATTTCGAGCTCGGGCAGCAGTTCCGCGAAGATCGTCAAGAACGTGACCTCCATCGACCGGCTCGGCCTGGTGGCGGTGGAGGGGAGCGGCCTGATGGGGGCGCCCGGGGTCATCGCCCGCCTCTTCGCCGCGCTCGCCCGCGTGCGCGTCAACGTCATGATGATCTCGCAGGCCTCCTCGGAGCACAACGTCTGCCTCATCATCCCCGAGAAGGACTGCCGGCGGGCGGTCGAGGAACTCCGCGCCGAGCTGGGCCCGGAACTCGCGCGCAAGACGGTCGAGGCGGTCCGGGTGCGCGACTCCGTCTCCATCATCGCGGTGGTGGGGGAGGGGATGCGGGGGGTCCCCGGGATCGCGGCCCGGACCTTTGGCGCCGCGGCCCGGGCCGACGTCAACGTCATCGCCATCGCCCAGGGCTCCTCGGAGCTGAACATCTCCTTCGTCGTGGACCAGTCGGAGGCCCACCGCGCGGTGCGGGCGATCCACGATGCCTTCCATCTCGCCTAGCGGGGTCGGGGTCAGAGTCCGAGGAAAATCACCGCGGCGCCCGAAAGGGCGATGACGGCGCCCGCCATGGCGTGGGTCCACCGCTCCAGCCGCCCGAAGTGGACCAGGCTGAGCCCCTTGAGCGCCACGAGCGTCACCGCCACCATGAGGGCGATGGTGATGACGCCGAACACGATTCCGGTCGCCAGCGCCAGGTCCCAGCGGCCGCGGCTGGCCGGGAGCACGAACAGGGGGATGAGGGGCTCGCAGGGGCCGAGGACGAAGATGATGAAGAGGCTCCAGAAGGTGAGCTGGGAGCGGCCCGCGGTGGCGGAGTGCGCGTGGACGTGGTCCCCGTGGGCGTGGATGTGGACCCCCCTGCCGTGGGCGTGCGCGGCGATCCCGCTGCGGCTCCGGACGGCGTGCCGGACGCCCCAGGCGAGGTAGGCCAGCCCGAAGGCCAGCAGGCCCCAGGCGGCCCAGCCCCCCCGCATCCCCTCCAGGGCCTCGATGCGGGCGATGGCGCTCCCCGCGGCCAGCCCCAGGGCGCCGAGCGCGAGGGAGGAGACGATGTGGCCCGCTCCGCACAGCGCGGTCACCCGCACCGTGCGCCCCCGGCTCCAGCCGCGCGCGCGGGCGAGCATGATGAAGGGGAGGTAGTGGTCCGGGCCGAACAGGGTGTGGGTGACGGCGATCGCGGCCGTGGCCAGGATCAGGTTCCAGGAAAAGGCGTCCATCTGGGGCATGCGGTCTTTCCTCTCCTCCCGTCAACGGGCATTCGGCCCTCGGGTACAATACAGGAACCCGCCCCGGAAGCAAAGAACGGCGGTTCCCCGCTCCCCGCGGTTGCCCGGGGGGGCGGGTTGTGGCAGGATTCGGCTGAAAGGAGCGGACCATGGTCGGGAAAGTCGTCATCGGACTCGCGCAGATGGTCATGGAGGCCGAACCCGCGCGCAACCGGGCGCGCGCGTGCGCACTCGTCGCGGAGGCCGCCCGCCGGGGGGCCGACATCGTCTGCCTGCCGGAGCTGTTCACCTCCCGCTATTTCGCCCAGTACCCCGGCCCGCAAGGGGGCGGGAACTCTTACCTCGAATCGATCCCCGGGGAGACCGAACGCGCCCTCTCGGCCTGCGCGGCGCACAACCGGGTGATCCTCGTGGCGGGGTCGGTCTACGAAGGCGCCCCGAACGGCCGGTTCAACACCTGCATGACGTTCGACCGCGAGGGGACCCTTCTGGGGAAATACCGGAAGGTCCACATCCCCCACGACGAGAGTTTCTACGAGCAGGACTACTTCATCCCCGGGGACCTCGGGTTCCAGGTCCATGAAACGGACAGCGGCCGGATCGGGACCCTGATCTGCTACGACCAGTGGTTTCCCGAGGCGGCGCGGGTGAACGCCCTGATGGGGGCCGAAATGATCTTCTACCCCACGGCCATCGGGCGGGTGCGCGGCATGTCGGAGGAAGAAGGGGACTGGCAGGAGGCGTGGGAAAACGTCATGCGCGGGCACGCGATCGCCAACGGCTGCGTGGTGGCCGCCGTCAACCGCGCGGGTACGGAAGACCAAATGGACTTCTGGGGCGGCTCCTTCGTCCTGGACGCCTTCGGCAAGACCCTCGTGCGCGCGGGGGCGGGGGAGGAAGTGGTCCTGGCCGAGGTCGACCCGGCGCACGGCCGCAAGGTGAGAGAAGGGTGGCGTTTCTTCTACAACCGCCGCCCCGACCAGTACCGGAAAATCGTCGAACAGGGGGAGACGGCGTCATGACGGAAGCGAACAACATCGAGACACCGAAAGCGGCCGGCTTCCGGATGCCGGCGGAATGGGCGGAGCACGAGGCCACCTGGCTCTCGTGGCCGAAAAACCCCCTCACCTTCCCCGCAAACATCCTCGGCGCGGTCGAAGAGATCTACTGCCGGATGGTGCGGGCGCTGTCGCGGGGGGAGATCGTCCGGATCCTGGTCGACGACGAGGCCGCCCGCATCCGCGTCGCTCAAATGCTCGAAAAAGAGGGCGCGGTCATGGACCGGGTGCAGCTTCTGTCCATCCCGAGCGCCGACGTCTGGATCCGGGACTACGGCCCCACCTTCCTGCTCCACCCGGATAAGATGGAGCGCGCGGCGGTGAAGTGGCGCTTCAACGCCTGGGGGGGGAAGTACGACGACATCCTTCCCGACGACGCCACCGGGGACGCGGTGGCGGCCACCCTTTCCGACCGGGTCTTCCGCCCCGGGATCGTGCTCGAGGGGGGCTCGATCGACGTCAACGGCCTCGGGACGGTGCTCACGACCGAGCAGTGCCTCCTCAACCCGAACCGCAACCCCACCCTTTCCCGGGAGCGGATCGAGGAGATCGTCCACGCCCACATCGGCACCGACCGGATGATCTGGCTCAAATCGGGCATCGACGGGGACGATACCGACGGCCACGTCGACGATTTCGCCCGCTTCGTGGGCCCCGGCCGGGTGCTCTGCGCCTCCTCCGCCTCCGGCAAGGGGGGGAACGCCTCCGTCCTGCGGGAGAATTTCGACATCCTCCGTTCGGCCCGCGACCAGTCGGGCAACCGGCTCGAGGTGATCCCGCTCCCGCTGCCGGAGCCGCTCTGGCTGGAAGAAGAAAAACGGTGGCTGCCTGCGAGCTACGCCAACTTCTACCTCGGCAACGCCGCCGTGCTCCTGCCGGTGTTCGGCGACCCGATGGACCGGGAGGCGGTGGCCATCCTCCGGTCCTGCTTCCCCGACCGCGAGATCGCGGCGATCCCCGCCGTCGAGCTGGTGTACGGCTACGGCGGGATCCACTGCATCACCCAGCAGGAGCCGGCCGCGCGCTGAAGGGTCAGATCCGGTCGAGCAGGCGGTACCAGAGGTAGCCGGCGTATTCGTGGTGCGCCCACTGCAGTTTGGCGAAATTGCGCAGCGATACGTGCCGGCCCACGTAATCGAGCACCCGGCCGCCCAGGCCCTCCCGCGCCTTCGTCCGCTGCAGGGTGCGGATGTAGGCGGGGGCGGGGATCGCGTGCAGCCCGAGCTTGCGGGCCACCCCCATGGCGCGGCGCAGGTCGCAGGCCGAGGCGACCAGGATGAAGGGCCGCTCGCCCACCAGGGCCCGCACCTCGAACAGGTTTTCGTAGGTGTTTTCCGATTTCCCCTCGACCACGAGGTCCTCCCGGGGCACCCCCAGTTCGGCGAGCAGGTCGGCCATGCTGGCCGCCACCGGCTTTTCCCCCTGGATCGCCACCCCGCCCGAGGTGACGAGCTTGCTGCCGGGGAGCGCGCGGTAGAGCCTCAGCCCCTCGGCCAGGCTGGCGAGCGTCTGCTCCGACACCCGGCTGGTGACCGGCAGGTGCGGCTGCTCCTCGGCGTACCCGGCCAGGACGACGATCCGGTCGGTCTTGGGCACCGCGGCGAGGTTCACCAGCGGCGCATGCTCCCGCTCGAGCTTCCCCAGCATGACGTTCGCGAGCGGCGAAGCGTAATATATTAAAAAAAGGAAGGCGCCCACCGCCAGCAGGCGCGGCCCGCCGCGCGACTGCCGCCGCGCGACGCTCCACAGAAACCCGACGGCGAGGAGCAGGACCATGACCCCCACCGGGGAAAACACCCACTCGAGCAGCCTCTTGGCGATATACACGGAATCGGTCATGCGTCGTCTCTATGAAAAGGGTTGCCGCCCGCGCGCGAAAACCCCGGGCGCTACGCGCAGTGTAAGAGGTACTACAGCGGCGCACTCGGGAATCAGCAATCAATGATTTCCATTTGTTAGACTTGTCATCATTTCAAATTCCTGATTCCCGATTTGTAACTTCCTTTATCTTTAATCTCTGAAAAGAAGGGGGGCAAATTCGCGCAGGCTTCTCCTCCACGATTGCCATTCATGAGCAGTCAATGGGGAAATGTAGGATACGCCCTTGATGCCCGCCTGATTCAATGTATCAGCGGCAGCCTTGACACCTGCAGAACCGCCTTCACGGCTGCCATAACTCATAAATACAAGCTTTACTTTGGATTTGTCATTGATTTCAGCAGGAGCTATCATGCCGCCGCTGAAAAGGCCGATATGCGAGAATGTGTCCAGATGGGCAAGGGTTACAGCTTTGGTACACATGGCACCCATTGACAGACCTGACATTGCACGATGTGCCTGATCAGGAATTGTGCGGAAGGTCGCATCAATATAAGGGATCATATCTTTGATCATCAGGTCGGCATATGCATCAAAGCTGAAGCCACGGCGAGCAGGAGCGCCGGGTGCACCGGGAGCAGGAGTGCCGGGCGCACCGGGAGCACGAGTGCCGGGTGCACCGGGAGCACGAGTGCCGGGTGCACCGGGAGCACGAGTGCCGGGTGCACCGGGAGCACGAGCGCCGGCAGGACGCAGACCGCCAGGTCCTGGAGTCATCTGTGGTCCAACAGCGCTTGTCTCCATAACAACAATCAATGGTTTTGCTTTTCCTTCAGCGAT
>JAFGSS010000145.1 GCA_016934555.1 Acidobacteriota bacterium | reverse complement strand
CTGGCCGTCACCGCCGAGAGTGCCTCCCTTTCCAGCCACCAGCGGGAGCTGGCGGAGCGGTTTGCCCGCCGCTACCGGCTCCATCGCCGGATTGTCCATTCGCGGGAAATGACGCTGCCCGAATTCTGCGCCAACAGCTCCAGCCGCTGCTTTCATTGCAAGGACGCACTGTTCGCCCAGCTGGAAGAGGTCGCGCGGGAGTTCGGGGCCGTGGTGCTCGACGGCCAGAACACCGACGACCTGGCCGATTACCGCCCGGGAAGGAGCGCGGCGGAGAAGCACCGGGTGCGCAGCCCGCTCGTGGAAGCGGGGCTCGCCAAGAGCGAGATCCGCGCCCTGTCGCGGATGCACGGCCTGCCCACGGCCGACGAACCGGCTTCGGCCTGCCTGGCTTCCCGCATCCCCTACGGCGTGCCGATTACGGAGGACTCCCTCCGGATCGTGGACCGGGGGGAGGAGGCGCTCCGGGGGATGGGTTTCGGGGTCTTCCGCGTCCGGCACCACGAACACCTGGTGCGGCTGGAATTCGGGCCGGAGGATCTGGCGAAAGCGCTGGATCCGGCCGTGGCTGCGCGGCTCGCCTCGGCTTTCAAGGGCCTTGGCTACAAGTACGTGACGCTGGATCTCGAGGGGTACCGCACCGGAAGCGGCAACGAGGTGCTCAGCGCGGAGGAGAAGGAGCGGTTCCGGTCGTAATCCGGCCGGGACGGGCACGAAAGAAGGGGCTCAGTTGTCCGCCGCCACGGATGCGCCCGAGGGGGCGTAGTAACCCCTGCGGTGGCGGACGCGCAGGTCGCGGTCCCCGGTTCCGGCCAGGCTGATCTTCACGCGGCGGAAGGAGCCGTCCCGCGCGGCGTTCGAAGAGATGTAGCCGATGCTGTACTGAGTCCTCAATTCCCGGGCTATTTCCGCAACGATGGCGTGGATTTCCGAAATCTGCTGCGGGAAATAGGCCTTTCCGCCGGTTTCCTCGGTGATCCGGGTCATGGCGTCCATGACCCTTTTCGCCCCGATGTTGGACCAGCGCCCGAACAGGCTCCGGGTCGGGACCTCCTCGATGAAGCCCACGCAGAATACCTGAACGTCCGCCTCCTGCACCTTGGCCACGAGCTCCTCGAGCTTGTAATAGCTGTCCTTGTCCTCGCCGTCGGTGATGACGACCACCGCCTTTTTCCCGCGGCTCCCCGCCTGCGCCTTCTGCACCCCGAGGTAGATGGCGTCGTACAGGACCGTGCCGCCCGCGACGACGGTGTTTTCGAGCGAATCCCGGACCTCGTCGATGTCGCCGGTGAAATCCTGCAGCAGCTCCACCTCGTCGCTGAACCCGATCACGAACACCTCGTCTTCGGCGTGGCTCGCCTCGATGAAGGCCAGGGCCGCGCCGTTGACCTGCTCGATTTCCTGCCGCATGCTGCCGCTCACATCGAGCAGAATGCCGATGCTGAGGGGAACGTCCTCCTGGGCGAAGGAGGTGATTTCCTGGGCCTTCCCGTCCTCGTGGATCTTGAAGTTGGCCGGCTCGAGCCCGGTGACAAAATGCCCCTCCTTGTCGTAGACGGAGGTGTGCATCACGACCAGGTCGACGCTGACTCCAAGTTTGAACGGGGACCCGGAAGGCTCCTGCTTCGTGGTTTCATGTGTTACCTGAGCATATATAGTGCAAAAGCACATAAAAAAAGCACAAAATATGGCCGATGCGGCCCGGGGCAAAATCAGGAAACGGGTCCGCGGCGACGGTTCAGTTCTTCGGAGCATAATATCCTTCCCTGGCGTGCACGGCCAGTTTCGGGAGGCCCTGGGGGGTGTCGAGCTTGACGGTGATGCGGCGCCATTTTCCGTCGTGGGTCGTGTTGGTGGGGGAATATCCGATCAGGTACTGGTTGCGCAGTTCGGCATGGATGAGGTCGATGTAGTAGTCGAGTTCGTTGAAACTGGTGGGGAAAAACGCCCGGCCGCCCGTGAGGCTTACGATGTTCCGGATTTCGGAGTAACCGTAGCCCAATTTCCCCTGTTCCCCGATGCCGTAGATCTGCACGTCCGACTCCTTGGCGAATTCGCGTACCTCGCCCGGGGAGTAGCGGCTGCTGTTGTCCTCGCCGTCCGTGATGACGATCAGCGCCTTTTTTTCGTTCCTGCCTCGCCGCACATGGTCGAGTCCCATATACACGGCGTCGTAAAGCGCGGTGCTCCCCCCCGGCTTCTGCAGCGCCACGATGTTCTGGATCGTGCCGCCGTCCTCGGTGAAAGGCTGGGCCAGGTTGGTCCGGTCGTTGAAGGTGACCAGGAAGCATTCGTCCTCGGGGTTTTCCGACTGCAGGAAGCGGGTGATGGCGCTCTTGGCTTTGCGGATGTTGTTGTTGTCCTTCATGCTGGCGCTGATGTCGAAAATGAGGCCCACGCTCACGGGCGCCGGCTCCTGGCTGAAGTAGGAGATTTCCTGTTCGATCTTGTCCTCGTAGACACGGAAATGGTCCATTTCGAGGCCGGTGACATAACGGTTCATGGGGTCGGTGACGGCGACCTTGATAAAGACCGTTTCCACCCCGACCTTGAAGGTAGGCGGGCGGCTCCTCCGGCGGTCCTGGGTATCTCCGAGGGCCAGAACCGATGCCAGAAGGAGAACCAGCCCGAGGGACATTGCCTTGAGTGCATTCATGGCCAGCCTCAGTGCGCCGTGCGGCGGGCGCCTCTTGAGTCCAGTGTAGCAGAAGGCCGGGGCAAGTCAAGACGGGCCGGGGTGCCTACAGTTCCTCCAGCCTGTCCAGAAAATCCATCCCCACAAGGACTTCCCGCGGTTTGGATCCCTCGGCCGGCCCCACCAGTCCGTTGTGGAACATCACGTCCACCAGCTTGGCCGCACGGCCGTACCCGATGCTGAGCCTTCGCTGCAGGAGCGAAGTGGAGGCGCGTCCCTCGCTGACGACCACGCGGACCGCGCTGGTGTACAGGGGGTCCTGCGTCGATCCGTCGACCGGGTTCCCGGCCTCGTCCAGTTCCTGCTGCCCGTAGGTCAGGATGGAGTCGTCGTAGGCGGGGACCCCCTGGCGGCGCAGGTGCTCCACGATGGCCTGCGCCTCCTTTTCACTGACGTAGGCGCCGTGAATGCGGGTCAGCCGCGAGGTCCCCGGGGGGATGAAGAGCATATCGCCGTTTCCCAGGAGCTGCTCGGCCCCGTTGCCGTCGATGATGGTGCGGCTGTCGACCTTGGAGGCTACCTTGAAGGCGATGCGGGAGGGGAAGTTGGCCTTGATGATGCCGGTGATGACGTCGACCGAGGGGCGCTGGGTGGCCAGGATGAGGTGAATCCCCACGGCGCGGGCCATGGCGGCCAGCCGGGAGATCGATTCCTCGACCTCGCGGCCGGAGACCATCATCAGGTCGGCCAGCTCGTCGATGACGAGCACGATATAGGAAAGAGGTTTTTCCAGCTCCCCCTCCGGGAGGCCGTCATCCGGCAGCGGCAGCTGGGCGCCGGCGGAGCGGATATAGGTGTTGTACTGGTCGATGTTGCGCACCCCCCGGCGCGCCAGCTTCTTGTACCGGATTTCCATTTCGTTGGTCGCCCACCTGAGGGCGTTGGCGGCCTCGGCGGGGTCGGTCACGATGGGGGTGAGCAGGTGGGGGATATCGGCGTACAGGCCGAGTTCCAGGCGCTTCGGGTCGATGAAGATGAAGCGCACCTCCTCGGGCGAGGCCTTGTAGAGGATCGACGTGATCATGGCGTTGAGCGCCACGCTCTTTCCCGCCCCGGTGGCCCCCGCGATCAGCAGGTGGGGCATTTTCGCCAGGTCGGTCATGTAGGGGACCCCGTTGATGAGCTTGCCGAGCGCCAGGGTCAGCCTCGAGGGGGATTTCCGGAAGGGGTCGGAGTCGATCAGTTCCCGGAGCATGATGATTTCCCGGTGGACGTTCGGGACCTCGATCCCCACGGTGGCTTTGCCCGGGATCCGGTCGATCCGCATCGACTCCGCCTTGATCCCCAGGCAGAGGTCGTCCACCAACCCGGTGATGCGCGAATACTTGACACCGGCGTCGGGCTTGAACTCGAACGTCGTCACCACGGGGCCGGGGTGAATCTGCGTGATCTGGCCGTTGACGTCGAACTCCGCGCATTTGGCCGCGATCAGCCGGGCGCGTTCCATCAGCTCCGCCTCGTCGACCGGGAAGGGGTTTTCGCCCGCGGTGAGCAGGTCCGTGGGGGGGAGGGCGAATGTGCGCGCCCGGGAGCGGTCGGGGTGCGGCGCCGGTGCCTCCTTCGGCTCTTCGGCAGGGGGGGCGGGGCGCGCTGCGACCCGCGGCGGTGCGCTCGGGACGGGCGTCTTCACCGGTTCCGGCCGGGGCGTGAGTGCGGGCGCCGGGGCCGGGGGCTTGATGTTCACCACGGCGCGCACCGGCCGGCGGTTCTCCCGCCACCGCCGCCACCGCCCGACCAGGTCGATCCGGGGGAGGCGTATTCTGAGCCCGAAACGGGAGAAACTCCCGGCCAGGGTCAGGGGGGTGGCGGCCAGGATGCCGAGAACGAGCGCCCCCGCGAGTACGATGAAGGTCCCGGTTTGGTTCAGGTTCGGCAGCAGCAGCCGGAGGGCCAGCACCCCGAGCAGCCCGCCGGGATGGAAGTCCAGGCTCCCTTCGGGGAAGGGAAGAAGTTGGAGCAGCGCGGCGCTGCCTGAGATCAGCAGGAAGTAACCGAAAGCCCTGAGATAGGGCTCCGCCAGCGGCCGGCCGAAAACGAACTTCCAGCTCAGCACCGAAAGGGGGACCAGGAGGAGAAAGGAGGCGAACCCGAAGACCTGGTAAAGGATGTCGCTGACCAGGGCTCCCAGCCGGCCGGCCTTGTTTTCGATGACGCCGTCCACGGTCAGGGTGTTCAGGCTGGCATCGCCGGGGTTGTGGGTCAGGAGGCAGAGGAGGAGCAGGACCGCCAGAATCAGAAGCGCCACCCCGATGAATTCGTGTCTTTTCTTGGTTTCACCCGGCATAAGAGGATCCTGATCGGTTAAACTTCGATAATGACGGGCACGATCATGGGCCGCGTTCCCGTCCGTTTGCGAAAGTACCTTTTCAGCGCGACCCGCACCACCTCGGTAAGGACCCCGGAGTCGCGGCGCTCCTCTTCGCTGCACTCCTCGAGCGCCAGGAGGGCCGCCTGGCGCGCCTCCGCCAGGAAGGCGGCCCCCTCCGCCTCCTGGATATGGCCCCGGCTGACCAGCTCGGAAACCCTCTCGACGGCGCCGGTCGCTTTATTGACGGCGACGACGGCCAGGACCACCCCCTCCTCCGACAGGTGCTGCCTGTCGCCGATCACGACCTCGTCCAGTTCCGCCACGCCGCCGGAATCGATCAGGCGGCGTCCCACCGGCGCCTTGCCTGCCACCCGGATGCTGGAGGGGGTCAGCTCGATGATGTCGCCCGATTCGGCCAGGAGGATGTTTTCCGGGTCGATCCCGGTTTCCCGCGCGAGGAGGGTGTGGGCGAACAGCTGCCGGTATTCCCCGTGGACGGGGACGAAGAACCTGGGGCGGGCGAGGTTGAGCATGATTTTCAGCTCCTCGGCGCTGGCATGCCCGGAGACGTGCGTCATCCAGTGCCCCTCGTCGAAGACGCGCGCTCCCCGGCGGCAGAAATGATTGACGAGGCGCGAGATCCTTCCCTCGTGCCCGGGGATCACGCGCGCGCTGAGGATGACGGCGTCCCCTGGCGTCACGGAGATATCCTTCTGCTTGTCGAAGGCCAGGCGGGTCAGGGCGGCCAGAGGCTCCCCCTGACTCCCCGTGCAGAGCACGAGCAACTCCTCGTCCGGGATCGTCTTTGCCGCGCCCGGTTCCAGGAGCAGGTCCGGGGGGACCGCGAGATAACCCAGCTCCGAGGCGATCCGGATGTTGTCCTTCATGCTGCGGCCGAGCACCGCGACCCGGCGGCCGAAGGCCCGGGCAAGGTCCAGGACGATCTGTATCCGGTGGATGCTCGAGGCGAAGCAGGCGACGACGATCTTGCGCGGGCAGAGGTGGAAGATCAGTTCCAGGCCGCTCCGGACGTTGATTTCCGGGGGGGTGAAGCCGCGCCGCTCGCTGTTGGTGCTGTCGCTGAGCAGGGCCAGGACCCCCTCCTCCCCGAGCTGCGCGATGCGGGCGTAATCGGTGACGGAGTGGTTGAGGGGGGCGGAGTCGAGCTTGAAATCGCCCGTGTGGATGACGGTGCCCACCGGGGTGGTGATCGCCAGCCCGATGCTGTCGGCAAGGCTGTGGGTCATGCCGAGGATTTCGACCCGGATGCGCCCGAAATCCAGGAGGTCGCGCGCCCGGACGGGCCTGAGATCGCAATGTTCGAGAAGGCCGCTCTCCCTGAGCCGGCCGCGGAGGAGGCCCAGGGTCAGCCGCGTTCCGTACACCGGGATCGAAAAATCCTCGAGTAGGTAGGGGAGGGCCCCGATGTGGTCCTCGTGGCCGTGCGTCAGCACGATCCCCCGTACCCGGTCGCGGTGCTCGAACAGGTAGGCGAAATCGGGGATCACCCGGTCGACGCCCAGCAGGTCCTCACGCGGGAACATGAGGCCGGCGTCCACGACCAGGATATCCTCCCCGTAGCGGACCGCCATCATGTTCATGCCGAATTCCCCCAGACCGCCCAGGGGAACGATTTCCATTTTTTCTTCTTTCACGATGTTTTCCCAGGTAAGGGCGCAGTATAGCCCAGACGTCCGTTTTGTTAAACACCCGGATGGGCCGGGAAGCCTCTCCGGTCGGTCAGGGGGCGAAATGGTCATGGAATGCCGAGGTCAGGCGCACATACTCCTCCACCGAAAGGTTTTCGGCCCGGCGCCTGCCGTCGATCCCGGCCGCTTCCAGCAGCGCCGGGGCGATTTTCCCCAGCTGCGGGTGGAGCGAGAGGGAATTGCCGAGGGTCTTGCGGCGGTGGGCGAAGGCGCCCTTGCAGAGGAGGTCGAAATGGGCCTCCCAGCCGGGCCCGCGGCGCCCGGCGCGGGGGGTCAGGGCGATCATGGCCGAGGACACCGCGGGGCGCGGGACGAAGCAGGAGGGGGAAACCCGGAAGCCCATGCGTACCTCGGCGTAGTACTGGCAGCGCACGGAAAGGTACCCGTAGAGTCTGGAACCCGGCGGGGCGGCGATCCGCTGGGCGACCTCGAGCTGCAACATGAAGAACATGTCCGCCGGCTCGAGGCGGGAGTCGAAGAGCCTCCCGATCGTGGCGGTGGCGATATTGTAGGGAAGATTGCCGGCCACCCGCAGTCTCTGTCCGGGCCTCGGGGCGGGGAGGATGCCGAAATCGAACTTCAGGATGTCGGCCGCGATAACGGAGGCACCCGGGAAGGGTGCCAGCGCATCCTCGAGCAGCGGGATGCAGTCCCGGTCCAGTTCCACGGCCCAGAGGCGTTCGGCGTGTCCGGCCAGCAGGCGGGAGAGCGCCCCGGTGCCCGCGCCGATTTCGAGAAACAGGTCCCCGGGACCGGGCCCGATCCAGCGGACAATGCGGTCCAAAACCCCCGTATCTCGTAGAAAATGCTGGCCAAATCGTTTTTTGGCCTCGGGAGCATTGGACTTGACAAGGCGTGTGTACGCTTCCATAATGAGCATCTATTTTAGCGGGGTGGAGCTTCACCTTCAAATTTTGTTAGGAGAATTTCGAGATGAGCGAAAAAGTTGGCGAAGTCGGGGATCAGAATTTTGAATCCGAGGTCCTGAATTCTCCTGTGCCGGTGCTGGTGGATTTCTGGGCGGCCTGGTGCGCCCCCTGCCGGATGCTGGCCCCCGTGGTCGACTCCATCGCCGCAAAATACGAGGGTCGCGCGAAGATCCTGAAGCTGAATGTCGATGATAACACCCTGACCTCAGGCAAATACAATATCAAGGGGATTCCCACCCTGCTGCTGTTCAAGGACGGCATGGTCAAGGAACAGATTGTAGGGAACACCACCCAGGGCGCCATCTCCAAAATGATCGACAACCATCTCAACGGGTAGGGAGCGCCGCCCTCCCGTAAACCAGCCGCCTTCCGCTTTCGCGGCGGGGCCGCCTGCGAAGCGGCTGTCCGCACTCACGCGGCGGATGGCGGCCGATGTTTTCCATTCGCGCTAGCCGGGTGTCATTTTTCATGGCCAACATAATCGTGATCGGGGCCCAGTGGGGGGACGAGGGCAAGGGCAAGATCGTGGACCTGTTCACCCCCTTTTTCGACATAGTCGCGCGCTACCAGGGGGGGCACAACGCCGGTCATACGGTCATCATCGACGGCAGAAAGTACGTCCTTCACCTGATTCCGTCCGGAATCCTGCACCCCGGAAAGCTGTGTGTCATCGGCAACGGCGTCGTCATCGACCCGGAAGCCCTCAAGCGGGAGATCGGGGAACTGGCGGAGGGGGGGATCAGCTGCCGGGACCGGCTCTTCATCAGCGACCGGGCCCACATCATCCTGGATTACCACCGGCTGGCGGAGCAGGGGGACGAGGAGCGCCGCGGGGCCGAGCGGATCGGTACCACCAACCGCGGGATCGGTCCGGCCTACGAGGACAAGATGGCGCGCCGGGGCCTGCGCGTGTGCGACCTGGGCAATCCCCGGACGGTGCGCTCCCGCGTGGAGGAAAGCATCCGGGTCAAGCAGGCGCTGGTTCCGGAAGCGGCCGGCGGGATCCAGGTCGATGAAATCTGCGCCCGCGCGGCCGAGCTGGGGCGGGAACTCCGGGAATACTTCGGCGATACGGCCGAAATCCTGAACCGGGCCATCGACGGGGGCAAAAGCGTGCTGTTCGAGGGGGCGCAGGGCACCCTGCTCGACGTGGACCACGGGACGTATCCCTTCGTAACGGCGTCGAGCGCCACCGCGGGGGGGGCCTCGACCGGGACCGGCGTCGGTCCCACGCGCATCGACGGGGTGGTCGGGATATCCAAGGCGTACACCACCCGGGTCGGGGAAGGTCCTTTCCCGACCGAACTGCAGGACGGCACCGGGGAGCATATCCGGGAGCGGGGGCAGGAATTCGGGGCCTCCACCGGAAGGCCGCGCCGCTGCGGCTGGTTCGACGCCGTCGTCGTCCGCTACGCGCGGCTGATCAACGGGCTCGGCTCCCTGGTGATCACCAAGATGGACGTTCTCGACGACCTCGACGAAATCAAAATCTGCACCGGGTACCGGTACAAGGGGGAGCGTCTCCGTTCCTTCCCGCCCGAGGTAGCGGTGCTCGAGCGGTGTGAACCGGAATATCTCAGCGTCAGGGGATGGCGCGCGCCGACGGCCGGAATCCGGGATTACGGGGAACTGCCGCCCCTGGCCCGGGATTACGTCAGGCGGCTGTCGGACCTGGTCGAGACGGAGATCAGCGTGGTCTCGACCGGCCCCGACCGTGCGGAGACCGTTGTCGTCTCCCCCGACTCGCGCCTGGAGTCGTGGCTCCCGCTCCACCGCGCCGGGTCCTCGGGGTGACCCGGGCCGGGAAATAGCACCCCCCCCCCGGAAATCTTTGAAAAATCGGACGGGATGGGGTACTAATTCCATACGGGGGACCCGAAATATGCGGCTTGAGATCCTTTTGGCGCTGGCACTGCTCGCGGGGGTCTCCCCTCTGCCTTCCCAGCCGGCGGCGAGGGACTACGACAAGAGCCACTCCATCCCCCCGTTCGGACAGATCTTCATCAGCAATACCTCGGGAACCATCAGGGTATCGGCCTGCGAGGCGAAGGAGGTCCACGTGACGGCGACCATCAACGGTCCCGACCGCGAATTCCTCCGGATCCAGGACAACAGTACCCCCGGCCGCATCGAGATTTTTCCCCGCTACCTGCAGTTCGGGAAGGGGAACGCCAGCGTCGATATCGAGGTCCGCATCCCGCAGGGGGTCGACTATCACCTGAACGTTTCATCCTTCAGCGGCAGGGTGGAGGTGGACGGGGTGAGGGGGCGCATCATCGCCAAGAGCCACCACGGCGACGTTTCCATGAAGAAGGTCCAGGGGTTCGCGATGGCCTCGAGCGTCAGCGGCAGGGTCGGCGGGGAGCTCGAGCGCACGAAGGAAAGGAACAACGTTCTCTTCACCTCCATCAGCGGCAGCATCGCCGTGGAGGCCCCGGGCGACCTTAACGCGATGGTGGACCTGTCGAGCCACAGCGGGGGGATCCATACCGATTTCCCCGTCGAGATCAAGGACATGCGCTACGGCCCGGGCAAGCTCGCGAAGGGGAAACTCGGGGCGGGGGGGCAGATTGTCTCGATCCGTTCGACCTACGGCCGGGTCAGCCTGACTCGCCAGAAGCCGGTGCCTGCGCCGAAATAATCAAATCACCCTTGGAATCGAACGCGGGTGCGTGCTAATCTTCCCCCCGTTGCCGCGACGCCGGCCGCGCCGCAGCCGACGCCGCACGCAACCCGACACGGGGGCCGTTAGCTCAGTCGGCAGAGCATCTGCCTTTTAAGCAGAGGGTCGCTGGTTCGAATCCAGCACGGCTCACCACCCCCCGGTTTTCACCACCCTACTCCGAAAGATTCTTCGGCGACTTCCGGTTGAGGACGTCGGCCAGGGCCCTGGCAGAAGGGGGCATGGCCACCGCTCCCTTCAGGATGATGTCCTCGGCGTCGAGCTCCTTGCGGTAGAGGTTCTTGTTCGCACCCCCGTCGGAGCGGAGCGTCGAGCCTTCCAGGGAGACGCCGGCGAACAGCCCGCGGGAGCGGGAGTAGCTGAGGATTTCGGCCTTCAGGACGACATCGGTGGCGGCGGTCGCGGTGCGCCCCTTGGGGCCGGCGGCGGCCGCGGCATCGGCACCCAGCTTGACCTTGCTGCTGAGCACCGATCTGGCCCCCTTGCTGTTCATGATCAGGAGCACGAAATCGGTGGCCTGCCCGCCGAGCTGGAAGCCGACATTCGCCCCCTCGAGGGCGTACAGGGCCGGGACCCCCCAGGGACCGGTGTAATCGGCCCCGCCGCGGCAGATCATGGCCCCCCTGCCGTAGCTGGCGCCGATTCCGATGGCGAATTTCTTTACCGAGGGAAAGACCACGACGCATTCCGCCTTATCGAGAAGTTCGGCCGGGATGGCGTCGGGCACGTCCAGGATTTCCTTCATAACCATGCCGCATTGTTCCAGGCGCTCCTGTTCCTTTTCCTGGGCCAGCGAGAGGGGGGCCAGAATCAGGAGAATGGCTGCTGCTATCCACGATCGGGTCATGGCGATACCTCCGGTTGTTTTGTTTTCATCCATCATGCGACCATTATACCCGCCCGGTCCGCAAATACCAAAGGAGGGGGGGCCGCCCGGCGGCCGCAAAACGGGCGGCGGGCGAAAAATGCACGGGCGAAGGATTTTGCCGGTCGCAAACCTTGAAATGCCGTGGAAAACATGCGAGAATGTGACGCTTTTTGGAC
Source organism: Acidobacteriota bacterium (assembly GCA_016934555.1). Lineage (GTDB taxonomy): Bacteria > Acidobacteriota > UBA6911 > UBA6911 > UBA6911 > UBA6911. Next base: position 81 of record JAFGSS010000145.1, on the reverse strand, counting down.
GCGTCCCTATCGTCTAGACGGCCTAGGACACCGCGCTTTCAATGCGGCAACACGGGTTCGAATCCCGTTGGGGACGCCAAT
>JAFGSS010000144.1 GCA_016934555.1 Acidobacteriota bacterium | reverse complement strand
GCCGCGGTTCCACCTCCCCCAGGGTGTGAAAGAACGCCCGGATCAGGATGTTGCCCAGCACGTCGTCCCCCCGTCCCATGAATTCGCCCGCCACGGAGACGACCAGCGGCCCCTCCGCAGGCAGGGTGCCCGGCGCGATCTGCGCCTCCTGTGCCGCTTCCCCCTCCCGGGCGATGTGGAGGTAGATTCCGTCTTCCCTCTCTTCGGCCCGGACGCGGCACCCCTGCTTTTCCGCCATCCGGGTGACGTTCTGCCGCGCCGTTTCTCCGTCGACGATGGCCGTCACCTGGTTCTCTTCCGCGATCGCCTTCTTCGTCAGCAGCACCGGCTGCGGACACGCCATCCCCCGTGCATCGATCACTCTGGACATACCTTCCCCCTGCTTTGAACCTCTTCCGGAATCCTGCGCGGACCCGGGAGCCTATTCCTTCACGGGCAGCACGTGAATGGCCTTGACCACCAATGTCACGGTGTCGCCGACCTTGAGGCCCATCTCCTCGACCGACTCGGTGGTGATGACCGAGGCCATCCCTTGCGGCGCCGTGGCCTCGAATTTCACGAGCGACATGATGTTGTCGCTCTGGATGGAGGTGACTTTCGCCTGCAGCTTGTTGCGCGCTCCTGTTTTCATCCGGATTCTCCTTATCGTTGAATAGATTCGTACGGTTTGATTTATGCCATTGTTGCCCCGCCCCCCGCAAAGGTCAATCCAGGGGAAGGAAGATTTTCCGGATCCTGCAGCGCGGGGCTCAGGGAGCCGTCCCGGGCCTTGGCGGGCTTTGGGGCCGGCAGGATCAGCGCCAGCAGGAACGCCCCGGGCAGCAGGAACCGGAGCGGTCTTCGACCGCGACAGGCACGTAAACGTAAAATGTTCGGCACTGGGATTCTCCCTTCGGAATCAGCGGCAGAGGCATGGCCCGCCGGTTCCTGTCGGGAGGGGCTAGGAGGGGAGAGAAAACCCGGGTGCCCTGTCCGGACGGGCGGCCGGTCGGCCGGCTCTGCCGATGCGCATCGGTTGCACGCCGTGCAATCGATGCCGGGTTCAGGTTTTTCTCTGGTACGGTTTCATAACGCTCCTCGAGCCCTACTCTACCACAGGGGCGGCCAAAAATGGAACAGGGCTTCCTCCGGCCGGCATGGGGGCTAGTGATAATGCGCGTCCATCTCCCCCGCGCGCACCGGCACGGCGAGCGTGTTGGCCTTCGGCGGTACCGGGCAGTTGTAGAACTCCGAGACGGCGCAGGCCGGGTTGTAGGCCTGGTTGAAATCGAGGAGGTAGTTTCCGTTCTCAAGCGGCACCGCGTCCACGTACCGGCCGAGGGCGTAGGTTTCCCGGCCGCTGGTGGCGTCGCGGAAATAGACGCCGAGGCTCTGACCGCTCCCCGGCTCCAGGAGGCGGGTGGCCTCGAGCCGGCACTCCTCTCCCCCGACGGAGAAACGGAACCAGCCGGCGCGCTCCGCCGTCCGGCGGTGGCCGCGGGTGGAGAGGATGACGGTTTTTTCGGCGGCCGGGTCGCGTTCGAGCGGCAGTTCGTAGCGCCAGGCGAGGTCGACCGGGAACCAGCGGAACCCCTTGTACCCGGCGAAGCGGGGGCTTTCGGGGTCGAAGACGATCAGGGCGGGGAAGCGCTGGTGCGACAAGCGCAGGTGGAAGTGCCCGACCTGGATGTAGGCGGGGCCGGTGACACCCTCGCGCACCTCATCCTCCCCGAGCCGGAACACGGCCCCGTCGTCGAGAGCCTCGACCCGGAAGAGGTCTCCCTCGACGGTGACCCTGAGGTGGTGCGGCCGGATCTCCGGGTCGTCCAGCGTCAGGTCGGTGGCCGGGTCGCTCCCCACGGTCAGGGACCCCTTGCCGCCGAAGTCCACCCGGTCGACAGCGGCCAGGTAGGAGCGGGGGCTCGCGCGCAGCCACTCGAGGGTTTCGGCGCGCTCCCGCTCGATCTCCCCGATGACCGATTGTGCCGAGGGGGCGTCGAGCCGGACCGGCTGCGCCGCCGGTTCCCGCCCGGAACGGGCGCAGCCCGCCAGGGCAAGAACAGCCAGGACCAGTACAAGGTGTTTCATCGGCGGAATTCTCCCCCGGCGGGCGGGCCGAATGCAATCTTTTTGCGCCGATTCCCGACCCGACTGCTATAATCGGCCCGCTCATTCACTCTTCTCGAACGGGGGAATCATGAGACTCTACAACCGGCTGTACGGAACGGTCTGGGTCGCTTTCTTCGCCTGCGTGCTGATCTCGCGCTGGCTGGGCGCCTACGTCGGCGCCTCCGTCCACGCCCTGCTCGGCATCGCGCTCCTCGTGTTGACGCTCGCGAACGCCCGCACCCTCGCGGCGCTTGCCGTCCCGGCGCGCCTCAAGCGGATCAGCCGGGTGACGGCGGGGTTTGCGATCTTCCAGGCGGTGGGCGGGCTGGCCCTGGGGGTGATCGCGCGCCTGGCCCCTTCGCTCCCGGTGGTCCCTTCGCTGCTCCACGGCGCGCACGTGGTCTGCGCCCTGGCGATCCTGGCCCAGGCGTCCTCGGTAGCGACGGCCTACGACATGTGGGAGGAGAAGGAGTTTCAGGAGCAGACCTGATTCTTCCCCGACCGCTTGGCCTGGTAGAGCTTTTCGTCCGCGCGGGCGACCAGGCTCTCGGGGGTGTCCCCGGGCAGGGCCTCAGCGGCTCCGATCGAGATCGTGACGGACAGCGGCGTCTCCCCGTCGAGCGCGGAGTGGGCCACCAGCATGCGCAGCCGCTCCCCCGCCTCGTGGAGCGCGTTGCGGTCGGCATTGGCGATGACGGCCACGAATTCCTCGCCCCCCCAGCGGCCGACCAGGTCGAAGGAGCGCGCCCCGGCTTCGAGCGTCCGGGCCACCAGGCGCAGCACCCGGTCCCCGGTCTCG
>JAFGSS010000001.1 GCA_016934555.1 Acidobacteriota bacterium | reverse complement strand
GGGGGCCGATGCAACACTCAAGGAAGCCGGATATGGGCGAAATCGTCGTTTTGTGCGCCACCGACGGCGCGGAATCGGCGGAAGGGATCGCGCGCGCGCTCGTCGAGGCACGCCTGGCCGCCTGCGTCAACATCGTCCCCGGCGTCGAGAGCGTCTACCGCTGGAAGGGGGACGTATGCCGGGAGCCGGAGTGCCTGCTGCTGGTCAAGACCCGTGCGGAAAATTTCGAGGCGGTGCGCCGGGAGATCCGCCGCCTGCACACCTACGAGGTTCCCGAAATAGCCGCCCTGCCGATCACCGCCGGCGACGGTGATTACCTTGCCTGGCTCGGCGAGGCGGCCGCCCCCCTCGACCCGCCGTGCTGAGAAGGGAAGGGGCATGAAATCGATCGCGGAGATCCTGGGGAAGGAGAGCCTGGAGCGGGAAGACCTCATCCGGGTGCTGGAAGCGGACGAAGGGGAGTGCGGGCCGCTTTTTGAGCGGGCCGCGGCGGTGAAGCGCTCGGGCGTGGGGGGCAGGGTCTACCTGCGCGGCCTGATCGAATACTCGAACATCTGTTCCAAGAACTGTCTCTACTGCGGCATCCGTTCGGGCAACGCCGCCGCGGTGAGATACGAGATGACGGAGGAGGAAACGATCGCCGCCGCCCGCCATGCGTTCGAGCGCCGTTTCGGTTCGATCGTGATCCAGGCGGGGGAGCGCGACGACGCCCCGTTCGTCGCGAGGATGGAGCGCATCCTCCGGGGCATCCGTGCGCTCGGGGGGGGCGCGCTGCACGTCACCCTGTCCCTCGGGGAGCAGACGCCCGACACCTACCGCCGCTGGTTCGAAGCCGGGGCGCACCGCTACCTGCTCCGCATCGAGGCCTCGAGCCCCGACCTCTACCGGAAGCTCCACCCGGATGACGCCCGCCACCGCCACGCTTCCCGCCTGGAGGCCCTGGGGGCCCTGCGCGATGCGGGGTACCAGGTGGGGACGGGCGTGATGATCGGCGCGCCTATGCAGACGGCGGCCGATCTCGCGGACGACCTCCTCTTCTTCCGCGACCTGGACGTGGACATGATCGGCATGGGGCCCTACATCGAACACCCCGACACCCCCCTTTACGCCCACGCGCGGCGGCTTCCGCCCGCCCAAAAACGGCTCGAGCTCTCCCTGAGGATGGTCGCGCTGCTGCGCGTGATGATGCCCGACATCAATATCGCGGCTACGACGGCCATGCAGGCGATCGATCCCGGGGGGAGGGAAAGGGCGATCCTGGCGGGGGCGAACGTCGTCATGCCGAACCTCACCCCGGCAAGATACCGACACGACTACCTGTTGTATGAAAACAAGCCCGGCCTGGACCAGGCGCCGGAGGAGAGCGTGGAACTCCTGGAGGCCCGGATCCGGGAGTCCGGGGGGTCCATCGCCTATGGGGAATGGGGGGATTCCGGGCGTTTCCTGGCACGGAAATCCGGAGGCCCGCCGGCCTGATGGAGCTCCGCTCGCCCACCCGGAGGAGGTGAATGCAAAGCGGGGTGCTACTGCTTTTCCTGCTTCGGTTTTTCTTCCGGGTCTTCGTGGGCGGTCTTGATGGCCGATTTGAAGTTGCGGATCCCTTCTCCGAGGCCCTTGCCCAGCTGGGGGATCTTATTGACGCCGAAAATCAGGACAACAATGGCCAGAACTATGAGCAGTTCCGTCGTTCCCATTCCAAACATACTATTGCCTCCAGTATCGAACTGTCTCAAGCGTACTTGAGTAAGGTATCAATGTCAATCCATCCCCCGACCGCCCCCTATACCAGGACCCGGTCGTTGCCCAGGCGGCGCGTGAACTTCTCCCGGTCGAAGTGCTCGAGCAGCGGGATGGCGTGCTTGCGGGTGATGCCGAAGAGATCCTTGAAGTCGGCGACCCCGAACCGGGCCCCCGGGGCGAACGTCGCCCGGATCCGCCCCTTCATCTCCTCGAGCGTCTCGCGGTGATAGATGAGGTCGTCCGACAGCTTCACCAGGATCTTTTCCTTCAGCATCCAGAAGAAGATGCGGCGGACGCCCTCGGCGTCCGCAGGAATGGATGCCTGCAGCTCGGTCATGGCGGGGGGCTGGTAGGCTGCCTGCCGGACCGTGGCCTCGATCATCTCCCGGAGTGCTTCCTCCTCCGCCGACAGCTGGATTTCCCTGCCGTACAGGGAGACCGCCTCCCCCAGGAAAACGATCTGCCGCGCTTCCACCATCCGGTCGAGGCAGTGGCGGAAGACCTCGAGCGGGACGTCGTCGTAGAAACGCTTGCGCAGCTCCTCTTTCGATATCCCCCGCTGCAGCTCGTTGTCCTTGTGGAACGCGGCGACGCGCGCCAGGGTCTCCTTCTGCAGGTCGGCCACCACCGATGGGAGGGTCAGGATCGGGGACGGCGCCGGGATCATGACGATGCGCCCCGCTTTCGCCAGTTCCGCGCAGATCCGGGTGATTTCGGGCCCCGGCAGCCCCAGCAGCGAATTCAGCCCGCCCACCGTCACCGCCCGCTTGGCATCGGTAGCGACGAGCACCGGGATCTTGGCCTCGAGCTCCCCCCGGTCCAGCTCCTTGAGCGCCGCGAGGGTGCGCCCGTCGGTGCTTTTGTGCTTGGACGGGTTGGGGTGGAGGACGCGGCCGCCGCCGATGGTGATCGTGGGGCTGAAGCGCCGGATGATGAAGGCGTCGTCATGGAGGCAGAAGGCGGGTGCGTCCAGCCTCAGCTGGGCGTAGGCGGTTTCCCCCGGGGCGAGGGTGTCCTGTCCGAGGAGGGCGACGCGCGCGAGTACTTCCAGCGTCCCCTGGTGGAAGCGGACCTTGACCAGGTTTCGCAGCGGCTTGGCGTCGGGCAGAAGCGACAACCGGACGTCCAGGATCTGCGTGGGGCGGAAGAGGCGGGGGACCGTCACGACCATTCCGCGCTCCACCTGCCCGAGGTCGATCCCCTGGAGATTGACCGCCGTGCGCTGGCCGGCCACCGCGCGCGCCGTCATCCGGCCGTGCACCTGCAGCCCGCGCACCTTGGCCGTCAGACCGCCCGGCACGAATTCGATCTCCTGGTCCTTCTGGATCTCGCCCGAGGTCAGCGTGCCGGTCACCACGGTGCCGAAGCCGTGGATGCTGAAGGCACGGTCGATGGGGAGCCGGAGCAGCCGGTTGCCGGGACGTGGGGCTGCGGTCAGCGCCAGGTCGTGGATCGAGCGCTTCAGCCGTTCGATCCCCTCGCCGGTCCTGGAGCTGACGGGGATGATTTCGGCTTTTTCCAGGAAAGACCCGGCCATCGCTTCGGTCACCTCGTCGACGACCAATTCCAGCATCTCCGGGTCCACGAGGTCGACCTTGTTGATGACGACGATCCCGGCGCTCACCCCGAGGAGGCGGCAGATGTCGAAATGCTCCCGTGTCTGCGGCATGATCGATTCGTCGGCGGCGATGACCAGGAGCACGAAGTCGATGCCCCCCACCCCGGCGAGCATGTTCTTGACGAATTTCTCATGCCCCGGGACGTCGACGAACCCGACCTGGACGTCCCCCAGGTCCAGGTGGGCGAACCCCAGGTCGATCGTGATGCCCCGCTGCTGCTCCTCCTTCAGGCGGTCGGGATCGACCCCCGTCAACGCGCGGACCAGCGCGCTCTTGCCGTGGTCGATGTGCCCCGCCGTCCCCGCGATTACGTGCCTCATAAGTTTCCAACGTCGCAAAAAACCTCATCTTAGTCCACAAACCTTTCCGAAGCCAATGGAAGATTCCGCGCCCCCGGCCCGGGGGTGCATACTTTTTAGGGCATTTCCCGAAAAATCAGGTATGATTATGCTTTTTTTCGACGGGAAGAGGTATGCTGGACGGTCTATCCAACAAGCTTCAGAAGATCCTCAGGAACCTGAGCGGCCAGGGGCGGGTCTCGGAACGCCACGTCGAGGAGACGGCGCGTGAGATCCGCAACGCCCTGCTCGACGCCGACGTCCACTTCAAGCTCGCCAAGGAATTCGTGGAGCGGGTCAAGCAGCGGGCCCTGGGGCAGGAGGTGCTCGAGTCGCTGACCCCGGGCCAGCAGGTCATCCGCGTGGTGCGCGACGAGCTCGTGGAACTGCTCGGGGGGGAGCAGGCGGGCCTCGGGTTTTCGCGGCAGCCGCCGAGCGTGTTCCTCATGGTCGGGCTGCAGGGATCGGGGAAGACCACCAGCAGCGCCAAGCTCGCCCAGTGGCTCGTGAAGAACAACCACACCCCCCTGCTGGTGTCGGTCGATGTCTACCGCCCGGCCGCGGTCGAACAGCTGCGGGTGTTGTGCGCCGCCAACCGCCTCGGGTATTTCGACGACCCCGCCGACCTGGACCCGGTATCCCGGGCCGAAAAGGGGCTGCGGCACGCCCGCAACGGGGGATACGACGTCCTCGTCATCGACACGGCCGGACGGCTTCACATCGACGACGAGATGATGGGGGAACTGGACCGGATCCGCACCGCGACCCCCCCGGTGGAGATCCTGCTGGTCGCGGACGCCATGACGGGCCAGGATGCGGTCCGCAGCGCCCGGGAGTTTCACGAGAGACTGGGATTGACCGGCGTCATCCTGACCAAGATGGACGGGGACGCCCGCGGCGGGGCGGCGCTTTCCATCAAGAGCGTGACCGGGCAGCCGATCAAGTTCGTGGGGACGGGGGAAAAGGTCGAGGCGCTCGAGCCCTTTTTCCCCGACCGGCTGGCGGGCCGCATCCTGGGGATGGGGGACGTCCTGTCGCTGATCGAGAAGGCCGAGGACACGGTCGACCGGGACCAGGCCGAGGCGATGGCGGAGAAGATCCGCAAGGACGCGTTCACGCTGGAGGATTTTCGCGACCAGCTGAAGCAGATCCGGAAAATGGGCCCCCTGGAGCAGATCCTGGGGATGCTGCCGAACATGGGGCCGCTGCGCGGCATCGGCCAGATGAAGGTGGACGAGAAGGAACTGATCCATATCGAGGCCATCATCGATTCGATGACGGATGCCGAGCGCGGCAACCACCAGATCCTCAACGGCAGCAGGAAGAAGCGCATCGCCCGGGGGTGCGGGCGTCCCGTTTCCGAAATCAACCGGCTGCTCAAGCAGTATGTCGAAACCCGGAAAATGATGCGAAGCCTCAGCCGCGGCATCATGCCGCGCCTGATGAAGGGGATGAAGCTGCCGCGGTAGCCGGGAGGGCCCGGGCGCCGGAACGGCCGGCGGTCGGGGACCGGTATGATTCAGTAAGTTGCAGGAAATCATGGATTTACGTCGGGCCGGCCTTCTGGCCGCACCCCGGCCCTCCGGCCGGGTTTCCGCGGCAGTTGAATCCGGTCTTTTTATGTGCCAGAATTAGCATGGTTTAGACCGCACGCACGTTGCGGGTTGACGATCTCAGGATACGAGGAGGCGTTTTGCTTAGAATACGTTTGACGCGCATGGGGGCGAAGAAGAAGCCCTTTTATCGGGTGGTGGTTATGGAGCAAAGACAGGCCCGGGACGGGAGTTTCGTGGAGATCCTCGGACACTACAATCCGAAGACGGACCCGCCGCTGGTCGAGTTGAACATGGACAGAGTGCACCACTGGCTGGCATGCGGTGCGAAACCTTCGGATACGGTGAATTCCCTGTTGAAAAAGGCCGCGCCGCCCGCCCCCGCAGCCGCCAGTTGATGCCGCGTTCTTCCATTTCTGCAGCGATGCCCGGGTGAGCTTTCTGCTGGATGATTTCGAGTGGTCTCGGAGGAGGCGCGTATGAAAGAGCTGGTGGAATTGATCGCGAAAGCGCTTGTGGATAATCCCGAACAGGTTGCGGTGACCGAGGTCGAGGGAGAGCAGACGACGGTTCTGGAGCTTCGTGTAGCCCCGAGCGACCTGGGCAAGGTAATCGGCAAGCAGGGTCGGACCGCCCGATGCATCCGCACTCTTCTGGGTGCGGCAGGCATGAAACTCAAGAAACGGTTTGTCCTGGAAATCCTGGAATAGTGGGACAGGGAACACCTCCTTTTATCGCCATCGCCAGAATCGCCAGGACCAGGGGAAACCGGGGAGAGGTCCTGGCGGAGCTGCACACCGATTTTCCCGATCGTTTTGACGGCCTGGACGAGGTGTGGGTGGAGTCCGCCGGCGGCGCGAGAAAACGGCTGGCCCTCGAGGACTCGTGGGACTACCGGGGGCGCAGGGTGCTGAAGTTCGCCGGCGTGGACAGCATCGGCGCCGCGGAAGAGTACGTCAACTGTTGGGTCCTGATACCGGGAGACCGGATGATGGACCTCCCCGAAGGGACCTATTACGATCACGACCTCGTCGGGTGCCGGGTCGAGGACCTCGAGGGGAACCCGCTCGGCAGCGTGCGCGGGATCCTGCACATCGCCGGAAACACCCAGCTGGTGGTCGGGCTGGGGGAGCGGGAATTCCTGATCCCCGCCGTGGACCCCATCTGTGTCAGGATATCGGTTGAAGAGAAGCGGATATGGGTGGACCCCCCGGAAGGATTGATGGACCTGGGCAAATGAGGTTTGATATCATAACGGTTTTTCCCGAGCTGTTCACGGGCGTGCTGGATTGTGGCATAATTCGCCGGGCCCGGCAGTCGGGGCTGGCCGATGTCCGGCTCGTCAACCTCAGGGATTTCGCCCGGGACAGGCACCGGTCGGTGGACGACCGCCCCTACGGCGGAGGCGAGGGGATGGTGTTCATGCCGGCCCCGCTTTTCGAGGCGATAGAGGCGTGCTTGGAGTCGGGGGAGAAGGGGAGGAGCCGGGTGGTCCTGTTGTCCCCCCAGGGGAAGCCCTGGTCCCAGGACCTGGCCGCGGAATTTTCCACAATTCCGCATCTGATCCTGGTCTGCGGCCGATACGAAGGAGTGGACCAGCGGGTGATAGATCATCTCGTGGATCAGGAGATCTCTATCGGAGATTTCGTCCTGACCGGCGGAGAAATCCCGGCCATGGTGCTCCTTGACTCGATCGTGCGGCTGATTCCCGGCGCCCTCGGATGCCCCGAATCGGCCGCAAATGAGAGTTTTTCGAGCGGGTTGCTTGATTATCCGCAGTATACGCGGCCCGCCGAATACCGGGGACACACGGTTCCGGAAGTGCTCCTTTCGGGGGATCATGCGAGAATAGCCGAGTGGCGTAAGGAACAAGCTCTGGAGAAAACGAAACGGGCCCGCCCGGAGCTGATCAACGAGCGGTTGGCCCAAAATTAAGGAGTCATAGTCATGGATTTACTTCGGGCAGTGGAAAGCTCCCAAATGCGAACCGATCTTCCCCGCTTCCGTCCAGGAGATACGGTAAAGGTTCACGTGAAGATCAAGGAAGGGGACAAATACCGTATCCAGGTGTTCGAGGGTGTCGTCATAGCCCACAAAAACAACGGCATTTCTTCGACTTTCACGGTTCGAAAGGTTTCCTCCGGATACGGCATCGAGCGCATCTTCCCGGTGCATTCCCCCATCATCGAAAAGATGGAGGTGGTCAAGAGCGGAAAAGTGCGCCGCGCACGCCTGTATTTTCTCCGGGGTCGCCGGGGCAAGGCCGCCCGGTTGAAGGAAGCCGGGAGAACCGCCCGCGCTCCTCAAGCGCCTCCGGCCCCATAGCCGGAAGCGCCCGCGGAGCCGGCGTTGTGCTTGCCGTCACTGGCGACTTGCAGAAGTCTGAGAAAGCGTTTGCTGGGGGGGAAGTACGGTGGCCGCTGATAGCAAAGCCAAATTACTGGAAGACGCTGAAAGGTACGTGCTCCACGGGAAGATCCGCCTGGCGATCGCCGAGTACCGGAAGATCGTCGAGCTCGATCCCGACGACGTTCTCATCCTCAACACGATAGGCGACCTCTATCTGCGGCAGAAGGACGTGGCGGAGGCCAACCGTTTTTTTTCGCGGGTGGCGGAAGCCTACGTCAACAACAATTTCTTCCTCAAGGCGATCGCCGTCTATAAGAAGATCCTCAGCTCCGACCCCGACAACATCGGGGTCAACTCCACCATGGCGTCGCTGTACGCCAAGCAGGGGCTCGGCATGGACGCGTGCCGGCAGTACCAGCGGGTGATCGATCTGCTGGAGCGGGAAGGAAAGACGCGGGAGTCCCTGGAAATCTACGAGAAAATCGCGGAGCTCGACCCCCTGAACATCGGGATCCGGCGGAAGCTGGCCCAGCTCCACCTCGCCGAGGGGAGCGGGGAAAAGGCCCGCCTGCACTGGGCCGGGGCCGCCCGTGCCCAGGCCAAGGCGGGGGATGCCGCCGGAGCGCTCGAATCGTACCGGGCCGCCATCGAGCTGGATTCGCTCGACCTGGACGCCCTGAAGGGATTTTTCGACTGCTCCCTCAGGACGGGGGATCCCGCCTCCGCCCTGGAACTGCTGAAAAAATCGGTGACCGCGGCCCCGGACAACCCGGACCTGCGCGAAATGCTGGGGCGCGCGTGCATGGAAACGGGGGACACGGAATCGGCCATAAAAGCCTACAAGGTGGCGTTTTCCCTTGACGAGTCCCGTTACCAGAGCTTCTTCCCGGCCGCCGCCGCCCTGGTCGAAAAGGGGGCGTACGACGAAGCGATAGAGTGTTTGGATACCATCATCCCCACCCTCATCACGAGGCGGGAGACCGGGCGTGCGGTGGACGTGTGCGAGCAGATCCTCGAGAAGGATCCCGGGTACGCGCCCGCCCTGGTACGCCTCGCCACCCTCTATTCCGCGACCGGCGATTCCGCGCGCTGCCTCTCGGTCCAGGATCAGCTGGCCGATCACTTCATGAGCCAGGGCAGCCCCATCGAAGCCCTCGAGCATATCGAGAAGATCCTTCATTCCGACCCCGACAGCGAGAAACATCGGCAACTGCACTATGAAGCCTTTACGGCCGCCTATCCCGATGTCCCCTATGCGCCTCCCGCGGAGGGGCCCGGGGAATCGGGCGCCGAATCCCACGCGCCCCTGGCCAAGAAGGAATATGGCGACCTGTCCGGTGAGAGCCCCTCGGAAAATGTCGTGGAGGTCGATCTCCTTCTCAATTACGGGTTGAAGGACAAGGCGCTGAGCCTGCTCGAAAACCTCCAGCGGCGCAATCCCTGCGACAAGGAGGTCCGGGTCCGGCTGCTCTCCTTTTATAAATCGGAGGACCGTCCGGCCGAGGCGGCCGAACAGTGCCTGCTGCTGGCCGCCCTGTACCAGGCGGAAGGGAGCGAGGCCTCGTGCCGGAATTACCTGGCGGAAGCCGCGCAACTGGACCGGGGCACGGCCGGCGGCGACATCGACCTGGCCGAATACGCCCGCAGCCGGGGGATCGATCCGGAGACGGTGAAAGGCCGATTCAAGGAACGGTCCGCGGAGTCGCCGACGGAGGAGGACCTTTCGGGAGACCTGCTCGACGAGTTCATGGCGGAGGGCCCGCTTCCCTGCGGCGGAGAGGGCGCCGCCGCGGACGGGATGGAAGCCGGGGCTTTCGCCGCCGCATCCGGCAAGTCGCTGGAGGAGCAGTTCCAGGAAGTCGATTTCTACATCCGGCTCGGGTTCGAGGATGAAGCGCATTCGAAGCTTGCCGAAATCGCCCGCTCCCACCCCGGGCACCCCGAACTCGCTTCCCGCTATGAAAAGCTGGGCGGACCGAAGCCGGATGCCGGGGAAGGCCCCGCCGGTTATGCCGGGGGTGAGAGCGCGCTTTTCGACCACCCCGAAACCCCGCCGGACGACGGGCTGCAGGAGTCCTTCGAGATCGTCGACGTCGACGCCGCCGCGGATTCGGCAGGGCACGGGGACACCGCCGGGACCGATCCCTCCTTCAACGAGATGTTCGCGGACCTGATGGACGAGGTCCGTTCTCCCGAGATTCAGGAGGCCGCCCGCGCGTCCTTTGAAGAGCACTTCAGCCTGGGCATAGCCTACCGGGACATGGAACTGACGGACGAGGCGATCAAGGAATTCGAAGCCGCCCTCAAGGGGATCGAGATGCGCAAGGGGGACCCCCAGGTGATCCAGTGCTGCGGGATGCTGAGCACCTGTTTCTTGAAGAAGGACATGCCCCGTTCGGTCATCCGCTGGTGCCAGACCGGTCTGGACCTTACGGAGCCTTCGTCCCACGAAGCCCTCGCCTTCCGCTACGACATGGGGATCGCCCATGCCATGGCCGGGAGCGCCGACCGGGCGATGGAATGCTTTGACGGGATCTTCAGCCAGGATCCCGGATACCGGGATGTCGCGCAACGAATCGACGAGCTCAGGAGCGGGCTGAACGGCCGGTAGCCGGGGGTGCGCGCTCCGGGTCCGGGTATCGCCCGAGGATTGGGAATAGGCCGCGCGTGCGAATGACCGCCAGGATCTTCAACGTCATCTACATCCTCTATTCGCTGGAAGTCGGCGTGGCCCTGCTGCTGCTCCCGTGGCTCGGCATCTGGGACAACAACCTTGTGCTCTACCTCTGCCCGCAGATCGAGCCCGTCGTCACCAACCCCTTCTTCAAGGGGGCGGTGCTGGGCCTGGGGGTCGACAGCATCCTGATCGGCCTCCACGAAGTCCTTCACTGGAGGAGCGCGTCCCATGGGTTGTTTTCACGCTGAGCGCCCGCTCTTCTATTACATCACCGACCGGCGCCGGCTCGACGGGCGCTCCTTCGCCGTCTGCGTCCGCCGGGCGCTCGCCTGGGGAGTGGACTTCATCCAGGTCCGGGAAAAGGACCTGCCGGACCGCGACCTGTACGCGCTCGTCCGGAAGATCGTGGGCATGGCCCGCGGCACCGGGTGCCGGGTCCTGGTCAACGGCAGGGCCGACATCGCCCTGGCCGCGGGTGCCTGCGGGGTGCACCTCCCCGGCACCGGGATGGGGGTCGCGGACGTGAGGGGATGGAGTCCGGAAGGATTCCTGGTCGGCGTTTCGGTCCACTCGCTGGCCGAGATCCGGAAGGCGGCGGCCGCGGGGGCCGATTATGTCCTTGCCGGGCACCTCTTCCCCACCCCCTCCAAGGAGGGGATGGGCCCCAGCCTTGGGCTCGGTTTCCTCGCCCGGGCCTGTGCCGCGACCTCGCTGCCGGTTTTCGGGCTCGGGGGGATGAAGCCGGAACGGCTCGGCCCCGTCATGGATGCCGGGGCCAGGGGGATTGCGGGCATCCGCCTGTTTCAGGACCGGGCCGAATTCGAGCGGCTGAAACGGATGAGGCTGTCCCGCTCCGCCACGCGTCTCAACAGATGCGGGGAAGCTGCTCGCCGCTGAGCATGTCGATGACGCGGGTGGCCCCGATGAGGCTGCGGAGGGTGGCCAGCCCCGGGCTGCCTGTCTTCACCGTCCCGATGATGTCGGCGCCGGCCCCCAGCGGGTGCCTCCGCATCAGGTCGATGGCCCTTTCGGCCTGGTCCGGGGGAACGAAGGCGGCGAAGCGTCCCTCGTTGGCCACATAGAGGGGGTCGAACCCGAGGATTTCGCACGCCGCGCGGACCTCTTCCCGGATGGGCACCGACGCCTCCTCGATTTCGCACTGCAGGGCGGTGGCTTCGGCGATTTCCACCAGCGTGCTGGCCAGCCCGCCCCGGGTGAGGTCGCGCATGCAGTGGATGTCGATCCCGGCCTCGCAGAGCGACTCCACGATCCCGGCGAGCGGGGCGCAGTCGCTCGTGATGGTGGTTTCGAACTCCAGCCCCTCGCGTACGGCCATGATGGCGATCCCATGCCGGCCGATATCCCCGCTGAGCAGGATCCGGTCCCCCTCCCGCACCGCCGAGGGGGATATGGCGCGGCCGGGAGGGACGGCGCCGACCCCCGCCGTATTGATGAAGATCCCGTCCCCCTTCCCCCGGTCCACGACCTTGGTGTCCCCCGTGACGATCTGGACACCGGCGTCGTCGGCCGCCCGCTTCATCGATTGGACCACCCTCCAGAGGGTGTCCATCGGGAGCCCCTCCTCGATGATGAAGCCGGCGCTCAGGTAGAGCGGGCGGGCGCCGCACATCGCCAGGTCGTTCACGGTGCCGTTGACCGCAAGGGTGCCGATGTCGCCGCCCGGGAAAAAGAGGGGACGGACCACGTAGGAGTCGGTCGTGAACGCCATCCGGCCCTCGGGCGGGTCGAAGACCGCCCCGTCGTGCCGGGCGCCGAGAAGGGGGTTGCCGAAAGCGGGGAGAAACATCTTTTCGATCAGCTGGTGCGTCAGGGTTCCCCCGCCGCCGTGGGCCAGCAGCACCTGGGGATACTGTCGAATGGGTATGGGACAGACAAACGAGTTACCGGTCTTCACGATGGCTCCCTCTGGATGGGTGGATGTCAGCTTCTTCTTCTCCGGTAATGATAGTAGGCGGCGCAGGCCCCCTCGGAAGACACCATCGTCGCTCCCAGGGGGTGTTCCGGGGTGCATCGGGTGCCGAACTCGGGGCATTCGCGGGGCTTCAGAATCCCCTGCAGGACCAGGCCGCTCCGGCACTCCGGCGGCTCCTCGGTCGTGCGATGGGCGACCCCGAACCGGGTCTCGGCGTCGAGCCCGGCATATTTCTCCCTGAGGCCCAGGCCGCTTTGGGCGATTTCCCCGATCCCGCGCCACTTGCGCGGGACCACCCGGAATATCTCCCCCATCAGCTTCCGGGCGGCGGGGTTCCCTTCGGGGCGCACCGAGCGGGAGTACTGGTTTTCCACCTCCGCCCGCCCCTGTTCGAGCTGCCGGAGGCACATGTAAAGCCCCTGCAGGATATCGACCGGTTCGAATCCCGTGACGACGATGGGGATATGGTAGCGGGAGGCGATCGGCCCGTATTCGGCCGTTCCCATCACGGCGCACACATGACCCGCCGCCAGGAAGCCCTGGACCCGGTTGTCGGGGGACGAGAGGACCGCTTCCATGGCCGGGGGGACCCGCACGTGGGACACCAGCATGGAAAAATTGCGCGCCCCCTGCCGGACGGCCTGCCAGGCGGCCATGGCGACGGCGGGCGCCGTGGTCTCGAACCCCACGGCAAAGAATACGACCTCGCGGTCGGGATGGTCCGCGGCCAGCCTGAGCGCGTCCAGGGGCGAATAGACGATCCGCACGTCCCCTCCCGACGCTTTTACCGAGAGAAGGTCCCGGGAAATCCCCGGGACCCGCAGCATGTCCCCGAAGGAACAGAACAGGACCCCGGGGAGGGAGGCGATTTCGATCGCCTTTTCGACATACTCGAGCGCCGTGACGCATACGGGGCACCCGGGGCCGTGGACCAGGGTGACGGCGGGGGGGAGCAGCTCGTCGATGCCGAACTTGACGATGGAATGGGTCTGTCCGCCGCATACTTCCATGATCGTCCAGGGCCGGGTGGTGATCCTGGCGATCGCCTCCGCGTAGGCCCGGGCGGCGGTCCCGTCGCGGTACTCGTCGATATGCTTCATCCGTTCTCCACCCCGGCCAGCCGGTCGATCTCCTCGAGGTACGAGAGTGTTTCCTTCGCCTGCGCCTCGTCTATGGTGCTGATGGCGAACCCGACATGCACGAGGACGTAATCGCCGATGTTCGCCTCCGGCACGTAGGCGAGGTTGACCTCCTTGAGGATCCCGCCGAAATTGACCTTTCCGCTGCGAAACACCGGATCGGTGCTGTCGATGCTCTCAATCTTTCCCGGAACCGCCAGGCACATGGCCCCCTCCTCTGATTATGAACTCGTTCGTTTCGCCCTTGCCGAGAATCCGCGACGCCGCCGCGATCTGTCCCAGCGCGATGCCGCCGTCGTTGGGAGGAATCCGCTGGTGCCAGTAGGGGCAGAACCCCTCCTCCCGCAGCCTCCCCACGGCCCGCTCCAACAGTATTTTGTTTTGGAAGCAGCCCCCGGTCAAGGCTACGCGCGGGACTCCCACCCTCTGCGCCACCGCCACGATGATGTCGGCCAGCGCGTTGTGAAACCTCCCGGAGATTTCCGCCGGGGGGACGGAGGCGCGGACATCGGCGATGACGGCCCGGATCAGCGGTTCCCAGTCCACGCCGAGGGCTCCCGCCCCGGCGCGCTCCGGGTCCAGAAGCCCGAAGGGGTAGGCGCCCCCTCCCGTCCCCTCCGCGGCGAACTCCAGCTCCATGGCCGCCTGGCCCTCGAACCGGAGCTTCTGGCGCAACCCGGCAAGGGACGCCACCGCGTCGAAAAGCCGCCCCGCGCTCGTCGTCCAGGGGGAGTGGATGCCCCGGCGCAGCATAGTGCGGAGGACGGGGATCTCGGCCGCGCTGAAGGCCCGGACCGGCGCGAGATCGGTTTCCCCGAAGACGGCATCGCCCAGGATCTCGTACAGCACCCCGAGGGCCGAGCGCCGCGGTTCCTGGACCGCCGCGGCGCTCCCCGGCAGACGGAACCGGCGCACTGCGGCCACCCGGGCGAACCCGGTCCCTTCCGTCCGCAGAAATTCCCCTCCCCAGACGGTGCCGTCCTCCCCGTATCCGGTGCCGTCCCAGCACACCCCGAGGACATCTCCCTCCAGTTCGTTCTCCGCCATGCAGGCGGCGACGTGGGCGTGGTGGTGCTGGATTTCGATGAGCGGGATGCCCGCCGCCCGGGCGTACCGGCTCGAGGCGTAATCGGGATGCATGTCGGCTGCGATCCACTTCGGCCGCACCGGGTAGAGGCGCAGGAAACTCTCGATCGCCCCGCGGAAGGCCCTGCCCGACTGCTCCGTTTCCAGGTCCCCGATGTGCTGGCTGAGGAAAACATTCCCGGCGACGGAAACGGCGATGGTGTTTTTCAGGTGCCCGCCGACGGCGAGGATGTCGGAAACGATCCCGTGCGGACGCAGGGGAAGGGGGGCGTAGCCGCGGGCCCTGCGCACTACGAGCTCGCGCCCGAGGACGATCCGGACGATGGAATCGTCCGCGTGCCGCACGATGGGCCGGTCGTGCACGAGAAAAAGATCGGCGATCCCCTCGAGGCGCCCGAGGGCTTCGGCCTCGTCTATGCAGATCGGTTCGTCCGCGAGGTTCCCGCTGGTGGCGATGACGGGGCGGCCGATCTCGTGCATCAGCAGGTGGTGCAGCGGGGTGTAGGGCAGCATCACCCCCAGGAAGGGATTGCCCGGGGCGACTCCTTCGGCCAGGGACGACGGGAGATCCGTTCTCCTCGCGAGCAGGACGATGGGCGACTGGGGGGACCGGAGCCCCCGCTCCTCGAGCGGGGAGACGAGGCACTCGGCGCGCACGGCGTCGAGCGAGGGGAACATGAGGGCGAAGGGCTTCTGCTCCCGGTGCTTCCTTTGCCGGAGGGTTTCGACCGATCCGGCCCGGGTGGCGTCGGCGATGAGGTGAAAGCCCCCCAGGCCCTTCACGGCGACGACCTTCCCCCCGAGCACCGCCCCGGCCGCCGCCTCGAGCGCCCCGCCGTCTTCGGCGACGGTCCGTCCCGCGCCGTCGCGTAGCTCGAGCCGAGGGCCGCACACGGGGCAGGCGTTCGGCTGCGCGTGGAAACGTCGGTCAGCCGGGTCTTCGTACTCGGCCCGGCACCGGGGGCACATCTCGAATGACTTCATGGAGGTGTTGGGCCGGTCGTACGGGAGGGATTCGATGATGGTGAAGCGTGGACCGCAGCGGGTGCAGTTGGTGAACGGATAGCGGTAGCGGCGGTTGGAGGGGTCCATGATTTCGCGGGCGCAGTCGTCGCAGGTGGCGATGTCGGGCAGGATCAGGGCGTTGGTCTCCCCCGCCGCTTCGCTCGGCCCGATTGTAAACCCCCGGAAGAAGACCGGGTCGAGGATGGAGAATTCCAGGCTCTGGATGAAGGAGAGCTCCGGCTTCTCCCTTTCGATCCGCAGGAGGAAGGAGTCGAGCAACGGTGGTTCCCCTTCGACCTCGATGAAAACCCCCTGGGAGGAATTCCGGACCGATCCGGTGAGACCCATCCCGGAAGCGAGCCTGTGGATAAAAGGGCGGAAACCAACCCCCTGGACCGCTCCCTGGATGGTGATCTGCATCCTTTGAATCACTGCCCGGAAGCGCCCTTTCCCCTGAGCCATTCGCACCAGGCGTCGATCCCGGCGCCCGTGGAGCAGGATATTTCAAAAACCCGGAGATCGGGATTGATTTTAAGGGCGTTGCCGCGCAGGACGTCGAGCCGGCAGTTCACGTAGGGGATCAGGTCGGTCTTGTTGATGAGGAGGACCGATGCGTTGCGGAACATCGCCGGGTACTTCAGGGGTTTGTCGTCCCCCTCGGTCGTACTCAGGACCACCACCTTCAGCGCCTCCCCGAGGTCGTAGCCGGAAGGGCAGACCAGGTTCCCGACATTTTCGATGAAGAGCAGGTCGACGGAGTCCAGGTCCAGTTTTCCCATGGCGTCGGCCACCAGGCCCGCCTCGAGGTGGCAGCCCCCCATGGTCACGATCTGGACCACGGGGACCTGGTACTCGGCCACCCGCTGGGCGTCCAGGTCGGTCTGGACGTCCCCCTCGATGACGGCCATCCTGCAGTCGTCCCGCAACCGCTCGAAAGTCTTTTCCAGGATGGAGGTCTTCCCGGCGCCCGGGCTGCTGACGAGGTTCAGGACGAAGATCCCCCGGTCCCGGAAGAAGCGCCGGTTCCGCTCGGCGATCTGGTCGTTCTTTTCGAGTACTTTCCGCTCAATGGTCACTATGCTCATAAGGCCTCACCGCCATGATCCACCAGTTCGATGTCCACGACCTCCAGTTCCTTGCCCGAAATCACCTCCAGGTCGGTGCCGCCGCAGTGGGGGCAGAGGAACACCAGTTCTTCCATCTCGAATTCCCGTCCGCACCCCCGGCAGCGGCAGGCCGTGGGCACCTCCTCGATGAGGAGCGCCGCCCGCGGCATCTCCGATTCCCCCGCCATCACGCCGAAGCAGAAATCGAGCGAATCGGGGACCACTCCCGCGAACTGCCCGACCCGGACCCTGATCTTCCTGATGTCCCGGGCCAGTCCTTCGGGGACCGACTGCCGGACAATTTCCATGATGTTCTGCGCGATGCCTAGTTCATGCATGATGACAAACCGGAGGCGAGGGTGGCACAGGTATTGCGTCTTGGCTTCATTTTTCACCAAACAGGTTAGATTACCATACGCGGGGCCCGATGGCTAACAGCCCCTTTTTATTCCCGCGGCGGTTTGCCCCTGATTTGGACCGAGCGATTCCGGCCGATTTGTGATTTAATGGGTCTTCAGGCAATTCCATGCATGGAATTCGGGAGCGGCGGCTCCAATTCATTCAGCGGGAGGTTGATGGTATGAAAAACACGGCGGTCAAAATACTGGGCCTTGCCCTCATGGCGGCTGCGGCCGCATCGGTCGGATGGACGGCGGACCCGGCCCGGATAGTGGTGATGAATCCCCAGGGGATCAAGCCCGAAATTCGCAAGATTCCCATGGCGGCGCGTCCCGCTTCGCTCGACGGCAAGACGGTCTACATCGTGGACACCAAGTATCCGAACACGAAGCCCTTCGTCGAGGAGCTCCATGCGGCCCTCAAGGCGAAGTATCCCGCGACGACGTGGGTACTGAAGGACAAGATCGGCGGGTACATGGATGATGACCCGAACCTCTGGAAGGAGGTCAAGGCGAAGGCCGCGGGGGCCATCGTCCTGGTGGGGCATTGAAGCAGCTGCTCGCCGGCGGTCGTCGGCCATGCAGTGACCCTGGAAAGGATGGGCGTGCCCGCGGTCCCCATCATCACGGCGCGTTTCAAGGAGCTCGTGACCACGATCTCCTACAAGAAGGGGATCCCCAACATGCGGATCACCTATACCCCCCACCCCATCACCGACCGTCCGGCGGAACTGTGCCGCCAATATGTCGCCGGGAACGATCCCAACTCGGGCCAGCCGATGCTCGGGCAGATATACGCCGGACTGAGCCGCCCGCTTTCGGCCGAGGACGGCAAGGCCGGTTTTCTACCGCGGGAGGCGCGGACGCGGCTGCTGCCGCCCGATACCCCCGAAAAGCTCATGGAGTATTTCCACGAGCAGGGATTCACCGACGGCAATCCCGTCATCCTTCCGACCGAGGAAAAGGTCGCCGAGATGCTGAAGGCCACGAGCCGCCAGCCGGACGAGTGGGTGGGACAGATGCGCCCCTCCCCCCCGCACGAAGCCTGGTATTACACCGTCGAGATGGTGGCCGTGAACGCCGTGATGGCGGGCGCCAAGCCGGAATATTTCCCCACGATCCTGGCCCTGGCGGGCAAGGGGGTCACCTCGATGTTCAGTTCCACTTCGTCCTTCGCCCGGATGGTCGTGGTCAACGGGCCGGTAGTGGACGAAATCGGGATGAATACGGGGATCGGGGCGATGGGACCCGTCAACCGGGCCAACAGCGCCATCGGCCGGTGCTGGACCCTGATTTCCAAGAATCTCGGCGGTTCGGGGAAACCGGGGGAAACCTACCTCGGGAGCCAGGGGAACCCTCTGAACTATAACAACCTCTGTTTCCCGGAAAACGAGGCGGGGTTGCCGGCGGGCTGGAAGCCGCTTCACGTGCAGAAGGGATTCAAAAAATCGGATAGCGTCGTCAGCGTCTTCAGCGGCTGGAGCATGAGCGACATCGCGTGGTACTCGCCGCTGCCGATTCACGAGGTTATCCGGGGCTGGCTGGAGCATTTCTTCTCCTTCGGCACCACCCAGGCCACGCTCGTCCTCGACCCGATCGTCGCGGCGGACGTGGCGGCGAACGGCCACCCCACCAAGGAATCGTTCGCGAAATACCTCGCTGAAAACACCGGAACGCCGGGGTGGCTCTACTGGTCTCAAAACGAGCGGGCGCTGGAGCAGGCGAAGAAGGGGGTGGAGCCCTACGCCGGGTGGCTCCGGCAGGGCGAGGGGGCGGTGGTCCCCGTTTCCCGGTACACCCGCAGCGCCTCCGCCGGGCGCAACCCGGCATTCATGGCGTCCAGGGACAGCAACGAAACCTCCACATCCATTGAAATCGTCGTCACGGGAGGGGGTACGAACACCTTCTGGTCCGGCGGGGATTTCGGCTATGTGGGGAGCGCCAGCGTGGATGACTGGAGATAGGAGACCTATGAAAAGCAGATTCGCAGTGTTTATGGCAGGGATCCTGGTGCTGGCGGCCGCCGGCGGGCTCGAGCCGGCGGCGGCGCAGGAGAATTCCTCGACGAAACCGGCTGCCATTGGCTCCCGGGTGCGGTCCATGGTTGAACTCGGATCGGTTTATTCGAACATCTACGACATCGCCATCACCGTGGTCGAAATCGTGCGCGGCCGGGAGGCGCTCGAGCGCCTCAGGGCGGCAGATCCGGATAACCCGGCACCCCGGGCGGGGATGGAATACATCCTGGCGCGCGTCAGGTTCGAACTGAAGGGGAGGGCCGTCAGCGATACCCTCACCTTCACCCTCGGGGAGGCGCCGCTCGAATGGGTCGCACTCTCGGAGGATCTGACCGAGTATGAGCGGGTGCCGGTCAAGGTGCCGGCCCCGCCCATGGCCGGGATCGTGAAGCCGGGCGGGTCGGTCGAAGGTTGGGTGGCCTTTGCGGTGGAGGAGAAGGACCCGAAGCCGGTCATGGTGTTCGATCCGGATACGGGGGGCGCCACCGGCCGAGGCAGGACGCTGTTCTTCAGGCTCTACTGACCAAGGCCCATGGTTCCACCGGCGGCAGGTGGTTTTTCGCACCGCCTGCCGCCGGGTTCCCCCCCCAAAATAACATTTGCCTTGCGGCGCTCCCGTCTGGTAGCCTTTTTCCCATGTTTGGCGATAGTCTGGTGAAACCTTTCATTTTCCGTTGTGCAACTTGCGCAAACGTCTCTTTTTCCCTCCCCATTAGTCCCTGCTGCTGATTCATTACACCATTGCAGGAAAGGGATAGTCCCCTTCCTGAATGAGAGGACCCCTATGCTGAAGGAAAAACGTTTCGTAAGCTGGCGGCGGATGAGCCGCCTCCGCATCCTCATCGTCATCGCGGGATTCGCGTGTCTGCTTCACGTCACCCGCCGGGAATGCTCCCCGACCGTCGACGCGCAAGTTTTTAATTATCAGAATCTTACGGATTTCCCGCCGGTTTCCCAGGACATGAAGCAGTTTCAGGCCACCGCCTACTGCGTCACCGGGATTACCAAGAGCGGGATCCACGTGGCCCCGGGGCACGTGGCCGCCGACCCCAGGGTTATCCCATTGGGTTCCATGATTTACGTCGATTCGCCCCTGATGGGCGGCATCTACCAGGTCCTGGACACCGGGGCGCTGATCAAGGGCAGAATCATCGATATCTACATCCCCAGCTACGAACAGTGCCTCGAATTCGGCCGCAGGATGGTCAAGGTCAGGGTGCTGCGCTACGGGTTTCAGGGGGAAGAGCAGCCGAATCCACAAAACAGGCCACGCGGCTAGCTCCTCGCGCTTCGCGTTTTTTCGGGGAACCGGTTGCATCCGGGCCGCCCGGTGGCTCATCATGGAGGTATGGGCGGTGGGTCCCACGGTTTTTCGACAGGAGGGGGATATGCGTATGGGGTTGAAATCCGTCATTACCGCGAGTCTCGCGGCGATCATGATCCTGGGGGGAATCGCCCGGGCCGACCAGATCGTGCTCAGGGACGGAACCGCCTATTCCGGGAAATTCATGCGTGGAGATGCGGATACGGTGGAATTCCGCGTCCTCGGGAGGATAGAGATCTTCCCGGTTGCCGATATCGACCGGATTACGTTCACTCAGCCGGAACCCATTCAGGCGGAGGCTCCCGCCGCGGCGCAGGCGGCCCGGGAACTCCCGCCGGTCGAGGCCGGGGAAACGCTTTCGACGGATGCCGGGACTGCGGCGGAAAGTGCGGTTACCCCGGCTGCCGCGACCGCGGACGGGACCGTATTCGCCGCGGGGACCGCGGTGACCGTCCGGACCACCTCGGCCATCGACACCGACCGTAACCGCGTCGGGGACGTTTTCGAGGCCATCCTGGAGGATCCGCTGGTTTCCGGCGACCGGACGGTGGCCCCCCGCGGCTCGCTGGTGAAGGGCCGCATCGCTTTTTCCCGGGAATCGGGGAAGCTGGCCGGGCGGTCCGAACTCGTCCTGGAACTGACGGAACTCGTCGTCGACGGCCGGTCGCACATCCTGGACACCTCCGATTACACCGAAGTCGGCGCTTCCCGCGGCAACCGCACGGCGGCGACCGTGGGCGGAACCGCCGCGCTCGGCGCCATCATCGGCGCCATCGCCGGGGGAGGGAAGGGGGCGGCCATCGGCGCGGCTTCGGGCGCCGCGGTCGGTACCGGGGTGCAGGTGGTCACCAGGGGAGAGACCCTCAAGATACCGGCGGAGACCATTTTGGAGTTCCGGTTGCGCACCCCGCTCGTGTTCCCCCGCTGAAGGGCGGGTTTGGACCCTCCCGCAGCGACCGTCCGGTCGAAAGGGCATTTCCCCCGGGCCGGATGGAGTTTTTCGAGGCCCCGGTGATCATCGATATTCTGAAAGCACAGCAGGCCTTTGGGGCGATGGCGGTCCTGGATGACGGCGCCCTGCCCCTGGACCGGGCGGCCCTCGCCATCGCGGCCGAGGAATACCCCGGGCTGGACACGGACGGGTACCTGAGGCGACTGGATGTCCTGGCCGCCCGTGCGGAGGTCCTCATCGGGGACAGCCGGGAACCCGCCCGCGTCATCGATGGGCTCAACGAGGTCCTGTTTGTCCAGGAGGGGCTCAGCGGCAACGGGGAGGATTATTACGATCCCCGGAACAGCTTCCTGAACGAGGTTCTCGACCGCCGCCTCGGGATCCCGATCTCCCTGTCGATCATCTACATGGAGGTCGCCCGCCGCATCGGGTTCCCGATAGGCGGGGTCGGGCTCCCGGGACATTTCCTCGTCAAGCACAAGGCGGCGGGCCGGGGCATTCTCATCGACCCCTTCCACCGCGGCCGCATCCTCACCCTCAGCGACTGCCAGGAACTGCTCGACCGGATCCACGACGGGGCGATAACGGTGGACGCGGCGCTGCTCGAGCCGATGGGAAACAGGGCGATCCTCACCCGGATGCTCTACAACCTGAAGGCGATCTACACCCAGAGGGAAGAGCACCTGAAGGCCCTCTCGGCCGTGGACAAGATCCTGATGCTGAACCCGGGGGTCCCGTCGGAAATCAGGGACCGGGGCCTCCTCTACATGCAGACCGGCCTTTTTGCCCGGGCCCTCGCGTCGCTCGAGGTCTACCTCACCCGGACCGCGGCCCCGGAAGACAGCCCCCACGTCCGCGACAACATCCGGATGCTGCGCGGCGTCGTCTGCGCCGAGAACTGAGAACGCCGGGAGACTGGAGGCCGGCGAGAATGGGACAGGAGTCTGAAATCATGTTCGAACAAGGCGCCATCCGCCCCCCCAACGAGGCCGGCAGCCTGCTGGTGCGCGTCACCCGCAACTGCCCCTGGAACCGCTGCCACATCTGCCCCCCCTTCAAGGGGCTGAAATTCTCCAAGCGCCCGGTGGAGGAGGTCAGGCGGGACGTCGACCGGATGGCCGAGCTTTATGCGTCCCGCGGCCTCGCTCCCGAATCGGCCTTCCTGCAGGATGCCGACAGTCTGGTCGTGCCCACCGATGAGCTGCTCGACATCATCGGCCATATCCGTATGCGCTTCCCATCGGTCCGGCGCGTGACCACTTACGCGCGGGCCAAGACCATGAAGGGGAAGAGCGTCGAGGATCTCGGCCGGCTGAGGGAGGCGGTCCTCACCCGGATCCACTCGGGGATGGAAAGCGGCTCGGCCGAGGTGCTCGAATTGATCCGGAAGGGGAACACCCCCGACGATATCCTTGCGGGGGGACTGCACGTGGTCTCCTCCGGGATATCGCTTTCCGAGTACATCATGCCGGGAGTGGGGGGGCGCCGACTGAGCCGGGATCACGCCCTGGAGACCGCGAAAATCCTCAACCGGATCCGTCCCGATTACGTCCGCGTGCGCACCCTGGCCATCCACCCCCTGTCGCCGCTCGAGCGGATGACGCGGGAAGGTGCCTTCGAGCCGATGACGGATGTGGAAATCGTGGCCGAGATCCGGCTGCTCGTCGAGCATCTCGACGAAATGCCGGCCCATTTCCGCTGCGGCGATTTCAGCCTCAACCTGCTCATGCAGGTGGACGGCCGCCTGGACCGGGACAAGGGGGCCATGCTCGACGAGATCGACCGGTTTCTGGCCCTCGACCCGGAGCGGCAGAAGGCGTTTGCGTTGATCCAGCGCTCTTATCCGGGGCTGTTGCCCCTGGAGGTGGCGGAGGACGCCCCTGTCATGGAGGAGGCGGCATCGGAGGTCCGCCGGCTGGAGGCATCGGAACCGGACGGGTTCAACCGGGCCATCCGGGCCCTCATGACGCGCCAGCTTCCGCCCCTGCCCGGACCCACCTGGCCGGATTAGGCTTCTCCCGATCGGGTCCTGAAACAAAGGCCGGCGCCCGGCAAGGGGCGCCGGCTGGCGTGTCGTGGTTTTGGATCGTGTCAGGAGTTGCAGGACCCGGCGCAGGAGCCGCAGGCTCCTTCGGGTTTCGGGAGGTTGGAGGAGATCTGAAATCCCTCTCCCATGGGGGTCGACACGAAATCGATCGTCACGGGCTGGATCTGTTCCAGAAATTCCTTGTCGACGACAAAGGTGATCCCATTGTTTTCAAAAGACGCGTCGTTTTCCGTTGACTCATCCAGAGTCATGCCCACGGAGGGCCCCGATCAACCCCCTTCGTTCAGCATGAGGCGGATGGACGGAGCGTCTGTCCTGTCCTTGAGATAAAGCCTGATCATCTCACTCGCTTTTTCGGTAACTTGTAACACTCTCTCTCCTCCAGACCAAATTTTGACATACAGGGATAATGATACAGGTTTCCCCGCATGATGGGTACTCCCTAAAACGGGAGCCCGACATCCGGTCAGTACCGCAGCAGGGCCGACGGATTCTCCACGACGGCCCAGCAGACGTCCGGACCCGATTCCTTCAGCTCGCCGTCACGGCTGTAAATCATGCAGTGGGGGATGCTGCGGATGTTGTACTGGCCGGCCACGGAAGAGTTCCAGTCGGTGATGTCGATCTCCCGCAGTTCGAAAAAATCGGATTGCGCGTCGGCCGCCTCCAACTGAGGCAGTATTCTGCGGCAGGAGGGTCACCAGTCGGCATAGAAGAGAAAGACCGTGTGGCGACCCTCGGCCAGGTGGCCGGCGAGGTCGACCCTCTCCCCCGCGCTGATCCTGAGCTCCGCACGCCCCGAATTCCCGGCGCCGGAATCGCCTCCGATCCAGCTCCAAACCCCCCAGAGCGCGAGGAGGATCACCACAATCAGGGTGATTTTGTTTTTCGGGGAACCGGTCCCCGGCTTCTCTTCCGCGGCGCAGGCGGGACATTCCGTAAAGGCCTCATTGGAGCTGTATCCGCATTCGGGGCACCGGTTTTTCGCTTCCATAGGCGTCTCCACCCTCGGGTCTGTCCTCGAGGCCCTCTTTTGTAGGTTGCCCGATGGGGCCCCGGAAGGCAAGGGGCCCATTTGTTTTCGGCCCTTCCTGGGACATAATGATCATAGCCCTTCGACGGTCGGCGTGTCATGATCGCCCGCAGGGGGGAGAAAGGAGGAGGCTATGGCCGACGATAACACGAGGAAAGAGGTCGCGACCGCTTTGATAGCGGGCGCCCTGCTCGGTGCGGGAATCGCGCTCCTGTTTGCGCCGCAATCCGGACGCAAGACGAGGCGCAAGATCCGTTACCTGGCCGAGAACGCCGGGAGCCGGGCTCATGCGGTGCAGCGTGAACTGTGGCATTCGGTGGAGAACATCAAGGGCGACGTCGAGGAGAGGCTGCAGGCGGGACTGGCCGACGGCGTGCAGTGGACCGACGGAAAGCTGGAAGAGCTTCGGCAGGCCCTGGCGGCCGCCAGAAAGACGATCGGGGAACAGGTCGAGAAGATCCAGGCCGGCTAGGGACAGTCACCGGTGTCCACGGAGGGACACCGGTGACTGTCCCCATTTCTCGAGGACTTTATCATCGACTGGTTCAAGGAACTCCATCCCGTGCTTCAGGCCCTGTGGGCGACGCTGTTCACGTGGGCCGTGACCGCGCTCGGCGCTTCGGTGGTCTTCTTTTTCAAGACCATCAACCGCAAGGTGCTCGACTCCATGCTGGGGTTCGCCGCCGGCGTGATGATAGCGGCCAGTTTCTGGTCCCTGCTGGCCCCGGCCATCGAGATGGCGGAGGAAACCAACGGGTCGCTTCCCTGGGTCCCCGCGGTGGTGGGGTTCCTGCTCGGCGGCGTCTTCCTGCGGCTGATCGATTGGGTGCTGCCACACCTGCACCCGGGCATGGAACTCGACGAGGCGGAGGGGATTCCCACCTCGTGGCGCAGGAGCGTCCTGCTGGTGCTGGCCATCACCCTCCACAACATTCCCGAGGGCCTGGCCGTGGGGGTGGCCTTCGGCGCCGCGGCGTATGGCCTCTCCTCGGCCACGATCGCCGCCGCGGTGGTGCTGGCGCTCGGCATCGGCATCCAGAATTTCCCCGAGGGGATGGCCGTGGCCGTCCCCCTCAGGCGCGAGGGGCTCTCCCGGAGCAAATGCTTTCTGTACGGGCAGTTGTCGGGGATCGTGGAACCGATCGCCGGCGTGGCGGGCGCCGCCGCCGTGCTGGTGATGCGTCCGATCCTCCCCTACGCTCTGTCGTTTGCCGCCGGGGCCATGATGTTCGTCGTCATCGAGGAGCTGATCCCCGAATCCCAGGCCGAAAAGAACACCGATATCGCCACCCTGGGGGCCATGCTGGGCTTTGCGGTCATGATGACGCTCGACGTTGCGCTGGGCTGATGACGATGAAGCGGATCCCCAGGGTTACGGCGAGCGCGCCCAGGAAATATCCGGCCGGGGTGAAGAGGCCGTTGTGCAGCGCGAGCGCGTGGTACCAGGCGTAGTTCCATCCCAGGTAGAGGTCGGACGCGTGGCGGCCGAGCACGAGCAGGCTGGGTACCGCGCCGGCCAGGATCCCCGCAATCGCCAGGGCCCTCCCCTTCCTCGAGGACGCGCGCCCGATCAGGGTCCACAACCACGCGGGGAGCAGCAAAAACAGCCACGCCCAGTGGGAGTTGCGCGCAAAAGCCAGGGCGACAACCAGAATCAGGAGCGCGAGCAGCACCGCTTTCGAGGCCGCGTACCGCGGCTCGGGCCAGCCTTTGAGCCCGTATCGGCACACCACCCAGGAGGTGAGGGCGATGAGGGCGGCGGCCCCGAAAATGGCCCCGAGAACGCGCCAGTCGGGGTTGACCAGGACGGGGTCGCGCGCCGTCGCCGGGTAGAGGGGGTACACCGGCAGGAGGCGCAGCGCCCCCGTCAGGCGCACGCCCAGGAAGAGGACGAGGAAGGGGAGGAAGGTGGCCGCAACGGCCCAGAGCTCTCTCGAGACCTGGGCGGCGTCGAGTTTCGGCCGCGCGCCCGCCAGCTGCCACCAGAGGAAGGGACAGAGCGGCAGAAACCACAACAGCTGGCTGACCCGGACCCAGGGGATGGCCAGAAACTTCCCGCCCGCGCTGCGACAGGCGTCGGGCGCTTCCCGGGGGATCTCCGGCGCCTCGTCCAGGGAGCGCACGATCCGTTCGGCCGCCAGGCCGAAACTGTGCACGCTCTCGGGCCGGATGCTGGCGATGCCGTCCCCGGGGGAATGGAAGAGCTCCCGCGCCCGGGAGCGGTCGGTCGATACGCTTCCCAGGTTGACGGCCGCGATCCCCGCCCGCAGGAACGGTCCCTGGTCCGCGCTCGAAATCTGCAGCGCCCGCTCGACGGTTTCCCCGAGGCGCGAGGCTCCCCTGACGCCGAGGCCCCCCGCGGAGGCGGCCTGCGCCGCCAGGCGGCGCAGCCACGGGGGGGTGAATCCCGAGACCTGCCCGGTTTCCTCGAGGCGGAAGGCCTCAAGCTCTCCGGGGGCCACATGATCGAGCGACAGGACGGCGGCGATGCGGTCCTTCAGCGGATACCGGGCCGCCAGGTCCGCGGCGCCCGTGTTCCCCCATTCCCCCCCGTCGGTGAAGATGAAGAGGAGGCTCCTGTGCGTCGGAACTCTCGAAAACACGCGGGCGAGTTCCAGGAGCACCCCGACCGCGGCGCCGTTTTTCATCCCCCCCTCGACGGTGGTGGCGGCGGTGTCGTAATGGGCGACGAGGGCGACGATCTCGTCCGACTCCCCCTTCCTGAGCGCCAGCACGTTGCGCCCCACCCGGCTGCGGCTCTTTACCCTCGCATCGAAGTGGATGAACTCGACCTCGTAGCCGAACGAGGAGAGGGAGTCGATGAGGTCCCCGCTCGACTGCCGGGACTCCAGGCTGCCGAAGAGCCGGTCCGGGTTCCGGGTCACGAATGCGCGCGCGGCCCCGAGGGCGCGCCCGGCATCGAACTCGAGGGGCGCCTGGCTCACCGGCATGTCGGGCGCAGGCGTGGACAGGAGCCAGGCGATCAGCGAGGCCGCGATGACGGCGGTCGCCAGGACTATGCGGACGGTCTGCTTGTGTCTCGGTTCCATGGCCCTCCTTTTGCGGGACAGATCGGGCCCATCTTACCCCAAAGCGGGATGCGGGGGAGAAACCGATTTGCGGGGACCTATTCGGCGAGGGCCGAGGAGGCGGTCCCCGTCAGGCGCAGCAGCTCGATCCGGCGCTCGATCAGGGCGTGGTCCGCGTCGACGAGGGCGCGTTCCTTCCCCTGCAGCTCGAACCGGACCGCGGCCATCTCCTGTTCGCTCATCCGGCCCTCGGCCAGAAGCGCCTCGTCCAGCACCTGCAGCTCCCTGGCGGTCTCGAGGTCCTGGCGTGCCAGCTCCGCGGCCCCGCGGGCGATGGCGAGCGCGCCGAGCGCGCGTGCGATCGCCACCCTCAGGTCCGACTTCAACCCCTCCAGCCGGTGACGTTCCCCCTCCTCCTCGAGCCGGCTCCGGGCGATGCGGGCGTCCGTGCGCGACCCGGTGAAGAGGGGGACTTCGATCGACAGCCCCAGGAGGTAGTTGTGCCGCTCGAAGCGGCGGTAATAATCCTCGTAGTTGTTGGAGCGGCTGAACAGGGCGTATTCGGTGACGAAGTTCATGCGCGGGTGGCGCTCCCCCTTTTCCGCGGCGGTGTGGAATCCCCTGGCCCGGACGGCAGCCTCGGCCTCGAGGATCTCGGGCGAGGATCGGACCGCCCGCCGATACATCTCCTCGGCCGGCTCCCCTTCGAGGGGATTGCCGATCAGGGGATCACGGGTCTCGATGGAGACGCCGCCCGCGATCCCGGTCAGGGCCGACAGTTCGGCCTGGAGAACGCGCGCCTCCTCCCGGGCGACCAACACGTCCTGCCGGGCGGCGGCGGCGGCGGTGCGGGCGACGGCGGCGTCGACGGGGCGCGCCTTCCCCCCCTCGAGCAGCGACTCGGTCGTCTCCTGCCGCCTGAGCGCCTCCTCCAGCCGGCGCCCGGCCAGCGCCTGGACCTTGCGCGCCTGGTGCAGCCGGCTGTAGCAGAGGGCGGTCCGGGCGGCCACCTCGTTCCGGACGCGCCCGGCGGCGAACCCGCCGGCACGCTCCGACTCCTTCGACTCCTTTATGAGGTTGGAGTTCTTCGCGCTGAACAGGGACTGGCTCCCGATGATCTTGAATATGGAGGGGGCGCTCCCCTCGATGCTGAGGGGGAAGCCGTTGTTGTAGGCCAGTCCGGTTCCCGCGGTCACCTGCGGCCGGTCGAGCGAGCGGCTCTCGCGCACCGACTCCCCCGCCTGGAGCGCCTGCGTCCGGGCGAGCAGCACCTCCGGCGAACGCTCCAGGGCCAGGCTGACGGCTTCCTGCAGCGTCAGCGCCCGCGCCCCGGCCGGTGTTTCGGCAGCGTGGGCCCATGACAGGCAGAGGGTCCAAACAACAAGGGTTCCCGACAATCTCTTCATGACTCGACGCCTCGAATGTGTGTTCCGGAAACAGGCCCGCAATTGGGGAAGTCTATTTGATTTCTGCCAGCGCGTCCTTGGCCCTGGAATATTCGGGGTTGAACCGGAGGGCGGTCTCGAACGCCGCGCGCGCCCCGGCGGTCTCCCCCCGGGCGAGACGGCACTGGCCGATCCAGTAGTGCACCTCCTCGTGGGAGGGGTCCCCGTCGTGGAGGGAACCGCGGGCGAGAGACGCGAGGCTCCGCTCCGCCTCTTCCAGTTCCACGCCGAGCCTCACCTGAGCCGATGCCACCAGGAGCGCCGAGCTTTTTGAATTCGGGCCCAGGTCCAGGGCCTTCCGGCCGGAATCCAGGGCCCCCCTGTAGTCTTTCCGGTCGAACCGGTACCCGGCCAGGTCCCGGTGGGCGCTGGCTTGCCGCGGGTATTCGGCGGTCGCCCGGAGCAGGGAGGCTTCCGCCTTCTCCCAGTCCTTGTTTTTCATGTGAAGGGTCGCGTCCGCGATGAATTTCTTGGCGGGGTCGATCCCGGCGATGACCTTCGCCTCCGCCTCCGCCTTGTCCTTCCCCCCGCCCACAATTCCTGGAGCCTGGAGGTAGTATTCGAGAAGATCGAACCGGACGTCGATGTCTTCGGGGGCCAGGTCCCTGGCGGTTTCGAACTCCTTCACCACCTTCCGGGCCAGCGAGAAGGCGGAAGTAAAAAACGCCCGGGAGGCCCGGTCCCCGTAGGCGCGTCCGAGCCAGAGATGGTAGCGCGCGTTGCGGGGCTCGAGCTTCACCGCCTGCTCCAGTTCCCGGACCGCCTCCTTCCACTCGCGGAGCCGGGTGTGGGTCCGCGAGAGCCAGAACCGGATTTCGGCGTTTTTCGGATCGGATCGTGCCAGGTCCCGGAGGAGGGTCGAGGCCTGCCGGTATTCCCCCTTCCCGTAGTGCTCTTTCGCCTCTTCAAATCCTTCGCGTGCGGCGGCCACTCCCGGAAGCACCGCCAGCCAAAGCAGGATGACGACCGATCTCATGTTTCCCATCCTTGATTCCGTCTGCGGTTGATGGATTTGGACCCGTGCCTTTTCCGGTTTTCCGGGTCTTCATACCTATACCCCAATATTTGCGGCCGGTTCAAATATATCTTCCCCCCTCCTCTCAATGGAGGATCCCGGGCGGGAGCGGGTAGAGGCGCGGCGGAATGGCGCTTGTCTCGCGGCGCCGGCCGGCCTATCCTGAGGGCCTATGCTCCTGGTTGTCGCTGCACTGGAAGAGGAACTGAAGGCGGGCATGAGGCTCTGCTGCGGGCTGGAGAGCGTGTCGGGCGGGCGGCTGCGGCGCGGCACGCGGGACGGGCGGGCGGTGGGCTTCCTGCGGGCGGGCGTGGGGCCTGAAAAGGCGGCCCGGAACCTCGCGGCCGCGCTGGAAAAAGTCCGTCCAGAGCGGATCCTCGTGGTGGGATACGCCGGGGCTCTCGATCCGGGCCTTGAGCTGGGGAGCCTGGTGGCCGCGACGCGGGCGATTGAACTGACCCTCGACGGGACGGACTGGAACCGGGTGCGGGCCGGGGGGGCGTTCGAGCTGGACGACGCCCACGCGCTCGTCTCCGCGGCCGCGGCCGCGGGAATCGGGGCGACGGCCGGAACGGTCCTCACTTCACCCCACGTCCTGGGGAACCCTGCGCACAAGGAGATCCTGTTCAGGTCGTTTCACGCCTCGATCGTGGACATGGAAACGGCCGCCCTGGCCCGGGTGGCCGCTTGCGCGGGCGTGCGCCTGGGCTGCATCCGGGCGGTCAGCGACGAGGCCCGGGACACCTTTTTGCAGCCGTTCGCCTTCGATCCCTCCTCGGGGGTGGGTGCCCGGGTGAAGACACTCCTGCATACGGGAATGGCCCACACCTGGCGGCAGTGGAAGGAGCACGCCGCGGTGGCCGGGACGAGCCTGGAAAGGTTTCTGGATCGGTATCTGTAGTCGCCGAGGTTCGGAAAACAGGGACAGCCTCGGGACTGTCCCCCCGTGTTCGATCGCTGCGTCTATTCCATTCCTATCTTTTTCGATTCGATGAAAAGCACGTTCCCCATGGCCGGGAATTCCTTCTGCTGGACGGTCCCGGTGACCCGCACCTTGAGTCCCTGGGGGGGTTCCTCGGCGTTCTCGGGGATCGAGGCCCAGACATAGTTGTTCCCCGATGAAAGCTTGAACATCCTGAACGAAGCCATGGGAGTCCGGGTGTCCGCCATTCCCACCACCACGACATCCTGTCCGATCCGGTCGGCGATACTTCCCTGAAGGTCCTTGACCGCCACCGTTCCCGAAGGGGTTGAAGAACAGCCCAGCGAAACCAAAATCCACAGGCCGAGAAAAACCGCGGTTGAAAGCTTTTTCATCGCACTGCCTCCTTGCATAGAACCTGATCTGAGAGCACGCTTCTCCGTTGTTGGGCCATCATACACTGATTGCAGAGCTTGGAGCAATCAACTTCACCGCGACGGGTTTCGGGCGGGCGCTTTCATGCCCGTGCCCCTGCAACCGGGGAGTGAGTGGTGGTACACTGGGCCGGTCAAAACAAGCGGAGGACTGTAAAATCATGGCGGATGCGGTAATGCGTGGAGGGCGTTCCCTCAAACCGGTGGTGGTCATCGTCTGTGCGTGCCTGCTGGCCTTTCTCGCCCTCGGCATTTTCCGGGTCGGGGGAAAACCTGATGTCCGTATCCAACCGGCGATGAGCGTCATCGGCAAGAGGACGCCCGTGACGATCGAGATCGCCGAGCCGCGGAGGGGACTGTCGCGGGTCCGGATCGAGCTCGTTCAGGGGGAGCATTCCGCGCCGCTGTTCGAAAAAACCTACACCGCCGCTTCGCAGATTCCGTTTCTGGGATCCAAGACCGTCCGGGATACCATCGGGGTCGAGGCCGGCCGCCAAAGCCTTCCCGCCCTGACCGGGGGGGAAGCGACCATCCGCGTGACGAGCGACCGGGCCCCGACCTGGCTCCGGCATCCGGATCCTCATGTCGAGGAACTGACCCTGCCGGTCCGCCTGACTCCCCCGTCGCTCCAGGTCCGGTCGTCCCAGACCTACGTCCGGCAGGGGGGGTGCGAAGCCGTCGTCTACAGCGTCGGGGAATCGGCCGTGCGTGACGGCGTGCGCGCCGGCTCCTGGTGGTTCCCGGGATTCCCGCTTCCGGGCGGGGGGGCGCACGACCGGTTCGCTCTCTTTGCCGTCCCCTATGACATGGACCGGCCCGAGGTCCGGCTGGTGGTGGAGGACGCCGCGGGGAACGCGGCGGAGGCGGCCTTCATCGACCGGTTCTTCCCGAGGCCGCTGCGGACCGACACCATCCAGGTCTCCGACTCCTTCCTCGACAAGGTGGTGCCGGCGATCGTTTCCCAGACCCCCGGGTTCCGGGAGCGGGGGACCCTGCTCGAGAGCTACCTGGCCATAAACCGCGAGATGCGCGACGCGAACCAGGAGACTATCCTGGCCCTGGTGCGCACTACCACCCCCGGTTTCCTCTGGCGCGGGGAATTTGTGATGATGCCCAACAGCAAGACGACAGCCTCGTTCGCCGAACGGAGATCCTATCTCTACGAGGGACGGGAGGTGGACGTCCAGACCCACCTGGGGTACGACCTGGCTTCGGTCAAACAGGCGCCGGTCCCCGCCGCCAACGCGGGGGTGGTGGTCTTTGCCGGCTACCTGGGGATTTACGGCAACGCCATCGTCATCGATCACGGGTACGGTCTTCAGAGCATCTACGCGCACCTTTCGTCCATGGGTGCCGGGGAGGGGCAGGAGGTGTCGCGGGGGGACGTCATCGGCAGAACGGGGGAAACCGGGCTGGCTGGAGGCGACCATCTCCACTTCAGCGTGCTCCTGCAGGGGCTCCCCGTGGATTCCATCGAATGGTGCGACAGCCACTGGATCGAGGACCGGATCGCGCGCAAACTGGGCGCCGCCCTCCCCAGCGGGCGTTAGGCGCGGCTCTTTCAGGCGCCCGCGGCGACACTGCTGCACAGTGTCCCGATTCCGGGGATCTCCACCTCCACCCGGTCGCCCGGGTGCAGCGCTCCGGTGCCGCCGGGGGTCCCGGTATAGATGAGGTCTCCCGGCATCAGGGTCAGATACCGGCTGGCGTAGCTCACGATCATCGGCGGATTGAAAAGGAACTCGCTGAACCGGCCCGACTGCACCACGGCGCCGTTGACGCGGGTCTCGATCCCCCCGCTTGCCCAGTCGAAGTTGGTCGCCACGACCGGTCCCGCGGGAGCGAAGGTGTCACACCCCTTGGCGCGCCACCACTGCAGGTCGTTTGTCTGCCAGATCCGGGCGCTGACATCAATGCCGCAGCTGTATCCCAGGATGTAATTATGCGCCTCCCCGGGGGAGACCCGGCGGGCCATCCCCCCGATGACGATCACGAGTTCCCCCTCGTAGTGCACGTCGTGCGCGTCGGGGGGGATCAGGATCTCCCCGCCATGGGGGAGGAGGGCCGAAGGGGGTTTGAAAAAGATTTCGGGACTGGCGGGCGCCGCGGTCCCCGGGGCATGGTGATCAAGATGACTGCGGTAATTCAGCCCCACGGCGAGGATCTTGGTCGGTTCGGAGGGGCACAGGATCTCGACCTGGTCCAGGCCGACCGGCGGGCCCGTCTCCATGCATTCGTCGCACGACCCCATGCGGAGTTCCCGGACCCTGCCCCCTTCCGCGACCCCGGTCGCAACCTTTCCCCGGTACCGGTAGCGCAGATAATTCATGGTTCCGGCTCCGACCGTTCCGGGCCGTCGGCCGACGGGCGGGCGGCCTCGAACAGCCCGGGGATGCAATCCTCGAGGACTTCCGGTTTCTGCACGAAACAGAAAACCAGGTGGTGCGGATCCATGTCGTAAAACCATCCCGGGTGGACCAGGAGGCTCCTTTCGCGAAGGATCCTCTCCGCGGTCCGTTCCTCGTCCTGGTCGCCGAGGCTCAGCGCGACGTAAAACCCTCCCTGCGGTCGGACATAGCTGCAGCGATCGGAACAGGTGGCAAGCAACGCCTCCGTCCGGCGCCAGCAGTCCCGGATGCGCATCCCGAATTCGAATCTCACCGCGTTGCCCAGTTGGAAGATGCCGGGTGCCGCCGCCTGGACGGTTTCGTTGACGGGGAGGAAGGTGTCGGAGATGAGCTCCAGCGAGCCGAGCGCCCGGCGCACCTTCTCCGGGTCACCCGACAGGGCCATCCAGCCGAATTTCATCCCCGGCAGGGCGAACATCTTGGAGAAGCCGTTGAGGGTGATCACCAGCGGCGCGCCGCTCGAGGCGGGGCGGGGGAGCGGCTCCGGCCGAAGCGTCCGCTTTCCCGGAAGGAGGGCTTCGCTGAACACCTCGTCGCTGATGATGGCCAGGTCGTGGCGGCGGGCGATTTCGGCGAGTCCCTCGATCTCCCCGGCCGAGGCCACGTGGCCGGTGGGATTATGGGGGGAGATCAGCACCACCGCCCGGGTCCTCGTGGAGATGCTGGCTTCCAGGTGCTCCAGGTCGATGCCCCATCCCTCCTCTTCCCGCATGCGGTATGGGACCAGGTTCACGCCCCCCATCAGGGCGATGTAGTCGAAGAGTGGATAGGAGGGGCGGGGACAGAGGATTTCGTCCCCTTCGTCGGCCAGAAGTTTGAAGCAGTACCAGTAGGCGAGGCTGGTCCCGGGGGTGACGAGGATCGAATCGGGCGCGAGGGTGCAGCCGCTCTTGAGATAGAACTCCGAGACCGCCTCCCGCGCCGTCGCCTGCCCGAAGGAGTCGGGCCGGTAGACGGCGGAGCGGCGGGACGCCTCCACGAGGATCTCCTCCAGCAGGTTCTGGGGGAAGACGTAGCCGCAATCGTTGAGGTTGCCCGACACCAGGTCCACGACGGGCCGGCCCGAGGCCCGTACCTCGTCCCGGGCCCTGTAGAGGGCGTTGGATTCCCCGCGGATCCTGCGCGCGATGGTGGAGAACATTTCAGGGATCCAGAAAAAGGGTCTTCACGTTTTCGAGAGAAAAGGGTAGACCCCCGGCGGCCGG
This sequence comes from Acidobacteriota bacterium, assembly GCA_016934555.1. Classification (GTDB taxonomy): domain Bacteria; phylum Acidobacteriota; class UBA6911; order UBA6911; family UBA6911; genus UBA6911. The sequence continues at coordinate 27,983 of JAFGSS010000001.1, read as the reverse complement.
CACCGGAGCTCGCGGCCTATTTCTTGAAATGGTCCCGGTTGGCGGCTATGGAAGCCTGAGACTGCTCCGGGACTTCCTCTTCCGGGAAAATCGCGTTGACCGGGCAGACGGCTTCACAGGCGCCGCAATCGATGCACTCGTCGGGATTGATGTAGAGCTGGGTGCATTCGTCAAACCCCCCCTCGTCCTTGAGGGGGTGAATGCAGTCCACGGGACAGACATCCACGCAGGCCAGGTGCTTGTCACAGGTCTCGATGATTACACGGCTCATAAACGCTCTCTCCTTGTATGTTTGCCGCCGATTGGAACCGCAAGGCCGGGCACGGGGGGCTCGGCCCCGCATGCGGCCTCCATTGTCCGCGAAATGATATTACACAATTTTTTCCGTTCGTAAATCGTCAAATCTTCTTCGCCTGGTTTGCCACCGCCTCGGCCGCCTTCCGGGCGGCTTCCGGGTCTCCCAGGTAGTAACGGCGGATGGGGGCCATGTCGTCGGTGAATTCGTACACCATCGGGATCCCGGTGGGGATGTTCAGTCCCACGATCTCGGCCTCCGGCATGTCGTCCAGGTATTTAACCAGGGCGCGCAGGCTGTTGCCGTGAGCCGACACCAGCACGCGCCGTCCTGAGCGGACGGCCGGAACGATCGTCTCGTGCCAGAAGGGGAGGACGCGTCCGACCGTATCCTTGAGGCACTCGGCCATGGGGATCTCCCCCGGGTCCAGTCCGGCGTAGCGCGGGTCGCGTGCCGGGGAGCGCTCGTCCTCCGGATCGAGCTCCGGGGGACGGATGTCGTAGGAGCGGCGCCACACGTGGACCTGTTCCGCCCCGAACTTCTCGGCCGTGGCCACCTTGTTGAGCCCCTGCAGGGCGCCGTAGTGCCGCTCGTTCAACCGCCAACTGTTGAAGACGGGAATCCAGCAGAGGTCCATTTCCTCCAGCACCAGCCAGAGCGTCCTGATCGCCCGTTTCAGCACGGAGGTGAATGCCTGATCGAAGACGTAGCCTTCGGCACGGAGCAGGCGGCCGGCTTCGACGGCCTCCCTGGTCCCCTGCTGGCTCAGGTCCACGTCCGTCCAGCCGGTGAAAAGGTTCTCGCGGTTCCAGACGCTCTCTCCATGCCTCAGCAGTACGATTTTTTTCACGGGGATCCTCCTTGTAAAGGGACAGAGTAATCCATCCCTCCCCTTTTGTCACCCGCCGCCGGGCATATGTGGTATTTTCGATGGAAACGGGGCGATATAAAAAAAGGGGGAGGGGATGTCGGAACTTCTGGACTGCGGGCGCAGCGTGCTGGTGGTCATCGATGTGCAGGAAAAGCTCTTTCCCGCCGTCTTCGACCATGAGCGGGTGCTGCGGAAGATCGATCTGCTGATCGCGGCGGCGAACACGTTTGAAATCCCGGTCGTTCTTACCGAGCAGTACCCCGCGGGACTCGGTCCCACCATCGGGGAGATCCGGGAGCTGCTCCCGGGGACGCGGCCGCTGGAAAAAATTCATTTCAGCTGCGTCTCCAGCCCCGGGTTCAGCGAGCATCTTTACGAGCTCGGGCGCAACCAGATCGTGCTGGCGGGGATCGAAACCCACGTGTGCGTGGCCCAGACGGCGCTGGAGCTCGATTTCCAGGGGGAGAGTGTCTTTGTCGCGGCCGATGCCACCTCCTCCCGGAGGTCGATGGATTTCCAGCTCGGCGTGGAGCGGCTGGGCCGTTCAGGCATCACCATCACGACGGCCGAGTCGGTGGTCTACGAATGGCTGCGCCGCGCCGGCACCGAGGAGTTCCGGCGGCTGCGGGCCAGGCTCAAAGAGGGTTAGGCGGCCCGGAACGGCATCCTTTTTCGCACCGCCCGGACGATCCGGACCGCATCCGGCATCCCCAGTGCGGCCGCCCCGGCCAGGTAGAGGGACCCGAACACGGCCAGGACCAGGGAGCCCGAAATATAGGGCGGCAGCTCGCGCAGCCACAATTTGAGAGCGAACGCCGCGGCCGCGGCGGCCAGCGCGGCCCCCCACAGCCGAACGACATGGGGGAGGGCCAGGCGGACCCGGCCGATACGCCGGATGAGGGCCCGGCGCAGCAGCGAGAATTCCACCCAGGCCGCGAGCCCCGCCGCCGCCGTGAGCCCCACGAGCCCCGCCCGGGCGGGGAGGCCGAGCCAGGCGGGGACCGGGAAAGCCAGAAACCATCCCAGCCCCGCCGCCGTCGAGATCCGGATCGCGGCGCACCGAAGCGGGGTCCGGGTGTCCCCCAGCGCCCAGAAGACCGAGGTGTACAGGCGCCCCAGGGTCGCCGCCAGCAGCCCCGTCGTATACCCGGCCAGCACCGCCCAGACGAAGCGCGTGTCCTCGACGGTGAATTCCCCGGTCTGGTAGAGGAGCCCGATGATGCTGTCGCCGAGCGCCAGGAAGGCCGCGGCCGAGGGGACCACGAAAAAGGCGACGCGCCCGAGCGCCCTGTCCAGGCGGAGGCGCAAACCCTCCGCCACGGTATCCCGCTCGCCCAGCTGGCTGGACATTTCAGGCAGTTCGGCGTTCGAGATGGACATGCCGAACAGGCTGACCGGGATGAGGTAGAGGGTCTGGGTGTAGGCCAGCGCGGCCACGGCCCCCGTCGGCAGGAAACTGGCCAGGATGGTGTCTATGGCGCTGCTCACCTGGTTGACCCCGCGGGTGGCCATGCCGGGGATGAAGTTGCGGATGACGGTACGCACCTGGGCCGATGCGATGTCCCACTGGAAATGGATTTCCCCGGCGAGGCGCAGGACCGCCGGAAGCTGCACGCCGAACTGCAGGAGGCTTCCGGCGACCGAACCCCAGGCCAGGTATTCCGCCAGGCGGTAGGTGTCCTCCCGCCCGCCGAACCCGACCAGGGTCCCGATCATCGCCAGGTTCCAGAGCACCGGCGCCGCGTAGGGGAGGAAGAAGCGGCGGTGGCTGTTCAGGATCCCGAGGCACCAGGCCGAGAGCACGAGCAGGCCGATGCCGGGGAAAACGATGCGCACCATGCGGATCGTGGCCTCCCGCTTTTCCCCCGCGAACCCCGGGGCGATGAGATCGATCAGCAGCGGGGTCGCCAGCATCCCGACCAGCACCAGCAGCGACATGGCGAGTGCGAGGAGCGACCCGACGACGCGCGCGACGCGGGCGGCCTCGCGGCGGTCTCCGGAGGCCAGCAGGCGGGCATAGACCGGGATGAAGGAGGAGGAGAGCGCCCCTTCCCCGAAAAGGTTCTGCAGGATGTTGGGGATCTTCAGCGCGGCCTTGAACGCGTCGGCGGCGGCCGAGTTGCCGAAGTAGTGGGCGAAGATGCGCTCCCGTATCAGCCCGACGATGCGGCTCGACAGGATCCCGGACCCCACCAGGAGGGCGTTTCGGCCCGAACCCGCCTGCCCCGGGGGCGACAGGTCCGGCGGGGCAGGGGCCTGCGAGGGGGATCTGTCGGTCGGCATGGGTCAGCGCAGTTTCAGGGTCGCCAGGGCGGCCAGGGCCAGGATCCCCGAGACGATCCAGAGCCGGATCACCACCTTGGTCTCGGCCAGCCCGTTGTGCTGCATGGCGTGGTGCAGCGGCGCCCGCATGAATATCCGGCGGCCGAGCCACCGGATCCCGATCTTGTCCTGGATCTGCGACGTGGCGGCCTCGGCCACGAAAAGGCCGCCGAGGATCAGGAAGAGGGCTTCCTGCTTCAACATCACCGAAAGCACCGCGATCGAGCCGCCGATGGCCATCGACCCGGTGTCCCCCATGAAGATCTGGGCCGGGTAGGCGTTGAACCAGAGAAAGCCGATGCCCGCCCCGGCGAAGGCGGAAGCGAAGACCGCGAGTTCCCCCGTCCCCGGGTAAAAGGGATAGTTGAGGTACCGGGCCCAGATGGCGTTGCCGAGGAGGTAGCCGAAAAAGCCCAGCACCCCGATGGCGAAGACCGAGGGGACGATGGCCAGGCCGTCCATCCCGTCGGCGATGTTCACCGCGTTCCCCACCACCACCACGAAAAAGAAGACGATGGGGAGGTACAGCCAGAGGGAAGCAAACAAAGGGGCCTTGACGAACGGGACGTAGAAGGCGCCCGCGTGACCGGCCGGCAGCGGCGACCAGGGGCTGGCCAGAAAGAGCGCCAGCCCAGCGGCGAACGTCGCCTGCAGCAGCAGTTTTTTGGTCTCGCTCATCCCCCCGTCGCCCGAGCGCGCCTTCGTTTTGGCGATATCGTCCACCAGACCGATCCCGCCGAACCAGACCATTCCCGCGAGCACCGCCAGGAGGTACAGGTTGGACATGTTGCACCAGAGCAGGCAGGAGACCAGGACGCACCCGGCGACGATGGCGCCCCCCATCGCCGGGGTCCCCGCCTTGTCGAAAGCGGAGGAGACCCCCGTGTTCCGCCACTGGTCCACCATGCCCCTGCGGTGCAGGTACCGGATCACGAGCGGCGTCAGCGCGAGCGTCAGGATGATGGCCGTCAGTGCGGCGCCGATGGCCCTGGCCGAGATGTACTCCACCAGGCGCAGGAAGGAGAAGGGCTCAAAGTTGGGGTGGAGGTATTTTCCGAGAAGATAGATCATGGCCGAAGACCCTTCTCCTTTGTCCTGGAAAGGGATTCCATGAGGCGCCGGTAGGTCGATTTTATCTCAAAATGGGGCCGGAAGTCGGTCGAAGTCAGAATGAACCTGGGGATTTCCGTTTCGAGCGCCTTGGGGTCGGACACCTCCCCCCGCTCGACCAGGAGATAGAGGCCGCGGAGGGCCGCCGCCCGCATCTTCCAGAACCGGGTGTCCCACAGCTTAAGGAGCGCGGGGAGTGCGTCCCGCTCGCCGCCGATGACGCCGAGGGCCTCCGCGGCCGCGGTGCTGACGTCCAGGTTCCTGTCCTTGAGATTTTCAAGCAGCGCGCACACGAAGCGCTCGCGGCTCGGGAGGCGGCTCCCGAAGTGGGCGGCGGCACGGGCGGCTTCGGCCTGGACCTCGTAGTAGGGGTCTCCCAGGGCCTCGAGCAGCGCCGCCTCGATTCCCTCGTCGAGCGCGTCCATCCGGACCAGGGCGGTGACGATGTTGCGCCGGATGAAGCCGACCTGTTCGAAATCCCCGCCCAGGCAACGCTTCAGGAGAGAGGCCTGCTTTCGCTCCCTGAGCAGGGTCACCAGCGCCGGCGCTTTTTCGCGCGCGTGCAGCAGTCCCAGGAGCTTGACTCCCAGGTTGCGTTCGGGCCAGGAGGGGTGGATCAGCAGCGCGCTGGCCCGGTTCCTGTAAAATTCCAGGTCCTGCGGGCGCCCGACGACGGTTTCCGGGTTGTAGAGATGGGGGTGCGAGCGCTCCGCCTTTTCCAGCAGCAACAGCAGCGCGCGGTTGCCGGGAAGGCGCTCCTCCTCCGGCCCCGTTCCGGGGAGGGGGGCGCCGGGCGCGGCTTCGGTCTCCCCGGCGTCCTCGGCGCGGATGATGCGGGCGATCCTGCCGAGCGCATCCCGGTTGAGGAACTCGCGGCTCCGGTGCCGCAGGCGCTCCAGCCGGTCGTCGTCCAGCGCCAGCGAGGCGATCGCCTCCGCCAGGGCCTTGCCGTCGAGCCATTCATCGAGCCTGCCGTCGACCGGCGCGATCTGTTCGTAGAGGATTTCGGCTCCCCCCGCCCGTTCCATGCTGCGTGCGTTCATCACCTGGTGGTTCCCGGGGAGATTGGACTTGGGGATGATGAGGGCCGGGAGCCCCATGGCCGAGATCTCGTTGAGGCTCCCGGCACCGGCGCGGGCGATCACGAGATCGCTCACCGCGTACAGGTTTTCGATATTGTAAAAATAGGGACGATGAAGGTAGAAGGACTCGATCTGCCCGAGCTCCTCCCCTTCGTACAGGCGGCGCACCCTCGCCTCGGTGTCGGCGGAGGCGTCGTATTGACGGCTTTTCATCAACCCGGTGCCGTGGACGATGAAGAGGCGGTCGCGGAAGGGGAGGAGGTGCCGGAGCGCGTCGACGAGGGCCCGGTTGATGGTCCGCGACCCCTGGCTTCCCCCGAAGACCAGGACCACCTTGCGGTGCTCCGGAATGGGGAAATCGATCTTTTTCAGCGCCTCCTCCCGGCCGACCGCGGCGATGCGCCTCCGCAGCGGGTAGCCCGCCAGCGCCCCGTTGGCGGGGAAGAAGGAGAGGGTCTCGGGGAAGGTGACCAGAATGCGGTCGGCGAATCGTCCCATCAGCTGGTTCAGTTTGCCCGGGACCGCGTTCTGCTCGTGGATGAAGACGCGGGCATGGCTGAGGCGCAGTTTCCGGAGCACCGCGGCGGCCATGACGATGGGGGCGGAGACGTAGCCCCCGGTCCCCACGATGACGTCGGGGCGGAACCGGTAGAGGATCCAGAGAGACTGCAGGATGCCGATCGACAGGTTGGCCAGAAAGGGGAGGAGGGCGGGGGAGAGGGTGCCGGGGAAACCGGAGGCCCGGACGTACTTTATCGGCATCCCCTCGCGCGGGACGACCTGCTCCTCGATCCTTCCCCTGACCCCGACAAAAAGGAAACGGGTTTTCCCGGAATCAAGGGCCGATCCGATGGCCAGCGCCGGGTTGACATGACCCGCGGTTCCGCCGCCGGTCAGAAGAATGCGTCTGATCTCCTGCATTCCGTCCATGCCTGATGATTGGAAAATGGTCCCCCGCCCGCGCCCCGCACGCCGACTTGTGATGGAACCCCAGTAATCTACCAAAAACAGCGGGTCAAATCACCGTACAACCTTAAAAAACTAAGGGAATTATGCATAATAGGGTGTGGCCGGCGTCACACCGTTCCGAATATCGTTTTCGGGGCGATCCCGGACATTCGGCCGGCCGGGGGGCATCCATGAACCGGAGGACGCGTTCGCTGACCGACATCGACGGCCTCAGGGTGGGGCACTATACCTGCACGGGCCGTCCCACGGGCTGTACCGTCATCCTTGCGGACCGGCCTTTTGCGGCCGGGGTCGATGTCCGGGGGGGCGCCCCGGGCAGCCGGGAACTGGAGCTGCTGCGCCCCGAAAACAGCGTCGGGCGGGTCGACGCGGTCTTCCTGGCGGGGGGGAGCGCGTTCGGGCTCGAGGCGGCGACCGGAATCATGCGCTGGCTCGAAGAGCAGGGGCGCGGTTTCGCCGCCGGTGAGGTCCGGGTCCCCATCGTCTGCGGCGCCATTCTCTTCGATCTCCAGCTGGGGGACGGCAGGATCCGCCCGGACGCAGCGGCGGGATACGCCGCCATGCAGTCAGCCGGCACTGATCCGGTCGGGGAGGGGAATGTGGGGGCGGGCGCCGGCGCCACGGTGGGGAAGATGTTCGGTCCCGCCCGCGCCATGCGCGGGGGGCTCGGGTCGTGGTCGGTCGAGCGCCCGGACGGGCTGAAGGTGGGCGCCCTGGCGGCCGTCAATTCCTTCGGCGACGTCGTCGATCCCGGTTCGGGCCGGATTCTCGCCGGTGCCCGAACGCCCGACGGCAGGGGACTGGCCGACAGCATGGAGGCGCTGCGCCGGGGGGAGGAGCCCCCTCCCCCCGGCGCAGGGAACACGCTGCTCGCGGTCGTCGCCACCAACGCGGACCTGTCGAAATCGGGCTGCACCCGCGTCGCCCGGATGGCCCAGGACGCCCTGGCGCGCTGCATCCGCCCCGCGCACATGCCCTGGGACGGGGACACCGTCTTCGCCCTCGCTACCGGAACCCTGGGGCGCACCGCCGACGCCGGCACGGTCGGGGCGCTGGCCGCCGACGCCCTGGCCACGGCCATCCTGCGCGCCGTCCGCGCCGCGACCTCCTGGGGCGGCTGCCCCAGCGCGAGCGATTTTGGGGACACCGGTGACTGTCCCCCTCAGTAACGGTAGATGGCGGCCGCGCCGGTCCTGGTGGGCATCTCCTCCCCGGGGATGACGATCACCTCTCCCTTCGTCCGGAGCACGTGTTCGGCCAGATCGTCCAGGACGTCATCGGTGTCCGGGTCGGACATCGCGCTCGCCCTGATCTCGCCGGTGCCGGAGAGGATCCGGCCCGGCACCTGGCGGTGTGCCTCGACCAAGAGCGTGGCGACGCGCCCCTCGGCCGCCGCCGCCGCCAGCAGGGACAGGTCGTCTGATCCCTGCCTGCGGGACTTCGCCTCCTGGTAGTCGCGGATCAAGGCGTCGATCCGCTTCTGGTAGAGCGGTTCCATCCTGCGCCACGATTCGGTCCGCAGCTGTTCCGGGGTCAGGGCGTCCGGGTTGATCGTGATCCCCGCCTGCAGGAGCTGGGGATTGTGGCTGACCGATCGGAACAGCGTGTGGTACTCGGGCAGCGCGGCCAGCATCAGGGGGAGGCCGGAAGGCTGCGAGTAATGTTCCAGGATGCCCCTGTCGATGACGCGGAAGAACCGCTCGGTGTCGGTGTCGACCTCGTCCTTCCTCGAACCGTGCCCGTGGCGCATGGGCGTGCCGCCGCTTCCCTGTCCGTAGGAAGCGACGGTCTGGTGCGGTTCGGTCAACTCCTCCCCCAGCGCGTCGGTAAGGGTCGAGGGCATGTTTTTCAGTTCCACCGCATCGAGCGCGTCCCGGTTCCCCTCGTAGAGGCTGGCCTCCCGCCGGGTGAGGCACAGGACCTGGTAGCGGTCGGCAGACTGCGCGATCCGCAGCAGCGGCTTGATGTGAAAGCTGTCGGCCACGATGAGAAGATCGGGGACCGCCTGCTGCAGGTACAGCGCCTGGAACATTCCGGGCGCAGCGAAGAGCGCCATTCCCTCGGTCCTCCCGTTCCAGAAAACATCGTCGCGGACGAGTTTCTCGAAGGGTTCCAGGATCGGCTTCACGTCCCTCGCCGGGTAAAGCCGGCGGAGGGAGGCGTCCATCTCCCGGAGCAGGTTGCGGTACCGGACCGGGTCCTGCTGGTTCAGGGGACGATGCCGGTGAGTGGACTGATACAGGGAGACGCAGGGGGACTCGTGCCGCGCCGTCAGAAGGTTCAGGTGCTGCCGGGTGAAACGATGCATGATGCCTCCTTTGTGTGGACCGCACGCTTCGGTCGAAGCCGGGGGCGACATTGCCGTTGACTTCATTCTACCAAAGATGGCGCTGCGCACCCTGCTCAAAAGGAGGGGGGCGCACGGACGCGGATTCAGGCATAATACCTGTCGGTCCTCGATCCCGGATGCCGGCCGCGCCGGGGGCATGAAACAGCAGGCGCTGGCGGCTCCGGGAGGAGGCCCGCAGGGAGGCCATCCATGGAATTCAGAGTTCGCAGGGCCGGGCCCGGTGACGCCCCGGCACTGGCGGCGTTTCAGGTCGCCATGGCGCTGGAGACCGAAGGGAAGGTCCTGGACCCGGAGAGGGTGGGGAAGGGGGTCCGGCATATCCTCGGCTGCCCCGAACGGGGTTACTACCTGGTGGCGGAAGCGGACGGCCGCCCCGCCGGCTGTCTGATGGTGCTCTACGAATGGAGCGACTGGCGGGGGGGCGAGGTGCTCTGGGTCCACTCCGTATACGTGGTCCCCGATTGCCGGGGCGCGGGCGCATTCAGGGAGATGTTCGGCCGGGTGAAGCGGGAGGCGGCGGAGCGCACGGATGTCCACGGGATCCGGCTCTACGTGGAGCGCGGCAACCGCAATGCCGCCGCCGTCTACCGGCACTGCGGCATGGACGACGGGCATTACCGCCTGTTCGAGTGGATGAAGGAATAGGGGACACTGGTGACTGTCCCCTACGGCAAAAAGCGTTCGGGGTGGCTGAGCTTCTGGGGCAGGTACTCCTCGATGACGTAGTTGAGCCCGTGCTTGGCCAGCGCCTGCTGTTCGGCGCGCACCCCCATCTTGAGCATCTGCTCCATCGCCTTGATCCACGGCCGGTAGTGTTTGATGAAGGGGTCGTTTTTGATGGCGTCCCGCGCGCGCTTGATGTCCACGTCCTTCAGGGGGTGGGTGGGGAGCTTGTAGTCGATGACGTCCTGGGGCGTGATCCCCAGGAAGGTGGCCTGGGGGACGCAGAAGTATTCGTTGAGGTGCGCGGCGTTGCCGCTCCCCACCTTGAGGGTGCGGTAGATGTTGGTGATCCCGTAGGGGTCCCCGTCGACGAAGACGTAGACCGGGATCTTTTTGAAGTCGGCCAGGCGGCGGATGAAGCGGCGGCAGGCGCGCGTCGGGACCCCCCCCATGCTGACCAGGATGCAGTTGGCCTTCTTCCAGTAGTTGTGCTTCACCAGGCGCTGGAACATCCCCGCGGTCTCGATGGCGAGGATGAAATCGGCCTGGGTCTCGAACTTGAGGTCTTCCACGGAAATCGGGATGCTGTAGGCGCCCGACCCGAACCGGGTGCAGTCGATCCGGAGCGTCTGCCCCGTGTCGCGGTCGCGGTCGATCACGACCAGGCGGCCGGCGACGTCCCCCCCCTTTTCCTCGGGGATGAAGCCGAGCTGCTCGCGGTTGACGCCGAAAAAGGCCTCGACGTCGTCCATGACGGTGTCAGATTCCGGCTGCTCGGCAAAACGCGCCTCCTCCCAGTTCTTGGAAACGTAGTAGGCCTCCCTCTTGGTTGCGATGTCGTCGTTTTCCACCAGCTCCTTCGAGAGCGCCACCATGCGCAGGGTCTGGGCGAAGGTCTTGACGGTGTTCACCGTGAGCGTCCGTTCCTTCTTCTGCCCCTTCATTTCAAAGAATCCGCGCTCGGGCTGGTACCGGACGTTGGAAAGGGAGCGGACCGGGAGCTTCATGGTCGGCTTCCTGCCCGCCATGATCTTGCGCCGGATATCCTCCGCCGAGCTTACGATCGCCTTGAGGACGGCTTTGCCCGAGCTGGGCGCGGCCTTTTTCCCGGTTTCTGATTTCTTCGCCATGGGGTCGACTCCAACCAGGGTTCGTGTTTTCAGGCTCCGTTGCCGATGGGCCCGGGCTTCATTGTTCCCTGCCGCGGCTCCGTTCGAGGACGTCGACCAGGGTGGTGACGACCTCCCGCTCCTCGCGCTCCGAGAGCGCCAGGATTTCGCGCAGGGCGATGCCGATGTGCGGGATGTATTTCTCGATGTACGACTTCTTCTTTTCCTCTTCGGCCGCCCGGCGGTGGGCGCGGATGTGGCTGGCGAGCTTGCGCCCGCATTCCTGCAGCGCCAGGCGCAGCTCGCGCAGGATTTCGGGATAGGGGGCCACCGACTCCTTGCTCTCCGAAGTGAAGGGGACCCAGACGGAAGCCATGTGCACGAACAGCGCCACGGGCCCTGTCGGGAGCGCCCCCTTGGACTGTGGCAGCCCGTAGCTGCGCCAGTCGATGCCGAGCACGGCCTTGGTGATGGCGCAGGCCGACTGCTGGTACTGCAGGGGGACGCGGTTGGCGAAGCGGAGCAGGTCCACCAGCTCGTCCCCCGGGAGGCGCCCGCCGTAGGCGAGTCCGACCTCGATCTGGAAGGGGTTGCCCCGGTAGACCGCCGGCGAGCGCGTGATGGCGGTGAAGAAATCGGCGTCGATTTCCTTGCGGAGGCCCGCCAGGATCTGCTCCTCCCCGATGGGGGAGAGGCAGTTGGTCGCCGGGCTCATGATCTTCACGCCGTTGATCGCCTTGTAGAGCCTCTCCGCCTCCTGTCCCGGAAGGGTATGGGGGTTGGCGCTGGGCCGCAGCCCGGCCGCCTTGCAGATCTCCGCCGCGATCTTCGCGCTCACGCGCGAAAAATCCTTCTGCAGGGCGGCGCCCAGCTGGCGGGCGGAGGTCTCCTTCATCATCCGGATGAGCACGCCGAGTTCCACCCCGTAGGGGTGGGGTTTGATTTCCCGGGGCTCCGGGGGCAGCAGTTCCGAGCCCCGGACCAGGTGCATCGGTTCGGCCGCGTCGGGGGGGGTGTAGAAGATCTCGCAATGGGGGTTGGCGATGGCCGTCTGGCGCACGTAGTCCTCGACCGAGTGCCGTCCCTTCTTGTAGGTCCCGATCAGCTCGATTTCCACCAGGGTCCCGTGCGGGGGGTCCCAGTCGATGATCCTGTCGGTGATGATCTGGGGCGCGTTCTTCCGGGTGTCGATCTGGATCTCGTAGTAGTGCGCCGGCTTGCCCGCGCCGGTGCGGGAGGTGATGACGATCGATTTCCCGGTGGTGAGCAGCCCGTACATCCCGGCCGCCGAGATGCCGATCCCCTGCTGCCCCCGCGCCTGCTTGAGCGTGTGAAACTTCGATCCGTACAGGAGCTTGCCGAAGATCTTCGGGATCTGCGCCTTGACGATCCCGGGCCCGTTGTCCTCCACGGACACGCGGAAGCGGTCTTCCCCGACCTGCCGGATGGCGATGCGGATCGAGGGGAGGAAGCCCGCCTCCTCGCAGGCGTCGAGCGAGTTGTCCACCGCCTCCTTGACCGCCGTCAGCAGCGCCTTTTGCGGGTTGTCGAATCCCAGCAGGTGCCGGTTCTTGCTGAAAAATTCCGAAATAGAAATTTCACGCTGGCGCGCGGCCATGCTTTCCGCGGTCTGGCGCTTGCGGGTCCCTGCGGCTGCGGCTCGAGTCTCGGTCACGTGCACTCCCCGGTTTGGAAAGGCACATCATAGAGAATCCGACCCCTCATTGCAACCTCGCCCGGCGGCGCGCGAGGTGCCCGGACGCGGCCCGATTTGGCCTGCCCGGGAAGGTCAAATGAGGTATGCTGGTTCCATGAACAAGGCGAAGGTTTTACTGGCGGCTGCCGGTGTTTTCCTGAGTGCAGCGGAGGCGTCCATGCCCGATCTCGAAAAATTCCAGGCCATGACCGAACGATTCGCCCCGGTGGAGATTTCGGCCGAGGTGTCACTGCTGCCCGAGGGGGAACGCAGGGCCCTCGGCCGGCTGGTGGAGGCCGCCAGGATCATGGACTCCCTCTTCCTGCGCCAGGTCTGGGCGGGGAACGGAACCCTGCTGCTCGACCTGCTCCGCGACGGGACTCCGCTCGGAAGGGCCCGGCTCGACCATTTTCTGCTCAACAAGGGGCCCTGGTCCCGCCTGGACCACAATGCAAGTTTCATCGCGGGGGTCCCCCCGAAGCCCGCCGGGGCCGGCTTCTATCCTGCCGGCTCGACCAGGGCGGAGGTGGAGGCGTGGCTTCGGTCTTTGCCGCCGGGGGAGGAGTCGGAGGCCAGGGGCTTCTTCACCGTGATCCGGCACGCGCCGGGCGACGGCGGGGCTTTTGCCGCCATCCCCTACAGCCTGGAGTACCAGGGGGAACTGGCGCTCTGCGCCGGGCTGCTCCGGGAGGCCGCGGGGCTTACGGCCGAACCCACCCTCAGGGAATACCTTGAAGGGCGCGCGGAGGCTTTCCTCGACAACGATTACTACCCGAGCGACCTGGCCTGGATGGGGATCGAGGGGGCGATCGAACCGACCATCGGGCCCTACGAGGTCTATGAAGACGAGTGGTTCAACGCCAAGGCTGCCTTCGAGGCCTTCATAGCCGTCCGCGACGAGGAGGAGACCCGGAAGCTCGGGCGCCTCGGGGCCGAACTGCAGGAGATCGAGGACCACCTTCCCGTCGATCCCCGCTACCGGAACCCGAAGATCGGGGCGATGGCCCCCATCAGGGTGGTGAACCTGGTCTTCGCCTCCGGGGACGGCAACCGCGGGGTGCAGACGGCGGCCTTCAACCTTCCCAACGACGAGCGCGTCATCCGGGAAAAGGGGGCCAAGCGCGTCATGCTCCGGAACGTGCAGCAGGCGAAATTCGACAAGGTGCTGGCTCCCATCGCCGCCGTCGTACTTGCTCCCGACGACGGGAAAAGGGTCCGCTTCGAGGCCTTTTTCACCCACACCGTCCTGCACGAACTGATGCACGGCCTGGGCCCGCACCGGGCGGTGGTGGACGGGGAGGAGATCAGCGTGCGCCAGGCCCTCTCGGACGCCTACAGCGCGATCGAGGAGGCCAAGGCCGACATCTCCGGCCTGTTCGCCCTCGGGTATCTTGCCGACAAGGGGGTGCTCGACCGGGGTCTCGAGGAGAGCGTGTACGACACCTTCCTCGCTTCCGCTTTCCGTTCGATCCGCTTCGGGATCAACGAGGCGCACGGGCGGGGGATCGCCGTCCAGCTCAATTTCCTGCTCGATTACGGCGCGTTCGAGGTGGCGGGGGACGGCACCTTCCGGGTGAAGCGCGAAAAGATCCGGGACGGGGTGCGGGCGCTTACGCGCGAGATCCTCACGATCGAAGCGGAAGGGGACGCCGCCCGGGCGCGGGAACTGCTCGGGCGGCTGGGGGTCCTCCGACCCGAAGTCGGGAGGATGCTGGATCGACTGCAATCGATCCCGGTGGATGTCGCGCCGGAATTCGTTACGGCCCTGCGGCTCGAGGCGGAGTACGCGAGGAAGGAGCGGGGGGAATGAATCCAGGGTCGGAAGAGTACACGGTGCGCCCGATCGGGTATATCCGGAGCGCCTACACCGAAACGAGCCAGGTGCCCAAGGGGCTGGGGGCGGAGCACACCATGGAGGGGGTTCTCGAGGTCCTGCCCGAATTCGCCGCGGGCCTCGAGGAAATCGAGGGTTTCTCCCATCTCTGGATCCTCTGGGTGTTCCACCGGGCGGACGGGTACTCGCTGGTGGGAGGGACTCCCACCGACGGGAGGGAACACGGGGTGTTCGCCACGCGTTCCCCCCATCGGCCGAACGCTATCGGGCTGACGGCGGTGGAACTGATCCGGCGCGAAGGGGCGCGCCTCGTGCTGAAGGGCGTCGACATGCTCGACGGCACGCCGGTGCTCGACATCAAGCCCTACACCTCCGGCATCCCCATGGAGCGGCTGCGCCGCGGGTGGCTGGAGGAGGCGGAGAAGGCCCGGGAGGCCGAAAAGGTGCGGGAGGCGGAGCGGGCCGGGGAGCGGTCGGGGCCGTAGGCGCGCGCCGGCGGCTGTGGTACATTCTTCCGAATGAAAAACAGACGGGCGGGGGCGTACACGATCTGGTGCTGGACCGGCTGCGGGCTCAGCACCGCCTTCTGGGCGACGGTGTCGCTTGCGGGGAGCCTCCTGTCCCGAAGCGGCCGGATCCAGCACTTCTGCATGCGGCGCTGGTCCCGGGACAACCTCTGGCTCAGCCGCGCCCGGGTGGAGATCGAGGGGCTGGAACATGTCGATCCGCGCCGGCCGCAGATCTTCGTGGCCAATCACAGCGGGCTGCACGACATCCTGTCGCTCGCGGCGTACCTGCCGATCCAGTTCCGCTGGATCGCCAAAAAGCAGCTTTTCAACGTCCCCTTCATGGGGTGGCACATGCGGCGTTCGGGCTACATCCCCATCGACCGGGAAAATCCCCGGGAAGCGGCCAGGAGCATCGTGGCCGCGGCCGGGACGATCGCCGGGGGCGTCAGCGCCATCGCCTTCCCGGAAGGGACGCGGAGCCGGACGGGGGAACTGGGCTCGTTCCACAGCGGGGCCTTCGCCCTGGCCCTGCGCGCAGGCGTCCCCCTGGTTCCGGTGACGCTCGACGGCAGCAGCCGCGTGATCGCGCCCAGGACCCTCGAGGTGAACCCCGGCACCGTCATCCGTATCAGGATGAACCGCCCGATCGACCTGGCCTCCTACTCGAGGGGGGAAAAGCGCCGTCTCATGGAGGACGTTCACACGATCATGGAGCGCAACCTCGCGGAACTCAGGCGTCGGCGCGTTCCCGGAGAGGAGGGGCGTGACCCCGTCTTCCGCTGGATCCAGGGGAGAAGCCGCGGGCGCGGCTAGAACGCCTGCCCTATGCTGAAGAAGAATTCTCCGCCGCTCTCACCCGTTTTCCGGTCGAGCTTGAACCCGTAGTCGAACCGCAGGGGGATCGACCGGATCTTCAGCCTGAGCCCGGCCCCGGCCGTCTTGCGCAGGGTGAAATCGAAGTCGGTCAGCTTCCTGTAGACGTTGCCGATGTCGAGGAACGCCACCCCCTGGAGGATGCCCACGATCGGGAAGCGGAGTTCGTTGTTGAGCAGGAACATGGCTTCCCCCCCGCTCGGCCGCAGGCTGCCGTCCGGCTGCTCCTCCACCGGCCCCATCAGGTCCTGCTCGAACCCCCTCATGGTGGTGCCGCCCCCGGCGAAGAAGCGCTCGGGCGCGATCAGCGATTGTTTCCCGAAGGGGGACGTCAGCCCCAGGCGCAGCGCCGCGGCGTAGACGAAGTTCGTCGGCAGCGGTTCCCCTTTCCGGTCCACGATCGGTTTTCCCAGGTACTTGTCCAGGGGGAGGTAGCGGAAATATTGCCCCGAGTACCGTGCGAAACCGACCTCGGACCCGAGCCAGCGGGGGCCGAATTCGAATGTTTGGGAGGTGAACTCCCCGCGTGTGGGGTCGAGCACGCTGTCGCGCGTGTCGCGCGTCAGCGTCCCGGTCAGCCGGGCGACGGGGTCGCTGGCCTGGAAGAGGATCGGGTCGGGCGGCAGTCCGTTCCAGCGGACGTGATCGTAGCGGTAGCCGTAATCGAGGCGGAAACTCCGGGGAAGCCCCCGCTCCTGCATCAGGGAGAACCCGATGCGCTTCGCCGAAAAGAAGGAGCGCGTCTCCTGCTGCCAGAACGCGCTGGCGTCCATCTTGAGGTGGAGCCGGGTCACGAAAGGCTGGTGATAGTACAACCGCCCCTCCTTGAGGTCGGAGTCGTAGCGGAGGCGGAGGCCGAGGTTGGTCGCCCGCCCCAGGAGGTTCAGGTGCTGCGCCTCCACGAGGCCGCCGACGCCGCGGTCGGTATCGTAGAAGAGCCCGTATTGCAGGCGGTAGGGCTGGGTCTCGCGCAGCCGGACCCGCACCCGCATGTCCTTCCGCTCCGGGGCCGGAGCCTCGGAAGGGAGTTCCTCCATCTGGAAATCGACGGTCGTGTACACCCCCGTGGAATACAGGCGCCTCCGGGCCTCGTTGATCTTTTCGTAATCCAGGGGGTCGCCGACCCGGAAGTCGATCTGCCGGGTGACGAACCCAGGCCGGGTGTCCCGGTTCCCCTCGATCACGATATCCCGGATGACCGACTGCCGCCGTTCGGTGATCTGGAAGTTCACGTCGGCCCGGGTCCCGGGGGTGTCCTGGACCACCCGGAAGGTGATGGAGACGTCGTTGTACCCCTGGCCGTGGTAGAGGTTCTCCATCTCCCGGACCGATTCCCTCAGCGAGTCCGGGTTGTAGACGCTGCCGCTCGAGGTGGGGATGACCATCCAGAGTTCGTCATAGCTGAAGACCTTGTTGCCGGAGAACTCGAGTTCGCCGATGACGAAGAGCGGCCCCTCGGCAACGGCGATCACCGTCTCCAGGGCGGCCGCTCGGAATTCCGGCGGGGAGACCTCCGCCTGGAGGTACCCGCGGTTGCGGTAGTAGCGCCGGAGGAAATCGGCCACCTTTTTCGGGTTGACGTAGATCTCGCGCTCCAGGTCGGCGGCCTCGAGGAGTTCGCCGAGCGCGCCCGGGGAGATGCCCTCCGCCCCCGGGAAGGAGAGGGGAACGTCCGCGTAATGGGGGCCGGGGTCGATGGCGAACCGAACGCGCTTCCGGCCGTCCCCCTCCGCCATTTCCGCCGCGACCGTGGCCTGGAGGAAACCGCTTTCGGTCAGGGAGCGGCGGATGACGAGCGACGCCTCGTCCAGTCTTTCGGCCTCGAACACCCCGTCCGCCCACGCCCTGGCGACCCGCTCGCGCACCTCCTTGCGGAGGGGGAACGAGCCGTAGTCGAATTCCACCACCGGGCCGGGGTCGATGCCGACCTTCAGGTCGACGGTCTTCTCCCCGGTTTCGCGCTGGAGCCGGATATCGGCTTCCAGGCGGTTCTGGCTGAAGTAGAAGTCGTTCAGGCGGTCCAGCCCCTTCTGGACTTTCTGAAACTCGTACCGGTCGCCCGTCCTGTTTTTGAACCGGTCCATCAGGTCCTTTTCGGAGTGCGCCTCCTCCCCCAGGAACTCGATCGACCCGATCTCGAACCGGGCCGCCTGCCGCTGCGCCCCGCGGCGCGCCCCTGCGCCCCCGAAGCGCAGGTCGTGGCGGAACTCGAAGCGGTAGCTGTTGTCCTGCTGCTTGGTGGCCTGGGTCGAGAGGCGCCGGCCGATATCGTACTCGGCCGCCCAGATCTGGTCCCCTCCGTTGACGAGGTTCATGGAATAGACGAGGCTGAGGGCGCGCGTGACGTCCTCCCCGATCGTGAGGCGGGCCCCCGGGTTGGATTCCGAGGCGATCAGCCCCGGGTCGATCCGGAGGGTGCTCAGGTGCAGAGCCTTGCGTGCCTCGTTGGTGACTCCCGCCCCCGCCTGTCCGGCGATCAGCGACAGCGCCTGGGTCCGGGCCATCTGCATCTCGCGCCCCTGGGTCTCGGCGACGGTTTTGCCCGTGAGGAGGAGCGAGAGGATGTCCCTTTCCGAAAGCGGCGGGTCGGAAGAGAGCAGGGTGGACATCCGGTCGGGGTTCCCGATCAGCTGGAGCGTGATCTCGTAGATGTCGATCTTCGTCTGCGCCTGGATGTTGAATTCCGGTTCGATGCGGCTCTGGTTCACCAGGGTGATCACCCCCCGGTTGATGTAATAGGTCTGCTGGTTGAGGACGATCTCTCCCCCCTCGCCGAGGGTGATGCGGCCGATGACCGAGGGGTCGGCATAGCTTCCGACCAGGCGGAGATTCGTGGCGGAGGCCTCGACCCTGGCGATGTTGTTCTGTACCAGCAGCGGGGTTACGGTGCGGACGGCGATGTTGAACCGGAGCCGGTCCAGGAAGGGATTGGGTTCCTCGCCGAGGGTCACCACCTGCTGCGATTTCAGGTAGTTGACGAGCTGCCCCCCGACTTCGATCGAATCCCGGTAGGCGCTTTCCATGATCCGCAGGCTGCCGCCGACGACGATCGTGTCTTCCCCCGATTTCATGGTCAGGTTCCCGCTCGACGCCGATTTCAGCCCCTCGGGGAAGTCCAGGAAGACGTCCCGCACGCTCGCCTCGAGATCGATGCCGTTATGGATCCCGTCATGGTACCCGATCGAACCCTCGACCGACATGGCGCCGCCGTTGAGGACGCCGGTGAGTTCGCGCACGATGATGGAATCGGAGGTGAGGTCCAGCCGCACCTTCAGATCGTCGGCCGCGAGCCGGGGGGATTGGAGGGCCAACTTCCCGTTGTCCATTTCCGCCCGGCCCGAAAGAACCGGGGCGTCGAGGGCTCCCGTGACCCGCGCGTCGATCCGCAGTTCGCCCGCCGTTTTCACCCCCTCGCTGAAAACGCCGAGCAGCCCGGCGTCGAGGGAGCCCTCGACGGCGAGGTCCAGCGGCCCCCGCGGGTACACTCCCGCCGTCCCGGACGCCTCGATACGGGTTTCCGGCCCGGAGAGCGCGAGCCGGGCGATGGCGGCGACGCCGCGGCGGATTTCGATCAGGACCGGTTCCGCCTGGCTGAAGCCGATGGTGTCGACCTTGAAGTCCAGGGTGCCGAACCGGATGTCGCCGTCCAGGGCCTTGAGGTCCGGATGTTCGGCGCGCCCCCTGGCGCGGAGCGAAACCAGGCCCGAAATTCCCTCGGGAAGGAATCCCGTCGCTTCCGGGGCGAGATTTTCAACGTCGAGGACGAACTCGGCAGGCCCTGGCCGGCGCGCAAATTCGAGGGGAAGGTCTTCGGGCAGCAACCCGAGGGGGACGGTGCCCGAGAGTCCGATGCTGCCTTTCCCCCATTTCGCGGCCGCCCGCTCCAGGACCAGCACCCCGTCCTCGATCTTCGCGTGGGCGGAGGCTTCCGTCATGGGTACGGCGGCTTTGGGAATGAATATCGTTCCGGCGTCCAGGCCGAATCCGCCCGTGATGGCAAAATCTCCGTAGGCGCCGGAGAGAACCAGGTCGAGATCGAGGACTCCTTCGAGCCCGAATCCCTCGGGGGGGGTGAAGACTTTTCCGGTGTCCGCCAGGTCGAGCCGCCCTTTGAGGTTGACGGTTCCGGCCGGCGCCGCCGCCCGGATGGGGAGGCGGCCGCCAAGCTCTATCGCCGAATGGCCCCCGGCCAGGGCGAGGGGGGGTGCGAACTCCAGGGAGCGGTCCCGATAGTGGATTCCGGCCGCCGCCCCGGTGCGCACTTCGAGTCCGCCCGCCCGCGCCGCCACCTCTTCGATCAGCGCCTCGATCCGGGACGCCTCCAGGTCGCCCAGCTCTCCGGAACCCGAGATGTCCGCCCTGAGCGATCCGGTTACCGGCCGGCCGCGCCACACGAGTCCGGCGGCGGCCAGGTCGGAGTCCCGCGCCTGGACGGTGACCTGGAAGGGCCAGGGGTCCCTCAGTGTCAGGGCGGCATCGGAGGAGAGATCAAGATCGGGTGCCAGCGCCCGGATGCCGGCTTCCGGCCCCCGGATCCGGGCCGTGACCGAAACCGGGCCCAGGGGTTTCCGCCATGCATGCAGGTCGTTCGATCCGAGTTGGAGGTCAAAGGAAGGATTTTCGATCGTCCCCGTTCCCGAAGCCTCGAGCGAGAGGGTTCCGTTGATTTGGGCTCCGCCGGGAAGGTGCGCGGGGACGAGGGCCAGCCCCGCCCCCTCCGCCTCGAGTTCGTAACGGCCGGTATCCAGGGAGTAGGAAACACGGGCCGTCAGCAGATCGGCCGATGGGTGCTCGGGGTTGCGCGACATCCGAATCCGGCTGGACCGGATCTCCCGATCGGCCAGGCCGAGCAGGATGTCCAGCCGCCCCAGGGGTAGTTCGTACAGGGAGAGCGCTTCTCCCGTGATGGAGAGATCCCCGGCGAGGTTGTCGACGGGGCCGCCCAGGCGCAGCGAGGTCTCCAGGGTGCCCGACATCGGGATCGAGCGCCCGAGCAGTGAATTGAGAGCCTCGAGCGGCACGGGGGCCGCGGATTTGGCCGCGAGACGCAACCGTGGCTCGTCCCCGCCGAAATCGAGCAGGCCCTGGGCCTCCAGCAGGCCCTCGCCGGGAAGACGGAGGTTGTTCTGAAACGAGAGGGTCCCGTTTCGGTAGACGGCGCGCGCCTCGGTCCCCATTCCCCCGAGGCCCGCGATCGCGAGCGACGGGGCGTCCAGCCCGGCCTCGACCTCCAGGTCGTCCAGTTCCCCCGCCGCCCGGACGTCGAAGTTCAGGTTGCCGGCCAGGCTGACGCCTGCGGGGGATTCCGGATGCCCCAGAAAGCGCACGAGCTGCTGCATGGAATCGTCCAGGTCGGCGGCTTCCCCCTGGAGGTGTCCCTCGAGGATGCGAAAAGATCGGAGGGTGAACTCGCCCGTCGCCCGCGCACCCAGGACCGAAAGCGAGCGTATGTGTCCCCGCAGCCGGCCGGATGCGAACTCCGCATCCACCGTCGCGGAGACGGGGAGGAGATCGGCCTCCGGCGCCGGACGGGTGCTCCCGAGTTCGAGGGAGGCGTTGGCGCGGATGTTTGCCAGCGCGGGCTTCCCCCGCCACTCGACGGAGACCGTCCCTCCCACCCGGCTGGCCAGGCGGAAAGGGAGACCGAGGCTGCGCGCGAAGGGAAGGAGATCGACGTCACGAAGCCGCGCCCGCAGGGCACTGGTCCCGCACTCCTCCCCGGCGCACAGCGTTCCCTCGGCGCCGAGCGATCCTAAAGGTGAGGCGAGGTCCAGGCTTCCGATCGACACCCTCTCCCCGGCCGCATCCCACTCCAGGTCCGCGGCAAGCCGGAGGTCGAGCGGAGGCACCCCCTCCAGCTTCACCCCCTCTCCCGCGAGCCGGCCCTCTATCCGCAGGTTGTCGAGCGGGCCGCGGACCCCGATGGTTCCGGAGACCCGGCCGGCGATCCTGCCCCCGTACCCCGCGGCTTCGGCGATGGCGCCGGCATCCAGTCCGGGCGCCAGTTCCAGGTCGAGTTCCCGGAGGTTCCGTACGGATCCCCCGAACTCAAGGGTGGACCGGGCGGCACCGACCCGGGCCGAGTCTATGCGCCATAAGGGTCCGTCCATAACGCCTGCGAAATCGACGGAATCGACGGGGATCGAAAAGTCCCCCAGGGTGAAGGTCGAAACCTGCCGGCCGGCGAAGGTGATGCGGTGCGCGCGCGACTCCCGGTTTCCCTCGACGGCAAGATCCCAGCGGGGGAGTTCGATCCACAGTCCGTGCCGGCGGTCTTCCCACCGCAGGGCGCCGTCGGTGAGGCCGGCCTGGAGAATCCGCAGATCGGGTAAGGCGTCCCCGGAGGCCTCCGTCCGGGGCAGGTTCGTTTCCCCGTCCGGGCCGACGAAATAATGCACCCTGGGTTTGTGGATCTGCAGGGTTTCCACCGTCCACACCCCCCTGACGGCATCGAGCAGACCGAGGTCGGCGTAGGCGTGATCGGCCTGCAGCAGGGGGGGGAGTCCTGGGGTGCGCGCAGCCGCGAGCGACAGGTTTTCCAACCGGACCGACCCTGTGAACAGGTTCAGCCGGACCCGGTCCGCCTGCAGCTCCATCTTCGCGCTGCGCCGGAGATATCCGCCCGCCTTATGGAACACCCAGTTTCCGACCGGCGGCGCCAGCAGCAGGAGCGGAATGAGGGCAACGAAGACGGCCAGTGCCGCCAGCGCCTTGATTATGCGTCCGATCCAGCGCTTCTTCATCGCTCTCCCCACCCGCCAACGCAGTCGAGGAATGCATTGTATCTTATTTGACGATGGGGGGGAACCGTTGCAATCAGGGAATTTATGGGACTATCGGCCAGTGCTCTCCCCACCGTCGTGCCCGGGGGTCCTGGAAAACAGGGAACGGAGGTTCAGCCTTTCGACCCCTTTCTCCGCCGATTCCTTCATGACGCGCAGCCAGTGCCGGGCCCAGGCGTGCTCCGTGGCCAGGATGGCCAGCCCGATGGGAATGACGACGAAGGCGGGCCCCGGGAGGACGACCAGGGCGATCCCGAAAAGAAATATCGTCATGCCGACCGTGAACACGACGACGCGTCTTGCGTATCTGACCATTGGCTCATTTTACTATGCGGAGCGGCCGGTCAAAATGAAAATGAATTCGGGAGACTGCGGCCTGTCGATGGGTGTATACCCATAGGGTGGACCCGGCGGCCACGGGCGTCGGTCGCCGTAACCCGGAGGGGGTGAAAGAGGTGCGCATCCGTCCCGTTGTTGCTGAAGACGCGGCCGCCGTGGCCGGCATATACAACCACTTCGTGCGCCATACGATCGTCACCTTTGAAGAGGAGGAGGTGACCGTGAAGGAGATGGCGCGGCGCGTCGAACGCGTCGCCGCCCGCTACCCCTGGTTTGTGGGGGAAGCGGAGGGGGAGGTCATCGGCTACGCCTACGCCGATATATTCAAGGATCGCTCGGCCTACCGGTTCAGCGTGGAAACCACCATCTACCTGAGGCCGGATGCGACCGGTAAAGGGTCCGGCCGGCGGTTGTACGCGCATCTCCTTTCGGCCCTCCAGCAGAGGGGGATCGTCAATGCCGTCGCGATCATCGCCCTCCCGAACCCGGCCAGTGTCCGGCTGCACGAACGGGCGGGCTTCCGGCGTGCCGGGCGCCTCCACGGGGTGGGGTGGAAGCTGGGGCGGTGGCTGGACGTGGAGTACTGGCAGTGCGTCCTCGGGGCTCCGGTCGCCGGCCCCCGTTTGGGGGTCGACAGATAATTTCTTGTTTCTCCCGTCGCGTTGACGGTAGAATCCAGGGTTTACGGCTCCGGGCCCCCGGCCGGTTCGCGGGGATGCCGTCCGGGGGGAATGCCCGCCTGCGGGGCCGTGAAGCAAAGATAACTCAGGGGTGGGGCGCAAAATCGTGCACGGCCCCTGATTTCGACGAGGGAATGTGAATGGCTACCAAGGTTCCGTCTCAAAAGAAAACCCTGACCGGTGCTTCCATCAATCCGCTGCCCGGTGACCTGCCGTATACGACTGTTTCCCTTTGCCCCGAATGCGGGGTTCACGTGGAGGCCCGGGTGTTCGAACAGGACGGCAAGGTCATCATGGAGAAGACCTGTCCCGAACATGGTCCCTTCAGGGACACCCTCCTGTCGCACGCCGAGTACTTTCATCGCCTGATGGCGTGGAACCGCGATGTGGGTTGCGGCGTGACCAACCCGGCCATTCCCGACGCCAAGTCGTGTCCCGAAGACTGCGGTCTGTGCAACCTGCACGTCAGCCACACGGTGCTGGCCAACGTGGATCTGACCAACCGCTGCAACCTTTCCTGCCCGATCTGTTTCGCCAACGCGAATGTCCAGGACTACATCTACGAACCCTCCTTCGAGCAGATCGTGGACGCGCTGCAGGCGCTCCGGGATTCCCGCCCGGTCGCGGGTCGCGTCGTGCAGTTCGCCGGCGGCGAGCCCACGTTGTACCCTGAATGGTTCCGCATCCTGGCCAAGGCCAACGAGATGGGTTTCTCCCACGTGCAGTGCGCCACCAACGGCCTGAAGTTCGCCGAAGATTCCTTTGCGGAAAAATCACGCGAGGCGGGGCTCCACACCCTCTACCTGCAGTTCGACGGGCTCAATCCCGAACTGTATGAGAAGATCCGGGGACGCAAGGACCTCCTCGATATCAAGATGAAGGCCATCGACAACGTCCGCAAGGCGGGGCTCAAGATTGTCTACGTCCCGACCATCGTCAAGGGGGTCAACGACGACCAGGTCCCGAAGATCGTCCAGTTCGCGCTGGACACCATCGACGTCTGCTCCGGGATCAGTTTCCAGCCCGTGGCCATCACCGGCCGGATCGACCAGGCGGAGCGGGATCAGATGCGCTACACGCTCTCCGACCTGGCGGAAGGGGTGAACACCCTCGGGTATACGACCAAGGAGGACTGGTTCCCGCTCTCCTGCACCACGCCGATCACCGAGCTGATCCAGGCGCTGAGAAACGAACCCAACGTCATGGTCTCCTGCCACCCGCTGTGCGGGATCGGGACCTATTTCTTCGTGGATCAGAACCGGAAGCCGACGCCCGTCACCCGTTTCCTCGATATCCAGGGGCTTTTCAACGACATCCAGAAACAGGCGGACAAGCTCAAGAACCGGACCACCTTCAAATCGCTCTACAACAACCTGAGCAAGTTCAGCCTTTTCTCGAGCGCCAACAAGCATTTCGATTCGAGCCAGGCACCGGAAGGCCTGACGCTGACCAAGCTCGGGCAGACGATCGAGGGGTTGCTCGACAAGAAGGCGGGGCGGGGCGCCAATGACGGCACCTATACCTACAAGACCCTCATGGTGGCCGGCATGCATTTCATGGACGGCTATAACTACGACGTGGAGCGGGTGAAGCGCTGCGTCATCCACTATTCCACGCCGGACAAGCGCATCTACCCGTTCTGCGCCTACAACTCAGGCTCCGTGTTCCGCGAAAAGATCGAGAAACAGTACTCCTGCTCCAAGGCCGAATACCGCCAGAAGCAGAAGGCGTCTGCCGAGTAGCCGCTCTTTGGAAGCCGGGGGGGCATCGATCCCCCCGGTTCAGCCCGCGGCCGCGAGTATGCGGTTGCGCCCCTCATCCTTCGCCCGGTACAGGGCCCTGTCCGCCGCATGGATCAGGGTGTGCATATCCTTCCCATGATCGGGGTAGGCGGAGATTCCTATCGAGACCATGACCGGGGGAAGCCTCCTTCCCAGGTGGGAGATCCGGAGGCTCCCGATCCCCTCCCTGATCCGCTCCATGTTCCGGCACGCCCCCTCGAGTGAAGTGTCCGGCAGAAACAGGATGAATTCCTCACCGCCGTAGCGGCAGGCGGCGTCCCCTCCCCGGAGGTTCGTTTTCAGGAAGGCGCCCAGGCTCTCGAGCAGCGCGTCCCCCGCCGGGTGCCCGTACCGGTCGTTGAAGGGCTTGAAATGGTCGATGTCCAGCATCACGACGGCGACGGGCGTGTGGTTTCTTTCGGCGCGGCTGATCTCCCTCCCGAGCGCCTCTTCCATGTACCGGCGGTTGTAGAGCCCCGTCAGCGGATCCCGGATCGACTGTTCGGCGAGCCGCTCGCGCAAGCGCAGGTTGGCTATGGAAAGGGAGAGGTATTCGCCGATCGTGGTGGCCAGCCTTCCGATCTGGCCGGTGGTCCGGGCCTGGATTTCCTGGGGGACGCCCTCTTCCACCCGCAGGTGAAGGATCCCGAGGACCTCCCCCTTCGCCGCGAGCGGGACGCAGGCCGAGGGGGTGCGGGATCCCTTCCGCAGGTGGGCGCACACGGGACCTGCGCCAGGTTCGTCCACCAGATGGAGGCGCCCGCGCCGCAACGCCCAGCAATGGTCCGTCGGAAAACTTCCCGGGCTCGCAGCGTCCGATCCCGGCCCCCAGGCGGCGACGGCCTCGAGCTCCCGGCCCGATCCGCCCATCATGTACAGGGCCCCGGAGGCGTGCGGGAAAAGCTTCAGCATCGATCTCCGCACGATCGAACCGACTTCCGAGGTGGAGTCGCAGGCCTGAAGTATCTCGCGCATCTCGCTCAGGATGCCGCTCTGTTTCTTCTGTTCCTTCAGCTGGCTGATCGTACCGCGCAGCCGCTCGTTGGCCTGCCGGATCCTGTCCTCCGCCTTCTTGTGGGGGGTGATGTCGCGGAAATACCACACCCGGCCGTAGTAGCGGCCGTCGTCGGCTTCCAGGGGGGCGGAGTAGCGTTCCAGCACCCTGCCGTCCCGCAGCAGGATCTCGTCATGGCTCCTGCTGCGCCGGTTCTCGTACAGGTCGCGCACCACGGCGTTGGCGGCATCGCAGTTCAGCACCAGCCCGGAGGCGTACTCGAGGGCCCGTTCATTCGAGCGCGAGGCCAGGATCTCTTCGGGGAGCTTCCAGATATCGACATACTTCTGGTTGTAGGAAACGATCTTCCCCTTCTCGCTCACGACCAGGATGCCGTCCAGGGCGCATTCCTGCTGCGTCCGCATCAGGGTGTTGGAATACTCGAGCTCCTGCTTCAATCGGCGCCATTCCGCCTCACCGAAAGAAGGGGACGCGCCCTCACCCCGAGCCGCCGGGGGGCGTCGTTTCCTTTTCGCGCCGGAATCGCTTCCTTCAGAACGTGTCATGGGCCAGGGGGGTCCGCCGTAATCCGGGCATCAGCGCCCGGACCTCTTCATATCGACAGGATCGGGCGGATTCCGGCAGGAAAATCGGCGGGGGGTCAGGGTCCGGGGACCGGGGGGAGGGCGCCAAGCTGGGTGAAGATGGCGCGCGTGTCGGCCACGTCCCAGTGCTCGCTCAGTTTCCCGTCCCGCACCCGGAAGATGTCGACGACGTCGTAGCGCACCCTGTTCCCGGTGGGCGGCAGGTCGAGAAACCCCTCGCCGGTATGGGTGCCGGTGTAGGTGCCGTGGACGAACACCAGGTCCCCTTCGGCCGCGGTCATGTTGACGGTGACGCGCGCGTCGGGGATGGCGGAGAAAAATCCCCGGTGGAACTCCAGGAAGCCGGCGATCCCCTGCGCCGCGTAGGGATTGTGCTGCACGTAATCCTCGTGCAGAAAGCGCGGGGCCTCCGCCATGTTCCGGCCGCAGAGGACCTCCTCGTAGAAATCGAGCACCAGGCGCTTGTTCTTTTCCATGACCGCCCCCTCCCTCAGGCTTTCCCGCAGCATTTCTTGAATTTCTTCCCGCTGCCGCAGGGGCAGGGGTCGTTGCGCCCCACGCGCGCCTCTTCCCGCCGGAAGGTCTCCACCTTGCCCGGCAGGGGCCCCTGGCTCTCCTCCAGGACTTCGGCCGGGGTCTTGCCGTCGAAGGCGGCGCGGGGCGTTTTCTGCCACTCCTCCCGCAGTTTTTCCGTCCGGGGGTCGGTCATGCTTTTCTCGTTCATCTCGATCCCCCTCTCCTGACAGAAGAGGAGGAAGTCGGACATGGCTTTCCCCTGCGGCGATTCCATCAGTTCCCTGATCTTGCCGAGGCTCATCCCGGGGGGGAGCTTCACGCCCGGGGGGAGGGAATCGAGTAATTGACCAAAATCGAGCGTGGAAAGGTCCGCCGCATCCTCCGGGGGGGGCGCCCCGGGCCCGGCCGCATCCGGGACGGTATCTTTCCCTTCGACCGCGGATCCGGGTCCGGGCCCCGGTCCGAGGAGCGAGCGGAGCTGCCCCAGCAGCGCCGCCGCCTCTTCCCGGTCCATGCCGCTGCTGCCGCTCCCGAGCCGGTCGAGGATCCAGCCGAGGTCTTCCCCCTCCTCGACCAGTTCGATGATGTCGTCACTTTCGAAGC
>JAFGSS010000143.1 GCA_016934555.1 Acidobacteriota bacterium | reverse complement strand
GTTCGCCCCGTGACACGCCTTGCACCCGTTGATGGATAGGAAGGATCAGCTGCCGTTTTCCTCCAGGTGCCGGTATACCCTTCCCCTTCCCCTCTTACGATAAGCTCCATTGTGTCGACTGCGAAAGCATCATCTTGACTATGAGAGGCATTTTAACCGAAGATCGGGGCGATCAATATTGGATTTTTGACACGGCGGTATTTATTGCAGCCTCATTATGTCGACTCAGGCGGCATCATCTCGACTATGGGCGTATTGTAAGAATCTTTGCCTCCTCCGCACGCATCTCCGCTTCGTCGGCTTCCGGTGTGGTGCGCCCTGATTTCAAATGTGCCACGAGCAGGGTGAAGGTGTAGTCGCGCGCGAGCTGGATCTCCACCTCGGCAAAGCCGCGGCTGACCCGGAAGCGGCGTCCGCTGAAAAATATCGGCGTTGTTTATCAGAAGCATCCCTCGTACATCAAATTGACAAAATGGAACCGGGAAGGTCATGATAATCCCAGCTATTATAACGGAGCTTGATTCTCTGCACCCTGTCATGCTGATCGTGAAATCAATCAGCTGTTGGCCGCCGGGAATCGCTTCTCCTTCAACTTAATAATCCATATTGCATATCATTGAGGAAGAAACCCATGCAGAAAACCTTGTCAGTCATAGGCTTGGGTAAGCTCGGTCTTGGTATGGCGGCTTGCCTGGCGGATAAAGGCCATTACGTCATCGGTGTGGATATTGACAAAAAAGTGATTGATGCGGTCAATGCGGGGGAAAGTCCGTTATATGAACCCGTATTGAGTGATCTTATTGAGCGCTCCAGAGGAAGACTGATAGCGACTGATGACTATGAGAAAGCGGTGAAACAGTCTTCGGTCATCTTTATTTTTGTCGGTACTCCGAGTGAACAGGACGGCGGTTTCTCAACAAGATACATTGCACCGGTGGCCGCAGAAATTGGCAAACACCTGAAACAGACCGCAGACTTCAAGGTGATAGCTTTGAGGAGCACCATCCTCCCCGGTACGACCGAACGCGTCGTCAAACCCATACTGGAAGAAACCTCCGGCAAGCTGTGTGGACGGGATTTTGGATTGTGCTACAACCCGGAGATTCTTGCTTTAGGGAGTGTGATCAGGGATTTCCTGAATCCGGATGTCGTGACCATCGGAGAATCGGACAAGGTCTCCGGTGATATGCTGGCGGACATCTATACTGCCACGTGCGAGAACAATCCCCCGATCGTCAGAACCAGCTTGACCAATGCGGAGATCGCCAAGATTTCCCTGAACGTCTTCCTCACCGTTAAAATGAGTTTCGCCAATACGATTGCGGAAATTTGTGAAAAAGTGCCTGGTGGTGATGTCGACAAAGTCAGCGAAATACTCGGGTGCGATAGAAGGATCGGAAGGAAATTCCTGACCGGCGCTACTCGTTACGGCGGGCCCTGCTTCCCCCGGGATACAAAAGCATTCATCGCCTTTACACGGCAGATAGGATGCCAGGCGCTGTTGGCCAACGCCGCTGATCAGGTCAATGATCTTCAGAATGGCCGCATTATTGAAACGATCATCCAGAAAGTGGGACCGCTCAAAGGGAAACAAGTAGCTTTGCTGGGCCTGACGTATAAACCTGATACGGATATCGTGCTGGAATCCGCGGCGCTCGGGGTGACTCAAATATTCGTGCAGGAAGGCGCGCTGTTGAAGGTTTTCGACCCCGCCGGGATCGAAAATACACGCCAGGTTCTGCCGGGAAACAGCATCGAGTATACAGAATCGATTGAACAGTGTTTACGGGATACCGAACTCTGCATTGTGTTGACGCCATGGAAAGAGTTCAAACAACTCACACCGCAGGATTTCATCCGGGAAATGAAAACTCCCGTCATTCTGGATTGCTGGCGTCTTTACAACAATAAAGATTTCCGGGACGGAGTTGACTATATCGCACTTGGCGTAGAGGGTAGCCGGCCATGCTGACTTTTTTCGCGCTCCCCAAAGCATTCGAAGGCCATACCGCCGTTATGGATAGGAAGGATCAGCTGCCGTTTTCGTCAGGGCGCCGGTATTCGCTTCACCCTTCCCCTCTTCCGATAAGCTCCATTATGTCGACTGCGAAAGCATCACCTTGACTATGAGAGGCATTTTAACCGAAGATCGGAGCGATCAATATTGGATTTTTGACACGGCGGTATTTATTGCAGGGCGGATTGGCTGCCGGGGCGGGTCAAAAGCACAGCGATTCCGGGTCGGGCACCGCCGGAGCCACGGGTGGCGGGCGGATCGGGAGGCCCAGGCAGGCAAGGATTTTCGTGATGACCTCCGGTGAATCGATGGCGGCCATGATCCGCATTCGCCCCCCGCAGCGGGGGCAGCAGAAGACGTCCAACTCGAAGACTCGTGTCATCAGTTGAGCCCAGGAATAATTTCTCTTTTTTCCCTGCCCCCTGTTTTCGGCTTCCGGACTTGCCTGGCTCTCCGCGGAAGCCCTGAGGCTGCCCTGAGAGCCGTCCGGGGATTCGTCTGGTTCCGCCCTCCACCGTGTGACAATCATCGGGCGAAAGGCCGATCGGGGAGCCAGCACCCCGTAATAGCGGATGATGTTGTAGCGCGGCGGCGGCACCAGGGCCGCCAGCCGCTCCATCAGTTCCAGCGGATGGTAGAGGACGTGGCTCGTCCCGTCGCTCCAGCGCCGCTTGAGGCGGTAGAGCAGCCGGCCGTCCTCCAGGCGCGACAGCCTCCCGGTGGCGATCGGGGGACGCGCGGCATAGCGTGCCAGTCGCTCCAGGCGTTTGCGGTCATGGGCCGGAACAGCGACGCCGGCATGAACGCTGAACCCGCCGGAGGCCGCGCAACTGGCTTTAACGGGCTCGACGCCTCCGCCCGGCTGCGCTCCCAGCCTGATGACGCTTCTTCCGGCGCGCGGGCCCGCGGCCACCCGCCCGGCAATCGAGGCGCTGTACAGTTCGGCCAGCAGAGGCTGCTCGTCCCACAGCCGGTCCACACCATACGCATCGGCTTCTGAATCCAGTCCCCGGGCCTCCAGAAGTTTCCCGACCCGCTGCCGGACGCGCCGCGCCACGCGCGCCACTTCCCTGTCATCGGGGGTGGAAATGGGGGTCGAGATTGAGCGCATCGCTGAAGCGCTGGATGAAGAGGACGGCCCCCGAGCGGGCGCGGCGGTTCAGGGACCGCATCCCTGCCCGGCGGCGGATGGAGGCGAATACGGCCCGCTGGAAGATCCTGGCGACGGCAGTCACCAGCGAAGCGTCATTGGCGAGGCGGTAACGCAGGGGATAGGGAACGGACAGCACCCATTGCCGGACCGGTTCTTCGGGAAAAACCCGGTCCAGCCCGCAGGCGTCGCAGTGCACGCGCAGAAATCCCCCGGCCGCCACACCACATTCCAGAAACTTGCGCAGTTCGCGCTCGACGAAGCGGGGTATCGGCCGGTCGCGCTCGCGCTGCCGGGCCAGGAAGGTTTCGAGGTGCCCGGCGACAGTTTCGTAGAGTACGCTTTTCTCCGGACGGCGCGGGAAATAGGTTTCGGGCAAGGCGGCCGGACAACCCATAGGCTTGCCCTCCCGGCGGTGACCCTGCCAGACCTTCCGGCTATGTATCTAATGAGGCTGGGGGTGTTTTGAGCGAAGGATTGTAAAATGGGGCGCCGCGGAGGAGTCCGGCGAAATCTGTTGATGCGCGAGCGCTGATTTCCGTTAACGGCAACAGATCCTTCTTGTCTTAGCCCTATGCCTCCTGGCCTTTGTATCGCCTGCTCCTTTAACGTCCCGGTTAAGATTCCTTTTTCGTCATGGCGTTGTAGGCATCATCCTGCGACCCTCGCAGGGATGGAACGGCAGGGGGCATCCGGTACCCTGCAGCTCCCGATGAGCCCTTGCGGTCCTTGATCGATTGCAGGAGTACGGCTTTCTCACGGTCCGACGGCGTGGAGTCGGCATATTCGGCAGGAGCATCAAGAAAGGCGCCGTCCGGATCCCCTGGAAGGACGCGGGTCGTCTTCTTTACGAACAGCCCCATGAGGGTGCCTGATCGTATCTTCGCCCCTCAGCTTGATTGCACCAGCAGCTTCCACCCTACCCCGGGTTAAGCCATTGTCGGACGGGGGCGGTTCCCGGTAGAATGATCTTTCGGGCCCTCGGGCCCCGGGAGGAATGGTATGTATGTGTTGAGCCCCGTCACCGACCGCGTCGCCGCCATCCGGGAGAAGTACCGCACGGCGAAACCGAGCATCTGCACCGCCCGCTACCGGATCGTCACCAATTTCTACCGCGAGCACCCGCAGCTGCAGGGGATCCTGAAACGGGCCAAGAATTTCCGCAACATCTGCCAGAAGCTCCCGGTGCTCGTCAACCCCGGCGAGGTGATCGTCGGGTGGCAGGCCACGCGCTA
The DNA here is from genome assembly GCA_016934555.1 of Acidobacteriota bacterium. GTDB lineage: Bacteria > Acidobacteriota > UBA6911 > UBA6911 > UBA6911 > UBA6911. The sequence goes on along the minus strand of JAFGSS010000143.1, from coordinate 3,970 downwards.
CCGCGCCTGCGCCCTCTACCCGGAAATCTCCTTCGGCTGGTTTCTCGACGAACTCACCGCCGGCACCATCCCGAAGCGGGACACCGACCCCTACGACATCTCAGAGGAGGACACCCGCTACCTGCTCGAGACCGGCGACTACTGGCGCAAGGAGTGCCTGAGCGCCAAGGTGGACGAGTACATCCCCCCCGGCTACTTCGCCGCGGCCGGAAGCGGCGTGACCTATTTCGGGACGACGGGCACCTGCTCCTCCCCCACCGGCCATTTCGTCGCCAATTTTGAAACCGCCCTCCGCCGCGGCTTCGGCGCCATCCGGGCCGAGGCGGAGGAAAAGATGCGCGACCTCGAGGGACGGATGTATGGCACCGGGGCCGAGCGCTATAACTTTTACCGCGCCGTCACGATCGTATGCGACGGGATGATCACCCTCGCGCGCCGCTACGCGGAGGAGTGCGCGCGCCAGGCGGCGCTCGAAATGGACCCGGCGCGCAAGACCGAACTCCTCGAAATGGCCGACAGCTTGGGCTGGATCATGGCCAACCCCTGCCGGTCGTTTCACGACGCCATCCAGTGCATGTTCCTCTACCAGGTCGGACTCTGCCTCGACGCCCAGCAGCACGGCATCAGCTTCGGGCGGGTGGACCAGTACCTCGGGCCTTTTTACGAAGCCGACCTCGCCGCGGGCCGGATCACGGCCGCAAAAGCTCAAGAATTACTTGATTTATTTTACCTTAAAGTCGCGGAAATGAACAAAATCTGGCCCTACTTCGCGACGCTCTCGGGCCCGGGCTACACCAGCGGGCAGCTGATGACGCTGGGAGGGGTCACCCGGGACGGCCGGGACGCGACCAACCCCGTGAGCTACATGATGCTGCAGGCCGCGGGGCGGCTATTGCTACACGACCCGCCGCAGTCGCTCCGGATCCACAAGGGGACGCCGCCCGAACTCTGGGACGCGGCCATCGAGACGACGCGCATCGCCGGGGGGGTGCCGACGTTCGAAAACGACGACGTCATCATCCCCGCCCTCATGGCGCGCGGGCTCCCGCTCGCAAGCGCGCGCAACTACTGCCTGATCGGCTGCGTGGAGCCGCAGGGGTGCGGCGACGAGTGGGCGTGCCCCGGCGGCAACGGGACCGAGTCGTTCTTCAACCTCCTCGGCGCCTTCCTGCTCGCCATCAACGACGGGCACAACCCGATGCCGGGCCCCGACGGCCGGCGCGGGGGCCGGGTGGGGCTGCCGACCGGGTACCTGTACGAGATGGAGACGTTCGACGAGGTCCTCGACGCGGTCAAACGGCAGATCGAGTACTTCGTCGGCTGGCACGTCAGCCTGGTCAACACCTGGGAGATGCTCGCCTCGGAGCACATGCAGCTCCCCCTCCTTTCGGCCACCATCGACGGCTGCATGGAATCGGGTCGTGACGTCATGAAGGGGGGCGCGCGGCACAACTCCACCGGCAACGCCGCCATCGCCATCGGCAACATCGCCGACAGCCTGGCCGTGGTCAAGCGCCTCGTCTACGACGAGCGGAGCGTCACCGCAAGGGAGCTCTACGACGCCGTCATGGCCGACTGGGAGGGGCACGAGGAGTTGCACCAGAGGATCCTGGGCGAGGCGCCCCATTACGGCAACGACGATCCCGACGCCGACCGCTTCGCCCGCTGGGCTACAGACATCTACGGCGACGCGATCAATGCCGCCACCGGCCCGCGGGGCCGCTGGGCCGCCGGCCTCTTCCCCGTCACCGCCCACGTCCTGTTCGGCATGTCGACGGCCGCCTCCCCCGACGGCCGCAAGGCGGGGACCCCGCTTTCGGACGGCATCTCGCCCGTGCAGCAGATGGACCGCGCGGGACCGACGGCGACCCTCCGGTCCGTGTCCGTCATCGACCAGAAGAAGTTCTCGAACGGGACGCTGCTCAACATGCGCTTTCACCCCACCGCGCTGGCGAGCGAAAGCGGCAAGGGAAAGCTCATCGCCCTGATCCGGACCTATTTCGCCCTGGGGGGGATGGAGATGCAGTTCAACATCGTCGGCGCCGACACCCTGCGCCGCGCCCAGGAGGCGCCGGAGGACTACCGTGACCTGGTGGTGCGGATCGCGGGCTTTTCCGCCTATTTCGTCGAGCTCTACCGGGCCAGCCAGGACGACATCATCCGGCGCACCGAGCTCCATCTCTAGCCTATGGAAAGGGAGCTCACGGGAAAGGTTTACGACATCCAGGGCTTTTCGATCCAGGACGGCCCGGGGATCCGCACCACCGTCTTTTTCAAGGGGTGTCCCCTCTGCTGCCCCTGGTGCCACAGCCCCGAATCGCAGGCGTTCGCGCCGCAACTGGCCTGGATGGCCGTGCGCTGCATCGGGATCGAAACCTGCGGCCGCTGCCTCCCGGTCTGCCCCCGCGGGGCCCTCTCCCCCGGCGACCTAACCCGTAATGCGGCGAGCGGGGAGGAGATCCGGCTGGTCCGGATCGACCGTTCTTCGTGCGACGCCTGCGGCGCGTGCACCCGCGCCTGCTACCCGAAGGCGCTCGAGATCTGCGGGACGGACTACACTCTCGAAAAACTCCTCGCGCGCGTCCTCAGGGACCGGCCGTTCTACGAGCATTCGGGCGGCGGCGTCACGGTTTCGGGGGGGGAGCCCCTCTACCAGCCCGAATTCGTCCTCCGCTTCCTCGAGAAGCTGAAGGAGCAAGGCATCCACACGGCGCTGGACACGACCGGGCACGTGCCCGCGGACGTCGTGGAGCGCGCGCTCGCCCATACCGACCTCTTCCTCTACGACCTCAAGCAGATGGACGGGGCGGTCCACCGGGCGGCGACCGGGGTGTCGAACGAACGGATCCTGGACAATGCCCGGCTGATCGCCGGGCGCGGGGGGAAGATGCAGGTCCGGGTGCCGGTGATCCCCGACTTCAACGACTCCGACGCCGCCATCCGGGAGATCGGCGTTTTCTGCCTCTCGCTCGGCGCGGCGGTCGAGGTGGTGCAGCTCCTCCCCTACCACAACCTCGGCGTCGTCAAGTACCAGCGGATCGAAAACCGGGGGAAGGTGCTCGAAGCCGTCCCCCCCTCCGAGGCCCGGATGCGCACACTCGTCGCCCTGCTGGAAGGGCTCGGCCTCCGCGCCACCCTCCACTGAAACCGGGGACGCCCATGCCCTTGGAATACCAGGTATTTACCAAGCCGGTGGGGACCTGGTGCAACCTCGATTGCGCCTATTGCTACGCCCTCCCCCACGGGGACTCCTGCCGGATGCCCGACGAGGTGCTCGAGGCCGCCATCCGGCAGCAGATCGAGTGCGCCCCGGGCCCGGTGATCCCCTTTGCCTGGCACGGCGGCGAACCCACCCTCTACGGCCTCGACCGCTTCCGGCGGATCGTGGCGCTCGAGAAGAGGCATTGCCCCCCGGGGCGGGAGATCCAAAACGGGATCCAGACCAACGGCCTGCTCCTCGACGGGGAGTGGTGCCGCTTCCTGGCCGACGAAAAGTTCCGCGTCGGCCTCAGCTTGGACGGGCCCGCGCGCTTTCACGACCTCTATCGTGTGTCCCCCGGCGGCGGCGCCACCCACGCCCTCGTCATGGGGGCGTGCGAGCGCCTCGGGCGCCACGGGGTCCCGGTCGAGGCCCTGGCCGTCATCCATTCGGGCAACGCCCGTTTTCCCTTGGAGGTCTACGATTTTCTGGTGGACGCGGGATTCGGGGACCTCACCTTTCTGCCCCTGGTGGAGCCGGTCCCCGGAGGGGGGGTAAGCGAGCGCTCGGTCTCGGCCGAAGGGTGGGGGGAGTTCCTCTGCGCGGTTTTCGACCGCTGGCTCCAGCGGGACATCGGCCGCGTCCGGGTGCAGCTCTTCGAAGAGGCGGCGCGCGGGGCCTTCGGGCTCGGGCACACCCTCTGCGTCCTGCGCCCGGAATGCAACGTGCCGGTGATCGACCCGCGCGGCGACGTCTACAGCTGCGACCACT